>JBDHSZ010000001.1:0-122715 GCA_039812945.1 Shinella sp.
TCCGGGCCGACCTCCACGTCGTTCATAATTGGGATGTCCTTCTCGAAGGCCGGGTTCTTGCCCAGCCCGAGGCGAAGACCGTCGATCTTGGAGCGCTCGCGGCGGTCTACCGTCATGTCGGCGAGAACTTCAAGATCGGCGTCGGTTACAACTTCGGCAGCTTTACCGACGATCTGCGCGACCTGACCCTCAACGACCGTGGTGTGTTCCTCAATGTCGTGGGGAAATTTTGAGGCGGCTCGCCGGGCGGCAAGCCTCCGCCGGCGTGCGGTCGAATGCCGCGTGACGACTGAAGTCGACAGAGCAACAGGAGCAACGGGAGGTCGATCGAACCCACAGGAAAACCGCAATGCTGGTCAGCGGCGCCCGATAGGCGGCTGCATTTGGGGAGGGGGACCTTATGCTAAAACACCGGATTGTCATGATCGCAGTCGCCGCAGGCCTGTGCGGCGCTCTCGCGCCGCTTGTCGCGGGGCTGCAGATCGCCCATTTCCTGGCGAGCAGGGAACAGCAGGCCCGGCTCGAGGAGATCGCCCAATATACGGTGACCCGGACCCGAAGGCTGGTCGACCGTACCGTGCGCACCCTTGCGGCTCTAAAGCCCGATGGTCTCGAATGCTCCTCCTCCCATCGGGATCGGCTGCGGACGGCGATGTTCGACGACCCCTTCGTCGACGATATCGGATATTATCGGCACGGCCGGCTCGTTTGCTCGGCCTGGGGTATCCCTCCAGCCGATTCCCAGGAAGCCCGGATCGACTACCGGACCGCCGCCGGCGTTGACATCGGGCTGCCGGTTCGACCCTGGGCGAGCCCCCGGCACAATAGGATGCTCATCCAGTTCGGCGACTATGGCGCGTTGTTCGACTACAACCGGCTCAACGATTTTCCGCGCGAGCATGATGTCCGCCTCATGGTTCGGGCCAATAACGGGGTCCTGATAACCGACAAGGACTGGGGCATCGACAAGCCCTTGCCGGTGTTTGAGCCGGGTTCAAGCAAAGTCGCCATCGACGGCATCGCCTATGCGAAAGCGACCGATGCCGACTGGACGGCGTTGGCAGCACAGATCGAGCGCCCACGGGCCGCGGTCTTCTCGTCTCGGACGGCCTGGATCCTGCCCATCGTGATCGGCTTGTCCTGTCTGATCACCTGGCTCGTGGTCGCGGCGACCCGCCGCCGGCTCTCGCCGCTCGGTGAGCTGGAGGCGGCGCTGAAGGCGGATCGCCTGCTCCTGCACTACCAGCCCATCATCGATCTTGGCACTGGTCGCTGCTTCGGCGCCGAGGCGCTCGTCCGGATGGAGCTGCCGGACGGGTCGCTTCGTTACCCGGACCATTTCGTCGAACTTGCGGAAGCCAACGGGCTATCGTCGAAAATAACCCGGAATGTCGTCCGTCGAGCCGTCAGGGAAATGAGCGGGTTCCTCCGCGCCAACCGTGATTTCCACCTTGCCCTGAACCTGTCCGCCAAGGATCTGAGTTGTGAAAAGGCGATCGGCGAGATCGATGCCGTTCTCAAGCAAGGGGCGATATCGCCGACGCAGATCTGGTTCGAGCTTACCGAGCACGCGATCATCACACAGACGGCTCATCGAGCAATCGCAACGGCACGGGCGCTTGGCTATGCGGTGACCATCGACGACTTCGGAACCGGATACTGCTCCTTGAAGTATCTGAACGACCTTCCGGTGAACGGGTTGAAGATCGATAAATCCTTCGTCCAGACGATCAATCTCTTTCCCGGCACTCCCAATATCACGAGTGTGATCATCGAACTGGCGAAATTGCACAAGCTGGCAATCGTGGCCGAGGGAATAGAGACGAAAGAGCAGGCCGAATTCCTGCGCGAGAGCGGTGTTCAATATGGCCAGGGCTGGCTGTACTCGAAGGCACTGCCGTTCGCGGCTTTCCAGGAATTCTATCGGAAATCGAGCCCTGGCCCGCATTTGAACGATCCATGAGCCTTGCAAGGGTTCGAGCAAGCCGCACCCGTTGGGCCGCGACCTTTCCTCGAACGCGAATCGCAATCCGGGGCGATCCGTTCGCAGCCGGCAAAGACAACTCCCCCGACGCTCTCTCGAGGCTGGCAAACAGAGAAAGCACGAAAATGAGACACGCAGCACGCATATTCGAAGCGGAAATCATTCACGTGGACGGGCAAACCTATATCGACTGCGAGTTCAAGAACTGCCAACTCATGTATAGCGGCGGCGAGCTGCCCGGCTTCGACGCTTGTCAATTCCATGGCTGCCTATGGCATCTCGACGGCGCGGCGAGACGTACTTTCGCCTATTTGCGCCTGTTGCACGGCACCGGTGACAAATCGCTCGCCGAGGGGATCATGCGGCAGATCTCGTCGCGGTGAGCCGTTCCCGCGGGAAGGCGGGCAATGTCGCCGGCGGCTACTTTCGCGTCGTTATTATTCGTAAAATACGATGACGCGCATTTCATTTTTCAGGCTTTCGTAAAAGTGACTCCTGTGTGAAAGTTTTTGCGCGACGGGTGAGATTCTTGGCGGGATCGACGGCCGCGCCACCGGAATCATGTAAAATTCCCGGAATTCCAAGGTACTCCGGGCTCGACCATGCACAGCGCCGGCATGCTCGCCCGGAAGGGCCATGCCCGTCGTCAGCTTCGCATTGGCGGCGAGAATTTCGAAGACAGCAGGCTCATCATTCGCAAAAACGAATGAGTTTCGAAACCAGAGAGGGGCGGCGCAGGTAATCACCGGCTTCATGACAGCGGTATGTTGAACAGATGTATTACAAGTCGACGTCAGACGTCCCGTCTTCCCAGAAGCTGAACTATATGCACGAGGCGTGCAGGGAAGCGCTCGTCGGCTTCGAGGTGCGCCCGCTGGACGTGAGAAGCTACGAGTTCTCGATATGCGGGGTGGTTCTCGGCGGCTTCAGTCTTCTCCAGCTCTCCTCCTCGCCCTGCGTCGTCGTCCGCAAAGCCGATCCACACCCGACCGATGCCTCGGACAGCATCCTGCTCCAGGTGGTCCTGTCGGGAGAGATCCACATCGAACAGGGCGGAAACGCCGCCTTGCTGAAACCGGGAGACAGCGCACTTTATTCCGCGGACCGCCCGGCCGCCTTCACCATCCCCACGCACCATGAACTGGCGGTCGTCAAGATTCCCCGCCGCGCCCTGCTGACCGAGGGCGACCTGAGCGCCGTCACGGGCCGCAACCTCTCGGAGGCATCCCATATCGCGCCGATACTCTATAGCTTCGTGACCAATATCACGCAGAATGCGGCCAGGATTTCGAACCATCAGATAGAACGCCTTATTGCCAATCTCGCCGGCCTGATCGACACGGCGATCGAAACCCTGTCGCCGCATACGGTGCCGCTGCCTGTCGATAGCCGCCTGGCTACGCTCGACCGGGTCAAGGCCTACATTCTCTACAACCTCCGCAGGCACGATCTATCTCCAGAAAAGGTTGCCGAGGCGACGCAACTGTCCTCACGCTATCTCAATCGCCTGCTGGAGGCGGACGGCACGTCGCTCTCGCGCTTCATCTGGCAGCAGCGGCTGGAAAGAGCGGCTGAAGACCTCGCAAGCGCCGAATACAGAAAATGGTCGATAGCCAACGTGGCGTATAACTGCGGGTTCCGGAACATCAGTCATTTCAGCACCGCGTTTCGTGAACGCTTCCAGAAAACCCCTCGTGCGTTTCGAGAGGAATCCGGCGCGCGCCATAAGGTCTCGCCGCCAAGGCAACCAAGTCCCAAATACCAGGCTATGGAGGCGGACCAGACGCAATCCCGCTTCGTGCGGCTGGCACGCGATTGCCGGCTTCCGGAGGGCGGCGAGAGAAAAGCCGACGAGCTCTAGCCGGAGCCGTCCGCCGAAGGCCTTCCGGGGCATGCGCCCGCGACTATGTCGTTGATATTGAAACCCCGGCGGTTGTTCCGCTCATGAATCGATATAAGTTAGGCAGCATGGATATGTTGCTGGCAATGCGCGTTTATGTCCGGGTCGTCGAGCGAGGCAACCTGACGGCCGCCGCGCGTGATCTCGGCATGTCGCAGTCGACCGTCAGCGAGCGCCTGACGCGCCTCGAAAGCCACCTTGGCGCGAAGCTGCTGCAGAGGAACACCCGCTCGGTGGCAACCACCGATGTCGGCGTGATTTTCTATGAGCGCAGCAAAAAGGCCGTCGAGGCCGCCGAGTTTGCCGAAGGGGTGATCCCGGCGCGAATGGTCGGGCTGAAGGGCACCTTGCGCGTTGCCGCTCCCAATAGCCTCGGAGAGGTCGTTCTGCCCGAGATCCTCCAACGTTTCCGGCGCCTCCATCCGCACCTTGCCATCGAACTCGTCCTCAACGATCGCATCGCGGGACCCATTGCCGAAAGGGCAGACATCTCCATCCGTCTTGGCGATGCGCACTGCGCCAACGTCATCGACGAACCGCTCGGGCTGGTCAGGCGCGTGCTGGTGGCGGCACCGGACTACATCTCCTCGCATGGGGAGCCGAAGGCGCCGCAAGACCTGGCTGCGCATGTGTTCATGCGCGTCACGGGCCTTTTCCAGGACGGTGTCCTGCCCCTCAAATACAAGGGCGAGACGATCAGGGCTCCGATCAATACCATGTGGACGCTTGCGACATGGCGGCCCCTGCACGCCTTGCTTCTGCAGGGCGCGGGGATCGGCGTCCTGCAGTTGCCGGCCGCCTCGGACGCGATCGCGTCCGGGAGGCTGAAGCGCCTTATGCCCCAATACGAGATTCCCGGATTTCGTGTTCGGCTTCTCTATCCGGATGCCGAACCGATCCCGGAAAAGACAAGGAAGATCGCGGCGTTCCTGAAAGAGGAACTGAGGTTCATGGCCTCGTCCGAGCAGACCGGCCGACAGCCGGACTAACGCGGCGACTGCCCGGCCCTTCATCGACCCAAGACGCGCCAGATGCCGGCAAGCGGCGTTTGACCTGCGAGGTTGTCCGAGGCGCTTCGGCCCGCACCTTTTCGATCCAGAAAGATTCAAGCCTCGAAGCGCGACTGCAACTCCTCCGCGTCGCAAATTCATTTAATCGTTTTTTCCGATTATTCACATACGAGAATCATGAAATTCCGAAGAATAATCCCTGTTACCACGAAGGATTAGGAGTTTGTTATCGCTTTAACCGATAAAACAATGCCCGTCTGATCTCCTGAGAAAACAAAACTCCCAACCGGAGAAGCCACTTGCGCGTCCTTGAAACCATTTTTCTCGATCACGACCCGGTGCTCGTTCTGCTCGCAGCCGTCTTTTGCGGAGTCGGCTCGTGGATCGCCATTTCATTGCTGCGCCAGACGCAAGGCAAGCAGGGTAGCCTTCGCACCCGTTGGACCTTCGTGACCGCCGTCGCCTCCGGTTCCGCGATCTGGTGCACGCATTTCATCGCCATGATGGCATTCCATCCGGGTGCGACGGTGACCCTCGACATGAAGCTGACGATCGGCTCGCTCGCCGTGGCGGTGCTCGGATGCACCATCGCGATCTGGGTCGCGGTGCAGCGCCATCCGGCCTTTGCTCCATGGCTCGGCGGAGCGCTCGCCGGTGCTGCGATCTCTCTGATGCATTATACGGGCATGGCCGCCTATATTCTCGGCAGCCCGGTCCAATGGGACATGGATTATGTCCTGATCTCCGTGATCCTTGCTCTTTCGATCTCGAGCGTGGCTTTCAACTTCGCGCTTAGCCCCCATCGGCGCCACCCCGTATTGCTGGGGGCGCTGTTCTTCACCCTGGCCATCGTCGCGCTCCATTTCACCGGCATGGCGGCAATGACGGTCACCCCCATGCACCACGCAATGGCCGCCGGGGGCCAGGAAGCGTTGACGACGATGGGGGTTGCGATCGCTGCCGTCGGCCTGTTGACCATCGCCACCAGCCTGGCGACGAAACTGATCGATTCCCGCGTGTCCCATGAGACGATCGAGCGCTTTCAGCAAATGGCGCTGACGGATGCGCTCACGGCGCTGCCGAACCGTGTCAGCTTTGCCGAGCATCTGCAGTCGGCGCTGGATAGCGCGCGCAAATTGGCGGGATCGAAAGTCGCCGTGGCATGCATCGATCTGGATCGCTTCAAGGAGATCAACGACCTGCGGGGACACAAGGCGGGCGACATCGCCCTTCAGATAATCGGTCGCCGCCTGTCGAACCTGACGACCGACAACGCCTTCTTCGCGCGGCTTGGCGGCGATGAATTCGCCGCCAGCATCCGCTTCTCGGATGAGACGCAGCTTATCGATATCGTCGATCGGCTGGAAAAGGCCCTGTTCGAACCACTCGAGATCGGCGACTTCCGCACGGTGACGGGCGCCAGCATCGGGGTCGCGATCTTCCCGCAGGACGGCATCGACCGGGAGCGGCTTCTAAGCAACGCGGACCTTGCGATGTATCGCGCGAAGGGCGATATCGGTCGCGCGGTCTGCTATTTCGAAGCGCGGATGGATGAGCTCGCCCATGAGCGCCACGCCCTGGCCCAGGACCTGAACCTCGCCATCGAAGACAATGCGCTCGACCTCTACTACCAGCCGCAGACGTCGCTGCTGACGGGAAAAATCGTCGGTTACGAAGCCCTGGTCCGATGGAAGCACAAGGATCGGGGCATGGTCTCGCCGGCCGATTTCATCCCGATTGCCGAGGAGAACGGCTCGATCCTGGCGATCGGGGAGTGGGTGCTGCGCAAGGCATGCATGGAAGCGGCAAGCTGGGACGAGCCCCACAAGATCTCGGTCAACGTCTCCCCCGTTCAGTTTGCCCATGTCGATCTACCGCAGTTGCTGCTGACCATCCTGACGGAGTCCAAGCTCGCCCCGACCCGCCTCGAACTGGAGATCACCGAGTCCACCATCATCGAGGACAAGCAGCGGACATTGCACATGCTGCGCCAGATCAGGAACCTCGGGGTCACCGTCGCCATCGACGATTTCGGTATCGGCTATTCCTCCCTCGACACGCTGCGCTCGTTTCCCTTCGACAAGATCAAGCTCGACCGCTCGTTCATGCCGGAAGTGGAAAACGACCTCCAGGCCAAGGCCATCGTCCGCGCGGTGCTCGCGCTCGGCAAGAGCCTGAACATCCCCGTGCTTGCCGAAGGCGTCGAGACACCGCAGCAACTGGAACTGTTGAAGGCCGAGGGCTGTGACGAAGCGCAAGGCTTCCTGCTCGGCAAGCCGATGCCTTTCGAAAGGCGTGCGCCCGATTTGATCCTGCAAAGCAATGAGGCGATAGCCTTGAGAGGCTCCCGCAGGGCCTAGACGAAGCACGCATCTGTTCCCGTTCGGAAAGCCGATTTGTCCGTTTCACAAACATATTGCCCTTCCGCCGACACTACCTTCCCGTCGGAACGAATCTAAAACACACCCCTTTGGAAAGGCAGGTTTCATGTCGAGCGCAAATTCGACTTTCAATGCGGCAAGGACAACAATCGCATACGGGAAA
Source organism: Shinella sp. (assembly GCA_039812945.1). GTDB lineage: Bacteria > Pseudomonadota > Alphaproteobacteria > Rhizobiales > Rhizobiaceae > Shinella. The sequence goes on from JBDHSZ010000001.1 coordinate 7,439, forward strand.
TACCGATGAACGCGGCGGTCGGATATTGTGACACGCCGGAGCGATATGGCGTCGTCACGCGCGCGCTTCATTGGCTGATGGCGATGCTCTTCGTCTGGCAATTCGCCTCGGCCCTCTTTCGTCTCCTCGCGCGCGGAAGCGCGGCGGATCAGTTCTTCTGGTCGACGCATGCATCCGTCGGTTTCACATTATGGGTGCTTGCGCTGCTGCGTGGCCTCTGGGGGATGGTCGGTCTTCGCAACCGGCCGGCACATGACGGGAGCCTGCTCGGCCTGGCCGCAGCGCTGGGCCATGTCGGGCTTTATGTGCTGATGATCGTCGTCCCCTCGCTGGCGATCCTGCGTTCGATGGGCAACGGCCGGGGATTGGTGGTTTTCGGGACACGGCTTGTCGAAACAGGCGGCGAGCCGAGCCTATGGATGACCGCGCCGGGAAATCTTGCCCACGCGCTTCTCGGCTGGGCGCTGATGCTGATGATCCTCGGGCACATCGCCATGGTCCTGGTCCACACGCTCGTCTGGCGGGATGGAACGCTTGAGCGCATGACGTCGAGGCCTTCACCGTCCGCATAGCGACAGGGCGACGCGACCGTTACCCCCCGCCATGATTTCGGGCGAAGCGGCGCTTCAACCGACGAGCTTGCCGGCAGTCCTGTAGTCCGTCGGCGAGCAGTCGTACTTCTCGCGAAACGATGTGCTGAAGTGACTCTGGTTCTTGAACCCGTGCAGATAGGCGATCATCGAGATCGATTGCTGGGCATACAGGGGATCGAGGAGGCGCTTGGCCGCCAGGTGCAGCCGCGATTCCCAGATGTAGCGGGAAAGGGCGGTCCCCTCCTCGTTGAAGAGCCTGTTCATGTAGCGGGTCGACAAGCCGAGCGCCTGCGAGACGTAGAGCGGCCCGAGCTCCTCCTTGGAGAGATTGGCCTCGATGAATTGCTTGATGCGGCGCAGCGTGGCCTTGCGCACCGAGATGACCGACTGTTCCTCCTCGAGGATGAGCAACCCGAACGCGGTCTCGGTCATATCGACGAGAGACTGCATCAGGCGATGAACCGTATTGGTATCCAGATCGCCGATACGGCTCCAGATGCCGTGCGCAAGGTTGATGACGAGAGGCGCGATAGCGTTCGATGCGCTCAGACTCCGGGCCGTGACGTTTTCCAGGCTGGCGGACCGGGAAAGGAGATCGCGCCGAACCTTGTAGGCCAGGAGGCGGTGCTTTTCCTTCGCAGCGATCCTGTATGGCCTGTCGCCGACACATAACGTGCCGTCCCCTGCCCCGATCGATGTGGAGCGCCCATCCTGCTCGATCACCACGCTGCCGGACAATACGAAATAGAAAACGAGCAGGTCCGGATTCGTCTCCGTCTGCTTGCCGGGCGCCCGGATCATCTCGCAGGGGTCCACCGACAGGCACATGGTGCTGATGCCTGACTGGGCAAATCCGTTGATCCGCGCACCGAAACAGTCGGGCACGGCAACGCAGTCCTGGGGGAGATGAGACGTTCGGCAGAAATCCCGCCAGACTTCGAAACGCTCGAACCTCGGTACGGACCCGGTATCGAAATCAACGGAGAGGCGATCACCGACGGCCGATTTTTCGTCCATTTATCCTCGTCTTTTTACCTGCCTGTCCGGCGTGCGCGCCATTCCCCCTCCCCATCGAATGGCTGCATGCATCGGCTGGCCGCTTCGTAGAAAATCCAGAACGCCTGGGTCAACCATCGGCGACAGACTATCACGAACCCGCAGGAGTGAGAACTCCTCCACCGTGGAGAGGCGGCCCCGGCATTTCTCCGAACATCGCCGGATCGCGGACGGGCACGGGAAAACAACGGATATCAATGCGTTGTAAGGCGACGAAACTGAAAAGCGGATGTCCTCACGAGGCCGGCCGCGTCGCCAGCTTCGCAAGCTGTTCCGTTTCAACAAAACGAATTGACCGCTTGACGTATCCGAAAGCGCCGCAACCGCATTATCGTCGCCGCCTTCGGGTCGTATTTTCAAGATGCGTCTTCCTGGGAACCACCCGAAGGGTCAGCGTGCATGACTGCCGGCCGGTCGCCCGGAGCCGTCGAGGAACGGTTCTCGTGTTTCGCTGGCTCCCATTGGCTTACGAAATCCGTTCGTCCAGGCAGTTCGTGTGGCTCGCCTCTCCCTTGCTCATGAACACATGAACGATCGAATGCGGAGGACGCCGTTTCTGGTGCGGGCACATGGACCTTCTGTTGGGGATGCGGATTTTCGTACGGGTCGTGGAGCGCGGCAGCTTCTCGGCCGCCGCGCGCGATCTGGGAATGTCCCAGCCCGTGGTGAGCGAGCGGACCCGTCGGCTGGAAGACCATCTCGGCACCCGATTGCTGGCGCGACGCCCTCAGCGCCTCGAGCTTACGGAGGTCGGGCGCATCTTCTATCAGAGGAGTAAGAGGACCTTGGAATTTGCAGCTTTCGCGGAGGAGTCGGCAAGAGCATCCGGCGCGGCCTCCCTGCCGGGCACGCTTCGCATCGCCGCTCCCTCCTGCATCGGGGATGCGGTATTGCCGATGATGCTTCATCGCTTCCAGCGATCCAACCCCGAGCTGACATGCGACCTGATCGTCGACGACGGCATTCTCGATCCGGTCAACGAAGGCGTGGATATCGCCGTTCGTCTTGGCGAGGCGCCGTCCATCAATTGCGAGGACATCGACATCGGCCTGATGAGCCGCGTTCTCGTCGCAACGAACGGATATATCGCCGCCCACGGGGCGCCCCGAACGCCGGGGGAATTGAGAAAGCACCCCTTTCTCCGGGTCTCCGGGTCGTTCCAGGAAAACACCATCGTCTTGCAGCATGCGGGAAAAGCCGTCGAGGCGCGGATCAATCCTGTCTGGACCGTCGGGAACTGGCGCCCGTTGCATTCCCTCATGCTCGAGGGAGAGGGGATCGGCATCTTTCCCGCGCCGATGGTGCAGGAGGCTCTTTCTTCCGGAAGAGCCAGACGGATCCTGCCGGAATACGAAATATCCGCGCTCCGGGTGCGGCTGCTGTCGCCACGCCGAAATCCGATGCCCGAGAAGGTGACGAGAGCGACGGCGTTCCTCAAGGACGAGTTGCGCGTATTGTGCGTCTAGCACTCCTCAGGCGGAGTGAAGCACGTTCGATCTGGGCATCGGCCGGGCCGGGCCGCCCGTCATGGAATTTCCGGCGGCCGCTCCATCGAAATCCGTGATCTGCCGCCGGCAAGGAAGTTGACCTCGTTGGCGCTTCACGCCGCCGATACCGGCCGGCAGGGACGCCGCGGCCTCCCTTTCCGTTCGAAGCCCTCTCGATCGCGCCAATGGCTGTTGGCAGCCGCCGAACGGGCGTCCGGGGCGAGACCAGACCCGGTCCTCCGCATCCGCAAAGCGCGGGAACCGGGCGTCGTTCTGCGGATGAATGGGCTCCACCAGATCGCGCCACGTCCATATGAGCGCCTGCCAGGAACGGCATGCATCATTTGAAACGCCTTGGTATATTGCCGGATAAGCGCTTTTCCGAAGTCGGCCTTCGGGAAAGGCGGCGTCAGGCTGTTGACCAGCCGACAGGATCATCCGGGGCGGGATCGCCATGCAGGAGGAACGTATGGACCGCATCCCGCCCGCACATTCTTCCGCCGATATCGGCGAAGCCTATTGGGCAAGGCCGGGCGGACGGCTTTTGGAGGAGCTGGGTTCGACGCTTCGCGGCCTGTCCTCGGCGGAGGCCGAGGCGCGGCTGCGCTCCGCCGGTCCGAACACCATCAGCCTCCGGGGAAGCCATCCGGCCGCTGCCGCCTTCGCGCGGCAATTCCGCAGCCCGCTGGTTCTCATCCTCATCTTCGCGGCCGTCGTCTCGGCCTTTGTCGGCGAGGGCAGCGAGGCGATCATCATCGCCGTGATCGTGCTGGCGAGCTGCGTGCTGTCCTTCACCCAGGAATACGGCGCGTCCCGCGCCATGGAAGCGCTGACCGCGCGCATCGCGCGCAAGGCATCCGTGCTGCGCGACGGCAGGCAGACCCCCGTCCCGGTCGAGGCGATCGTGCCGGGCGACGTCGTCATGCTGTCCGCGGGAAACCTGATCCCGGCCGACGGCGTGCTTCTGGAAGCATGCGATTTCAATGTCAGCGAGGCGGCCCTGACGGGCGAGACCTTTCCGGTGGTGAAGGCGCCGGGGATTTCCATGCCCGACGCCCGGATCGGCCAGCGCAACAACATGATCTTCACCGGCACGTCGGTGCGCAGCGGCACCGCCAGCATGCTCGCCGTGCGCACGGGCGCGCGCACCGAGTTCGCCTCGATCGCGGCAACCGTCGCGCGAAGCGTGCCGGAGACGGACTTCAATCGCGGCATCCGCCGCTTCGGCTATCTGATGACCGAGATCATGCTGGTCATCGTCCTCCTCGTCTTCTTCGCCAACCTGCTGCTGGACCGGCCGCCGATCGACTCGCTGCTGTTCTCGCTGGCGCTTGCGGTGGGGCTGACGCCCGAGCTCCTGCCGGCGATCATCAGCGTCACCCTGGCGCGCGGCGCGCGCACCATGGCGGCAGGCGGCGTCATCGTCCGCCGCCTCGACGCCGTCGAGAATCTCGGCAGCATGGACCTGCTTTGCACCGACAAGACAGGCACGCTCACCGAAGGCCTCATCCACCTCGACGCCTGCACGGACCCGGATGGCGGGACATCGGAAAAGGTTCGCCTGTGGGCGCTCCTCAATGCGACATTGCAGACAGGCATGGCGAACCCGCTGGACGAGGCCATCGCGGCCGGCCGGCGCGAAGGCGACGAGCTCGCGCCCTACGCCAAGGCCGACGAGATTCCCTACGACTTCATCCGCAAGCGGCTGTCGGTCGTCGTCAGGCGGCAGGGGGAGGACGACGATCTGCTGATCTGCAAGGGCGCGGTGCAGAACGTGGTCGACGCATGCTCGTCCGTGCTCGAGGCAGGCGCTCCCGTGCCGCTGGACGCCGAGCGGGCGAAGGCCCTCGACGACCGGGTGCGGAACTGGAGCATGGAGGGGTTTCGCGTCCTTGGCATGGCGGTGCGCCGCCTGCCGCACAGGCCGTCCCATACGCGCGAGGACGAGACGGACCTCACCTTCGCCGGCTTCCTGCTGTTCCTCGATCCGCCCAAACCCGGCATGGCCGAGACGCTGAAGGCGCTGGCCGAACGCGGCATCCGGGTGAAGATGATCTCCGGCGACAACCGCTATGTCGCAACGCACCTGGCCGAGACGATCGGCCTGCCGCACCGGAACATCCTCACCGGCAGCGAACTTACCGGGCTGACGAAGGAAGCGCTCCTTGCCCGCGTGGCCCGGACCGACATCTTCGCCGAAATCGATCCCAACCAGAAGGAGAGCATCATCGCCGCCCTGCGCAGGCGCGGCCATGTCGTCGGCTATATGGGCGACGGCATCAACGACGCGCCCGCCCTGCACGAGGCCGATATCGGCATTTCCGTCGACAGCGCGGTGGATGTGGCGCGCGAGGCGGCGGACATGATCCTGCTCCAGCGCGATCTCGGCGTCGTGCTGCGCGGGGTGGACGACGGCCGCGTGACCTTCGCCAACACGATGAAATATATCGCCATCACCACCAGCGCCAATTTCGGCAACATGATCTCGATGGCCGTAGCCTCGCTCTTCCTGCCGTTCCTGCCGCTGCTCGCGCCGCAGATCCTGCTCAACAACTTCCTGTCGGACGTGCCGTCGCTGGCGATCGCCACGGACAATGTGGATAGCGAGCAGACGAAGACGCCGCACCGCTGGGACATCGGCTATGTCCGCCGCTTCATGGTGGCCTTCGGCCTCGTCAGCTCGGCATTCGACGTCGTCACCTTCGCCTTCCTCATGCTTGTCGCCGGGGCGACCGCGCAGGTCTTCCAGACCGCCTGGTTCGTGGAATCGCTGATCACGGAACTCGGCATCGTGCTGATCGTGCGTACCCGCAAGCCGTTCTGGAAGAGCCGCCCGAGCCGCCTCCTGTCGTGGCTGACCCTGGCGATCGGGCTGCTCGCCATCGCGATCCCCTATCTGCCGGGCATGGACTGGTTCGGCTTCGTGCCGCTGACGGCGCCGGTCATGGGAGGCCTGGTCGCGATCACAGCAGCTTATCTCGCTGCCTCCGAAGCGACGAAGCACTGGTTTTTCGCCCGTGAACGCCGAAGCCGAGCGGTGAGGCGGCCTCCTGCCGGACCATCGATGGAAATCCGGGGAGACTGATGCCATGTTCTCGCGCACCGTCATGTGCGGATAGAGCGCGTAGCTCTGGAACACCATGGCGATGTCCCTCTCCTTCGGCGCGACGTCATTGACCGCGCGGCCATCAATGCGGATCCCGCCGCCGCTGATATCCTCCAGCCCGGCCAGCCGGCAGTCAGATCAAGCCGCGCCCGTGACAGGGCGGCGTCCCGCAACGTCGAGATCGATTTCCCCCGCGCATTGGAGGAGCTTGCGGATCGTCGGGTCGCCCTCCCCCGCCCGGGCGACGACATGGAAGCTCATCGGTTCCACACGCCGGTCCGCCATGACGGACACCAGGGCGCCGGACTGGAGCTGCGGCCTGACCATCGATTCCGGGGCAAGGGCGAAGCCGTCGCCCATGGCGACGATGTCGATCATCGTGCGGACGTTGTTGCACAGATTGATCGAGCGCCGTCCCTCCGGCAGACTGTCGAGCACCTTGCGCGCCAGTTGAAAGATCGGCGAGTGACCGGGCAGCGACCATAGGGAAAACGAGGCGTCGGATCCGGCGTCGGCCATTTGCTCCGCAACGCAGGGGCTCGCCACCCACAGCAACTCGGCAGCGCCGATCGGCAGCGCCTGCAAGGCGGGATGACCGACCGGGCCGGCGGCGAATGCCAGGTCGATCCTGCCGTCGAGAAGGCCCTGGATCATCCGTGCCGTCAGCTCGATCTCGATCTCGAAAGACAGGTCGGGCCAGCGCGCCTTCATCTCAAAGACGAAGACCGGCAGGCATGTCGCCGCGGCGATCTCGCCGGCGGCGAGGCGAACGACGCCGCCCACCCGGTCGAAGCCGCCCGTGCGCAGCAGCATGTCCTGTAGCTGCTCCCATAGCGGCAGATAATCGCGGACGAGCTCCCGCCCGACGGGCGTGAGGTTCGCCGAGCGACCGGTCCGGTGAAAGAGTTTTGCGCCCAGCCGGTCCTCCAGCTCGCCGATGCGCGCGGAAATGCCGGGCTGCGTCGTGTTCATCTTCTCCGCCGCCGCCGCGAACGTGCCGAGGCGCGAGATCCAGAGCAGCGTCTCGAGGTGGTAGAAGGAGATGCGATTGATAGCCATCGTTTATGGCTACACGAAAAAACAAATAATTGGAATCGATGATTGAACTGTGGCTTTCCTTGATCCGTTTTGATGGGAGGAAGCAGTGGCGAGGAAAATCTATTCCAATGCGGCGGCGGCGCTTGAAGGCCTGCTGTTCGACGGCATGTCGATCTGTGCGGGCGGCTTCGGCCTGTGCGGCATACCGGAACGGCTGATCGACGCGATAGGCGCGTCCGGCGTCTCGGGGCTGGTCGTCGTGTCGAACAATGCCGGCATCGACAACGAGGGCCTGGGCAAGCTGCTCAGGACCAGGCAGATCAGGAAGATGATCTCCAGCTATGTCGGCGAGAACAAGGAATTCGAGCGGCAGTATCTCGCCGGCGAGCTGGAGGTTGAGTTCTGCCCGCAGGGCACCCTTGCCGAGCGCTGCCGCGCCGGCGGCGCGGGCATCGCCGGCTTCTACACGAAGACCGGCGTGGGGACGGCCGTCGCGGACGGCAAGGAAACCAAAATCTTCGACGGGCGGGAATATCTTCTCGAGCGAGGCATCTTCGCCGACCTCGCGATCATCAAGGGCTGGAAGGCCGACGAGAGCGGCAACCTGATCTTCCGCAAGACGGCGCGCAACTTCAACGCGCCGATGGCGACGGCGGCGAAGATCTGCGTCGCCGAGGTCGAGGAGATCGTTCCCACCGGCAGCCTCGATCCGGACAGCATCCACCTGCCCGGAATCTATGTGAAGCGGCTGATCATGGGCGGCCCCTACGACAAGAAGATCGAATCGCGCACCGTGCGGCGCAGAGAGGTGGCATGATGGCCTGGACACGCGATCAGATGGCGGCGCGCGCCGCGCAGTCGCTGCAGGACGGCTTCTACGTCAATCTTGGCATCGGCATTCCCACCCTCGTCGCCAACCACATCCCTGCCGGGATCGAGGTGACGCTGCAGTCGGAGAACGGCATGCTCGGCATCGGCCCCTTCCCCTATGAGGGCGAGGAGGACCCGGACCTGATCAATGCGGGGAAGCAGACGATCAGCGAGCTGCCCAGCAGCAGCTACTTCTCCAGCTCCGACAGCTTCGCCATGATACGCGGCGGCCATATCGACCTGACCGTGCTCGGCGCCATGGAGGTCAGCGAGAACGGCGACATCGCCAACTGGATGATCCCCGGCAAGATGATCAAGGGCATGGGCGGCGCCATGGACCTCGTCGCCGGCGTCAAGAAGATCATCGTCCTGATGGAGCATGTGGCGAAGGACGGCTCGCCGAAATTCATTCCGGCCTGCAGCCTGCCGCTGACCGGCCGCGACGTGGTGGACACGATCATCACCGACCTCTGCGTCTTCGAGCGGCGCGCCCCCGGCACGGCCTTCTCGCTCGTCGAGCTGGCCGACGGCGTGACCGCCGACGAGGTCGCGGCGAAGACGACCGCGCATTATCTGCGGTAAGCCGTCAGGAAGGCGCGTGGCCCCGGGCCGCGCGCCAGTTGCAGGCCGCGCCGAAGAGCAGCAGGAATGAGGTGCCGATGAAGACGGCCCTCACGCCGATCTGCCCGCCGATGAAGCCGCCCATCAGCGGGCCGGCGACCTGCCCGGCGAATTGCGCGGATACGGAATAGCCCATGACCGTGCCGACGAAATGATCCGGCACGTTATGGCGGATGACCGCCGCCACGCAGGGCAGCAAGCCGCCGAGGGCGAGCCCCATCAGGAAGCGCATCGCGATGAGCTGCCATTCGTCGGCGACGAAGGCCTGCGGGATCAGCAGGAGCCCGGCGACGACGAGCCCGAGGACGATCACCTTCAGGTGGCCGATGCGGTCGGCGATCTTCCCCAGCCGCGTCGCCGAGGCGATGCTGCCGAGCGCCGCGGCCGCCATGACGATGCCGGCGACGAAGGTCACCCGGGCGGGGTCCGCGACGAGGCTGGAGGAAGCGCCGCGCCCGCCGTCGAGCAGTTCCGCGACATAGACGGTGATGACCGGCTCGATCGACATGTTGGCGATCGTCAGCAGGAAGCCCGTCAGCAGCATGGTCAGCACCAGCGCCTTGTCCGGTATCTCGGACCATTTCCCCTTGTGCTGCAGCGTCGCCATCCGGGGCGCCTGCGGGGCCTCCCTGACGAGGATGGCGGTGGCGAGGAACGCCACGAAGATCAGCGCCCCGGCGATCCAGAACGTCGTCCGGATCCCGATGAGGCCGGGCAGCGAGCCGCCGACCAGCGGGCCGAGCAGGTTGCCGCCCATCACGCCGGAGGCAAGCAGGCCGAGCGCCCAGGCCGAACGGTCCTTCGGCGTCTCGATGGCGATGAGAATGGTGGCGCCCGAGGCATATCCGCCGGCGATGCCGGCGAGAAGCCGCAGCCCCGTGAACTGCCAGACATCGGTCGAAAGCCCCATCAGCGGCATGATCAGGGCCATGCCGAGGCTGGCGCGGACCAGCATCAGCTTGCGGCCGTAGCGGTCGCCCAGCCTGCCCCACAGCGGCGCGATCAGCCCGGCGGCGAGGAAGTTGGCGCCATAGGCGATGCCCGACCATTGCACGATCGCCGCATGGCCCTTGACGCCCAGTTGCTCGACATAGATCGGCAGGAAGGGCAGGACCAGGGTCATGGCGAAGATGGTGGAGAACGAGCCGAAAAGGCATACGGCGAGATTGCGTCGCCAGTAGCGGTTGTCGTCGGGCGTATCGGCGGCGGTCATGTGCTTTCAGAATCCCAGATTGGTATACCAATATGGGATTCTTATCCTTGCCGGATGACCTCTGTCAACGAGGACGGAGGGCGCGTTCCTTCCTGCCGCCGGCGGATGCGTTCTTCCCGGCGAGCGCTTCGAAAAGGCTGCGAACCGCATCATTGCGCCGGCAATGCGTCAGGCGATGTTTCACCTTCGCGCCCGTTTGTGTATGTTGCGTTTCAGGGACGGATTTCACACGGAGCAGTGGGTGTCGCAGGAAAAAAAGACGTTGAAGAACGAAGATGAAACGACGTCTGCGGTCAGGCTCGCCTTCAAGCTCCGGGACATTCTGGGACGTGGCGCGCGCCGTGTCCGCATCGAGGCAGGGCCTCCCCTCCAGCAACTCACCGTCCTCGGCCACCTCCAGCGACGCGGGGCGTTGAGCACCAACGATCTCGCCGCGGCCGAGCGCGTCCGTCCCCAGTCGATGACGGCGACGGTGAAGGCGCTGGAGAAGGAAGGGCTGGTCGGCCGCCGCCCGCATCCGACGGACGGCCGCCAGATGCTGATCGAGATGACGCCGAAGGGCGTCAAGACGCTCAACGACATCTTCGCGATCCGCGAGGACTGGCTGGCGACGCTGATCGGCCGCCATCTGAGCGACCGGGACCGTCAGGATCTGGAGCGCGGACTGACGCTCATCAACAGGATCATCGAGACCGAATGAAACGCATCCCCGCGGGCAGGCCGCGGGGTCCGGTTCGGGGCACCCGGCCGAGCGCGGGGCGCGCTAGGCGGCGTGCCAGCAGGCGACCGCGCGCCCGTCCCGCGCATGGGGCTCCAGTTGCGGGCGCGCCGCGCAGGCGGAATTGGCGCGGTCGCAGCGCTCGCGATAGCTGCACCCCGTCTCCCGCACCAGCGCGAGCGGGGCCTGGCCGCGGATGCCGACCATCTCCTGCAGGATGAAGGGATGGGGCGTGGCGGCGATCAGGCCCTGGGTATAGGGATGCGCCGGCGCCCGGAAGATCTCCCGCGTTGGCCCGGTCTCCACCACCCTGCCGGCATACATGACGGCCGTCCGGTCGGTCATGTGCGCCACGACGCCGAGATCGTGGGTGATCATCACCAGTGCGAGGTGAAGCTCGGCCTGCAGGCTGTGCAGCAATGCGAGGATCTCGGACTGGACGGTCACGTCGAGCGCCGTCGTCGGCTCGTCGGCGATGATGAGCTCCGGCTCGGCGGCGAGCGCCATGGCGATCACCACCCGTTGCGCCATGCCGCCCGACAATTGCCACGGCCGCTGCGCGGCGATGCGCGCGGGCTCGTCGATGCGCACCAGCTCGAGCAGTTGCAGGATGCGCGCCCGGACCTGGCCGCCGCGCATGCCCATATGCTTGCGCAGCACTTCCGCGATCTGCGACTCGACCGTCATCAGCGGGTTGAGCGCCGTCATCGCATCCTGCGGGATGAGGGCGATGGACCGCCCCCGCAGGCGCCGCGCGTCGCGGGCGCTGAGGACATGTCCCTTCCACGAGATCGTTCCCCCGGTCACCCGGGCGAATTCGGGCAGCAGGTCGATCACGGCCATGGCCGACATGGTCTTTCCGCAGCCGGATTCGCCGACGATACCCAGCGTCTCGCCGGCCCGGACGTGGAAGGAGGCTCCCTGCACGCCGCGCACCGCATCGGGATCGGAGGCCTCGCCGAAGGTGACCTGGAGGCCCTCCACCTCGAGCAGGGTGTCGCCGGCGGCGGTCGGCTTGCGATCGGCGGTCAGCATGTCTGTCTGCATTTCTCTCTCCCGTATTCCTTCGGATCGGCGTCTTTCCGGCGCGGCAGGATGCCGGAAAGGCTGCAGCTTCCAGTTTCTACGCGACCGTGGCGACCTCTTCCGGGCGCTCCCGCTCGGTGTTCTGGCGCGGATCGAGCCAGACGCGGAACGCGCTGCCGATCAGGTTGGCGGCAAGCACGGTCAGAACGATGGCGAGGCCGGGGAAGAAGACGCTCCACCAGGCATCCTCCAGATAATCGTGGCTTTCGGCGATCATCAGGCCCCAGGAGGCGGCCGGCGGCTGCACGCCCAGCCCGAGGAACGACAGGCCGGATTCGGCAAGCACCACCGCGGCGAATTCGAGCATGGCCTGCGTCAGGATGATCGGCGCGACCGCGGGCAGGATATGGCGGGCGACGATCGTCGACGTCGAGCAGCCGGCGAAATGCGCCGCGCGCACGAACAGGCTGGTCTTCGCGGTCATCACGGCCGACCGGACCACGGTGGCGAAGACCATCCAGTAGACGGCGGCGAGGACCACGACGAGGATCGTCACGCTCGCCTCGAAGAAATAGACGACGGCGACGATCAGCAGCAGGTTGGGAAAGGCGAACTGGATCTCCACCAGACGCATCACGAAGGCGTCCCACTTCCCGCCGAAATAGCCCGCAAGCACCCCCATGGCCGTTCCGACCGTCCCGGAGATCAGCACCGCGCCGACGCCGATGACGATGGAATTGTAGGCGCCGAGGATGGTGCGCATCAGGACGTCGCGGCCAAGGCCGTCGGTGCCGAAGGGATGCGCCCAGGAGGGCGCGAGCAGCCGCTCGGCGATCCGCGCGCTGGAGGCGTCGACGCCTGCCAGCATGGCGAGCGTCGTCGCGACGACGAGGGCGACGAGAAAGACGATCGACGCCAGAACGACCTTGTCCTTGACCACCTTCCTGAGAAGCCGGCTGCGCGATTTTCGCGCGGAAGCGGCCCGGGCGGAGCCCGGCTGTCTCGACGGTTCGGTCATCTGGACGCCCTCCTCGGCTCGATGATGCGCGCAAGCATGTCGGTCACGATATTGACGACGACGATGACGACGGCGCCGACGAAAACGCAGGCCTGGAGCTGCGTGAAATCCTGGCGCTTGACGGATTCGATCACCAGGCGGCCGAAGCCGGGCCGGGCGAAAAGCACCTCGACGATCACCGCATGGCCGGTGATCATGCGCGCGGAATCCCACGAGATGATCGTCAGGATCGGCAGCAGCGCGTTGCGCAGGACATGCTTTCGCAGCACATAGGCGGTGGAGAAGCCCTTGGCCTTGGCCATCGTCACATAGGGCATCCTGCCCTGGTCGAGGAAGGACGTCCGCGTCACCTGCGCAAGACGCCCCCCGAGCGACAGGGACAGGGTCACCGCCGGCAGGATCGCGTGGCTCAGCGAGCCCGCGCCCGATGTCGGGAACCAGCCGAGCCCGACCGAGAAGACGAGGACCAGCATCGCCCCCAGCCAGAACTGCGGCACCGACAGCCCGGCGAGCGACACGCCGGTCACCAGCCGGTCGGCGAGGCTTCCCGGCCGCGTGCTCGCCAGCACGCCCATCGGCACGAAGACGGCGATGCTGATCGCAAGGGCGATCGCCAGCAGCGCGAGCGTCGACGGCAGCCGGCCCAGCGCCACTTCGAGCGACGGCAGGTGATACCAGATCGACTCGCCCAGATTGAGCGTGGCAAGGTCGCGCAGGAAGTGAAGGTACTGGACATAGAGCGGGTCGCTCAGCCCGAGGCTGGCATTGAGGGCGTCGATCTGCTCCTGGCTCGCCCCGAGCGGCAGCATCCGCCGCGCCGGGTCGGAGATGAGCCGGGTGACGAGGAACACCGCCGTCATGACGACGGCGACGGCGACGACACTGGTCAAAAGCCGCCCGCCCAGCCAGGAGAGCGCCGACATGTCGAGCCAGCCCGGCATCCGGTCCGAGCGTCGGCGGGGCTTGGCCAGCCCCGCCCGCGGATTGGTGGACGTCATCTCATTCGACATGGACACGGTCCAGGTGAAGGCGGGTGATGACGCCCGGCCCGGCCTCGTAGCTCACGCCCTCGACGGCGCCCCAGATGTCGGGATAGTCGATCAGCGGGATATAGAGCGCCTCATCGCAGCCGATCTTGTAGACCTGCTCGAAGGCGGCCGTGGCGGCCGGCACGTCGAACGACCCCTGGCCGGTCGCCAGCGCGGAATCGATCTCCGGATAGGTCGTTCCGAGCGACGACATCTTGTTGGCGCGCTGGAAGATGCGGCTGGTGATGCGCGCGGCATACATGCTGTGATAGTCGAGCTGCACATAGGTCAGCGGCGCCGGGCTGTCGGGCGTGGTCTTCCCGCCGCCGGCGAGGATGTCGTCCAGCCACTTGTCGCTCGACACGTATTCGATCCTGGTCTTGAGGCCGATCGCCTCCCAGTCCGCCGCGATGGCCTGGCCGGTCTCGCTGTCCTTGGGCAGGTAGCCGCCGGTGGTGAAGATCGCCCGGATGACGAAGTCCTTGGGCAGGTCGACCTGCGCGAGCAGCTCCTTCGCCTTTTCCGGATCGTAGGAATAGGCCGCAAGGCTGGCGTTGAAGCCGACCTCGCCGGGCGGAAGCATCTGGCAGGCCTGCACCGAGCCCTGGCCGGCCCACAGATACTGATTGAGGGCGTCGCGGTTGATCGCATGGATCAGCGCCTGCCGGAACGCCTTGTTGTCATAGGGCGGCGTGGTGAGGTTGATGCGCAGATAGGTCCCGTTCGCGGCGTTCGACGAGGTGATCACCTTCGGGACCTTGCGGCTGTCCTCCGGCGTCAGCGAGGACACCATGTCGACCTCGCCGGCCTTCAGCGCGGAGATGCGCGTTGCGGCTTCCGGGATGAAGACGAAGGAGACGCGGTCGAGTTGCGCCTTGTCGCCGCCCCAGTAGTCCGCGTTCTTCTCCAGGATGATCCGCTGGCCCTTGTCCCAGCGCACGAACTTGTAGGGGCCGGTGCCGATCGGATGCTGGGAATAGGCGGTGGCGTCCTTCGAGGCTTCCGGCGGGACGAAACGCAGCGTCGAGATCCGGTAGAGCAGCCACGGGTCGGGCTCCTTGGTGACGATGTCGAGCGTGTGGTCGTCGATCACGTTGACCGTCTTCAGCGTCTCGATGCCGTTGATCGAGGCGCCGAAGTCCGGATTGGCGACGAGATCGACATTGTGCTTCACGGCGGCGGCATCGAAGGGCTCGCCATTGGTGAAGCGGATGCCCTCGCGCAGCTTGACGTGCCAGATCGTCGGGTCCTTCGCGTCGGCGACGGGCATCTCGGCGGCAAGGACAGGGACCAGCGCGCCGGTGGCGTCGCGGTCGACCAGCGGCTCGTTGATGCTCCAGTTGACCAGCGTGTTGCCGTCGTCGCCGTCACGGATGATGAAGAGGCTTCCGGGCTCCAGCGCCGAGGCGATGGCAAGACATGTCTCCCCCTCGCCGCCGCCCATGGCCGCGCATTCCGCGGCCTTTGCGGCGCCGCCCGTCGTCATGACGGCGGCGGCCAGCGCCCCGCTCATCCAGCTTGCCGCCAGAAGGCCATTCCTATGCTTTCCCATGTGTCATCCTCCTCATTCAACGTTGTGTCTATCGTTTGTCGGGATCGATCGAGTCCGAATGCCAGCAGGCAACCCACTGGGCGTCCGCCTTCTTCTCGAGCGGGGGAACCTGCGTCCGGCAGATATTGGTGACGAAGGCGCAGCGGTCGCTGAACGGACAGCCGGCGACGAGCGCCCGGCGCGAGCTGCGCGCCCTGCCGACATTGAAGCTGAACGGCGCATCCGGGTCCGGCACCGGGATCGCGTCGATCAGGGAGCGGGAGTAAGGATGCAAGGGCCGCGAGAACAGGGCCTCGGTCGCGCCGCGCTCCACCACCTTGCCGGAAAGCAGCACGACGACCTCGTCGGCCACCTGGCGCACGACCGCCAGATTGTGGGAGATGAACAGGTAGGAAACCCCGACCTCTTCCTTGAGCTTGCGCAGCAGCGCGAGGATCTGCGCCTGCACGGAGACGTCGAGCGCGCTGGTCGGCTCGTCGGCAACCACCAGCTTCGGACGCAATGCGAGCGCCCGGGCGATGGCGACGCGTTGGCGCTGTCCGCCGCTCAGGGCATCGGGAAAGCGGTCGAGCAACCCGGCCGGCAGGCCGCACTGGCCGGCGAGCTTCTCGATCTCCGCGTCGCGCTCACCGGGCCTTGGATACATGTCGTGGGCCTTCATCGGCTCGGCGATGATGTCCCGGATCCGCATGCGCGGGCTGAGCGAGGCATAGGGGTCCTGGTTGATCATCTGGACCTGACGGCGATAGGCCTTCAACTGAGCGGGATTGAACGCCTCGATGTCCCGCGACTCGAAGCGGATCGCGCCCGTCGCGGCGGGATAATGCCGCATCACCGCAAGGCCGAGGGTCGACTTGCCGGAGCCGGACTCGCCCACCAGCGCCACCGTCCGGGCGGCGCCGACATCGAGCGACACCCTGTCGACCGCCACGAGGCCGCCTCCGCCGCGGCTCGCGCCGAACGTGATCGAGACGTCGTCGATCTCGAGGATCGGCCGGCCCGACGGCTCCGGCGCGGCGGCGCTTTCCGGCGCGAGGAGAGTGGAATCAAGCGCCATGGCGGCCGGCCATCGTGCGAGCGTCGGGCAGCCGGCCTGCAAGGTCCGGACAGAGACCGCGGGCGCGCGATCGCGCGCCGTCCAAAGCGCTGCCGGGGCGCGTCTGCCGCGCGCTGAAGTTCCTCATGTGCTCCTCCCTGTCGCCGCAATCGAATTGCGGCGCGCCAACTTACGGATTACCTATGGCTCATTCATTCCCGGATCGGAGCCCGTCCTACACAAGCAGGCGTTGCGACTTCCGACCGGATCCCCTTTTGGTATATGATCAGTTATACTAATCAGTTTACCTGTATATTTTGCCTTTTGTCAATTGCTTTTTCAAGGGCGGCGGCCGCCGGCAGGTTACCCGCGCTCCGGCCGGGGCGCGAATTTTCGCAGGCAGCGCTGCGGCAATGCCGTCCCGCCGGTATATCTGGCAAAGGAATCGGGCACTTCCGCGATATAGACCGCCCCGGTGGAATCGACCGCCAGCGCATGGGGAGCGCGGAACTCGTATTCCGGCCACGCCAGTTGCGCGAGGATCGCGCCCTCGCCGGAGCGTATCGTCACCCGTCCGGGCAGGTATTTTCGCGCCGGGCCGAGGCGCCATGATTTCAGGTCGGCCGGCCCTCGCGGCAACTCGCCGACATAGAGGCGGCCGTCGCGACCGATCGCGATGTCGGTCGGCCGCTGGACGTCGTTCCAGACCGCCAGCAGGTCCCCTTCCGGCGAGAAGAGCTGGATCCTGTCGTTCTCGCGGTCGCAGACCAGGATGCGGCCCCTGCCGTCGACGGCGACGCTGTGCGGGATGACGAAGCAGCCGGGTTCGGCGCCGAAGCCGCCCCAGGACCGTTCGAGCGCTCCCTCGGGCGAGAAGCGGTGCACGCGGCAATTCCGGTAGCCGTCGCTGACGAACAGCCTTCCGTCCGCCGCGACGACCGCCTTGGTCGGCCGGTTGAACGGCGGGCCGCCGCGGACCGCGTCGAGCACGATGCTTGCGCTCCATGCCCCCGTCGCGTCAAGGCCCGTCGCCGAAGGCACGCCGCTGCCGAGCGTTCGCAGCAGGCGGCCGTCCGGCTCGAAGACATGGATCCGGTGCGCGCCGTCGTCGGCGATATGGATCCGCCCGTCGCGGCCGATGGAGATCTGGTGCGGCCGGTGCGAGAGGCAGGCATGGCCCCAGCGGTCGAGGACGCGCCCCTCCGGGCTGAGCACGGTGACCGCGCCCTCGCCGCGCCGAAGCGCGTAGACGCGGTCGCGCGCGTCGACCGCGACGCCGGTGACGTCGTCCGCCCAGGTGTCGTCGCCCCAGCCGCCGACCTCCTGGTAGCGCAGGGCCGCCGTCATCCGGCGCACGCGCCCACCCAGCGCGGCGCAAGGGCCGCGCCGTCGCCCGGCCCGTCGTCGACAAGCGCGCCGACCGGCTCGCGGTCGATGAACCAGTCCGAGAAATCATAGGATCGCCAGGCCGGATCGCCACTGTCGAAGGAGGAGATCTCCAGCGGGTTGCCGCTCGGATCGGAGAAATAGATCGACGAGATGAAGCGGTGCCTGTTGTTCTCGCCGCGCCGCTCGGAGACCTCGGAGACCGCCACGCCGTTCGAATGGAGATGGTCGCGGAACCAGACGACGTCGGCATGCGCGCGCACGTCGAAGGCGAGATGGTCGACCTTCTGCGGCACGCGCGGCTGGCTCCACCGCTCCTTGTCGGCGGACGGCCACAGGACGGAGCTGATCGGCGCGTCGGGGCGCTGCTCGACGACGGGCGCCTCGTAGAGCGAGAAGAGCTCGCCATTGCCCATTTCGAAGAAGACCTGGCGGACCTCGATCTCCACCGCGACCGCCGAAGCCTCCGGCTCGGAGCCGACGGCCTGGCCGCTGGAATGGTGGGCGCTCGCGCGCAGCCCCTGCCCGGTCGTGACGAAGCGCTGCGTGCGCACGACGCGAAGGCCGAGCAGATCGCGGTAGAACCGCACGCCCTCGTCCATGTCGCGGGCGAAGAGGACCAGATGATTGATGCCGCTGATCCGCCCGACGGCCGGACCGGCCTCCTGCAATATCCGCCGGTGGCGGGGCACGGTTTCGGATGCGCTGCCGTTATCGGTCGGTCTCGTGGTCATCGGTGTCTCCTCCCCTTGAAATGGAATGCTCATGCGTCGAGAACCAGCCGGCCGGAACACGCCCTCGACACGCAGATCATCATGGATTTTCCGGCCGCGCGCTCCTTGGCGCCCAGCACCGAGCAGCGGTGATCGGGCGTTCCCGCGATCACCTTGACCTCGCAGGAGCCGCAGACCCCTTCCTGGCAGGAGGACTCGACGTCGATCCCCTCGTCCTCGGCGATCTCGAGGATCGAGCGATCCTCCGGCACGGTCACCACGACGCCGGAGCGCGCGAACTCGACCTCGAAGGCGGTGTTGGCGCCCCCGGCAGCGCTCCCGCCCGCCGAGAACCGCTCCATGTGCAGGTCGGCGCGCGCCAGCCTCGCACAGATCTCCTCGACGGAGCGGAGCATCGCCTCGGGGCCGCAGCAATAGATCGCCGTGCCGGGATCGGTCGCCGCGATCAAAGCGGCGAGGTCGGCGGTGCCGCGCACATCGCTCTCGTGCAGCGTCACCCGGCCCGCGCCATGGGCCGCGACCTCGTCGCGGAAGGCCATGGTCCGCGCCGAGCGGCCGCAATAGAAGAGCCGCCAGTCGGCCCCCGAGGCGGATGCCTGCGCGATCATCGGCAGGATCGGCGTGATGCCGATGCCGCCGGCGATGAACAGATAGCGCCCGGCCGGCTCCAGCGGGAAATTGTTGCGCGGCCCCGCCACGCGGATCCTGTCGCCCTCCGCCAGCGCCGCATGGATATGCGCCGAGCCGCCGCGGCCGTCCGCCGCGTGAAGGACGGCGACCTGCCATCGCGCCCGATCGCCGGGCCGGCCGCACAGCGAATATTGCCGCACGTAATCCTTCCCGCCGGACGTGAAATGGAGATCGACATGCGCACCGGGCTCCCAGCCCGGAAGCTCCGCCCCGTCCGGGGAGGCGAGCGTCAGGCGCAGGACGCCGCTGGCCGCGGGCTCCAGCCCGGCGACCAGGAGTTCGAGGTCTCTTTCGGACATCGACCGTTCCTCACTGTTCAGATTGGCAAAGCCGCCTTCGTCCGGCCGCGCGACGACGCCGCGCGGCCGGCAGCCGGGTCAGATCTCGAGGACGACCGTCGCGCCCTCGACAGAGACCGGAACCTTCTCCACGCCGGCCTTGAGGCGCTCCAGCACCTCCGGCGGCTCGACCGTGACGGGATAGCGCCGCACCTTCTGCCGCGACTCGAAGAGGGTCCGGCCGGTCTTGATGTCGAACTCCCAGTGATGCCACGGGCAGGCGATGATCTCGCCGTCACGCACCCAATGCATGCCGATGCGGTCCTTGTCCGTGTCGGCCTTCGTCGTGCCGCGCACCCTGCCCTTGCAGAGGGGGCCGCCCATATGGGGACAGGTGTTCTTCAAGGCGAAGAACTCCCCGTCGATGTTGAAGACGCCGATCCCGCTCTTCACCCGGTCCGGATAGACCACGACCGAGGATCCGGGCGGAATGTCGACGACTGCTCCCACTTCATATCGCATGTTCAATCTCTCGTGCTCGAACGGATCGGGTTACGCGCCGGCCTGCGCCGTCACCAGCGCCCCGAGGCGCGGGTAGAACGCCGCAGCATTGTCGGCGAGGCAGCGCGCCCGGTCCTTTTCGGACCATGCGGTGAACACGTCCTGCGGGTCCACGCCGTCCCAATAGGGATGGCGGCTGCCGAAGACCACGAGCGAGGCATTGTCCCCGCCGAGGGTGCCCGCCGCGCGCCGGCTGTGCGGCGAGATCTCGTCCTCCGGCTGGCAGACGAAGCGGAAGTGCTTCTCGAAATAGTCCGTCGGCTCCCTTTCCATCCACGGGACCTCGACGCGGTCGGACTGCCAGTCCTTGAAGGTGCGGATGGCGAAGGCGCGCGCCTCGTGGATGCTGACGTCGCCGAGCACGACCCGAAGGTCCGGCAGGCGCTCGAAGACGCCGGAGCAGATGAGGCTGGTCATGTGCACGATGCCGGACATCGGCCGCAGCGTGTGAAGCTCGGCATAGAAGCTCGGGAAGCCCACCTGCGTCGGCGGCGGCTCCACCACGGCGCTGAGGTCGTCATGGATGAAGACCGCAAGGCCCCGCTCCGCCGCCGCGCGCCAGATCGGGAAGAAACGCTGGTCGCCATAGGTCGCCATGGCGCGCGCCGGCACGACGATCTGCACGAAGCGTGGATCGTCGGCGAGGCGATCGATCTCTTCCAGCGCCGCGTCGATGTCGTTCATCGCGACGCGGATGGAGCCGAGGAAGCGGGCGTCCGCCTCGGGCGAGTCCAGCCAGTCCTCGACCAGCATGGTGTTCGCCGCCTTGGCGACCGCAATGGCCTGGTGCGGATTGGGCCAGTAGCCGAAGGTCGTCGGGGCGAGGATCGCGCGGTCGATACCGGCGGCGCGCAGGGCCGCGGCGACCGCCGCCGGGCTCGACGCATCGGCGGCCGGGACCGAGAGCTGGCTGAACGGCGCACCGTATTTCTCGCCGAAGAGCGTCGGAAGCTGGCGCAAATTCCAGGGCCCGCCGACGAACTGATTGAACCGGTTGCTTTCCATAACAGGATGAACTGCGCAGTCGATGATCATGCCCGACCTCCCATGCGATCGAACCGGTCGGCCGGTCTCGTTTTCGGCAGATTGAAGAAATCCAGCGCATTGCCGGCGAGGATCTTCCTCTTGACGTCGTCGTCGAGCGAGCGCGGCAGCGCCTTGCCCGGCGGGTCGTAGTCGTAGTGCGGATAGTCGCTGGAGAACATCAGCAGGTCGCCGGCATTCGCCTCCTCGAAGAGGGTCGCGATATGCTGCGGGTCCGTCGCCTCCTCGATGGGCTGGGTCGCGAAGCGGAAGTGATCGAGCACATATTGCAGCGGCGTCCTGCCGGTGGAAAACTCCTTCGAGGTCTTCCGCCAGTGGCGCGTCATCCGGTCGATGAACGGCCGATACCAGAGGAAGCCGCCTTCGAGGAAGAGGAACTGCAGGCGGGGATGGCGATCGAGCACGCCGTTGCAGATGAAGCTTGCCATATGCGTGGCATAGGCCATCGGCGCGATCAGCGAATGATACTCGACGAAGAACTGCAGCGGGCCGGTCGACGTCCAGCCGAGCGGCTGCGTGGCGCCGCCCTTGAAGTGGATGGAGACCGGCAGGTCGTGCCGGGCGGCCGCCTCCCAGATCGGATCGTACATCGGATGGCCGAACGGGCGCGGCCCGTAATGGCTGACCGCCACCTGGCGGAAGCCGGGATGCCCGCCCCACTTGTCGATCTCCCGCGCCGCGCCGACCGGGTCCTCGACGGAAACGGAGATGGAGCCGATGTAACGGTTCTCGGTGTTGTATTTCGACAGCCAGGTCTCGTCGAGCCAGCGGTTGACCGCGCTCGCCATCGCCGTGTCCAGCGCGGGATCGACCGTGAAGCCGCGCAGGCTGAACGGCAGCAGGATCGCGTAGTCGGTCGCCTCGTCGATGAACATGTGCTTCTCGACCATGGCCGGATCGGAGCCGAGATCGCCCGTCTCGGGATAGGCGTCCATGCGGCCGGCCACGTCGAAGGTCGTGAAGCCCGCCCGCCGGAACGGCACGCGCTCGATGATCGGACGATCGCGCCAGGGCGCCTCCATATAGCCGATGAGCTCTTCGAAAGACCGCGGTTCAACATGGACATCGGTGTCGATCACCTTCACTTCGATGTCGTCGGCCCGATCATCCGGCCGAGCAAGGGTGGCCGTCGTCATGCTATCTCCTCCAGACTGGATTGTTCGTCAAACTAATCAGTTTGCCTGATCTAATGGTCAGTTTGCCTGTATATTTGCATTTGTCAATCCCCGCCCGGCCGGAAAGCCGGACAATCCTGCATGGACCTCGGATTCGCCTTGGGAAAAGAGGGCGCGGCCGCCATCGGCGGCCGGCCGGAAACGTTCAGGCCCGCGCCGTCAGCCTGCCGACATGGCGATCGCCGTCGCGCTCGATGTCGAGGCCCGCGCCGAAGGGCCGGGAGAGCTCGTCGAGCCGGGCGAGGATCCGCGCGCCGTCCTCGGCGGAGGCCAGTTGCGGGCAGCCCCGCCGGCTGCGCGGAAGGTCCCGCCCGAGCGTTATCGGGTGGAATTCGCTGGAGGAAAGGACGCCGTCCTCATAGGTGAAGCGCGCCACGACCGATTCCCAGAAGAGCGGCTGCTTGCCATAGCCCGTCACCACGTCGAAGAGGTCCGCCGGCGTGGAGGTCGGCGGCATCCCCTGCTGCTCGTAGACCTCCAGCGGAAAGGCCGAGAACGTCTCGACGTTGAAGATGAAGTTGCCGAGCGAATAGCAGATCGGCCGGCCGGCATAGAGTTCGAGCCCGCGCAGCATGTGCGGGCCGTGGGCAAAGACCCCGTGCGCGCCGGAATCGATCAGGCGATGGGCGAGAGGACGCAGGAATTCGGCGGGAACCTCGCTGTTCCACCGGCCCTGCAGGCCCTCATGGCAGTGCAGCCCCACGAAGACCAGATCGGCCTGGCGCGCGGCCTGCGAGACGGAGGCCGCGAGCGCCTCGACATCGCGCTCCAGGGCGTCCGTCTCGACGCGGGAGGTCTCGCCCGGCGCGAAGTTCACGCTTTCCAGCGCGAAGCCGCCCGGCGGCGGCGGATCGTAGATGTTCTTGTCCGGATAGGGGAAATGGATGCCGGGCGCGGTGGTGCCGGTCGCGGCGACGTTCACCCCCGCCTCAGCCAGGATGTCGCGAAGCTGCTCGAACTGCTCCGTCCTGATGTAATGCGTCTTCTGCACGCGGACCGGCGCGATGCCCGGACGCCCGACGTCGCCGACGCTCGGATCGGCCGCAAGGCACAGCCGGGCATTGCTCGATCCCGCGGCGATATAGGCGACGCGGCATCCCGGCGCATCGAAATAGCGCGGGGAGCGCGCCTCCTGCAGGGTCCGGCCGACGCCGGCATAGGTCAGGCCGCGCGCCTCCAGCGCCTCGATCGAGGCCACCAGGCCGGAGACGCCGTAGTCCGTCGCGTGATTGTGGCCCAGCCCGTAGATGTCGACGCCAAGCCATTCGAATTCCGAAAGCAGCTCCGGCTCGACGCCGCAGGGAATGCCGTGCATGGTCGTCGAGGCCATCCGGCCGCGACCGGGAAACACCATCTCGACATTGGTGATGGTGACGTCCGTGTTCCGCAGCATCTCGACGAGGGCGAGAAAATCGCCGTCGGGGTTGCGCGAGATGCGTTGCGTCAACATGGCGTCGCCTGTAGCTAATACGCTCACTTTCGACAAATCGGGTCCTCCACCTTGGTATACCATATTGGAGCACATAAATATGCGACTTGCCGAATGTCAATGCAGAAGGAACGCACACCGATGACGAAAACGCAGTTGGTCGAGGATCGTCTACGGCGCATGATTCTCGACATGGATATCGGCCCGGGCGAGCGCCTCACCGAGCGCTGGCTCGAAGGCCAGCTCATGGCGTCGCGGACATCGATCCGCACGGCGCTGCTGCGCCTCGAAGGCGAAGGGCTGATCGACCGCAACGACCGGGGCTGGATCGTGCCGCCCATCGACCCCGAGGAGATAAGGCAACTGTTCGACTATCGCGAGGTGCTGGAGGTCGCGGCGATCCGGCGGGGCGGCGCGGGGCTGGATGCCGCGCAGATCGCCGAGATGAAATCCGTCCTCGACCGGGTTTCGTCGGAGGCTTCCGCGGAGGAGCTCAACGACGCGGCCCACAAGTTTCATCTGCAGATCGGCGCCCTGTCGAAGAACGAGTTCATCGAGAAGGGCATCGCCGACTGCATGACGCGCCTGCTGCGGGTCCGCTGGATCGAGAACAGCACCTCCCGCAAAGGGCTGGACGAGCATCGCGCCGTGCTCGAAGCGCTCGAACATGGCCGCGTCGACCATGCCGTCGAGCTGACCAGGAACCATATAGAGGCCGCCTGCGCGAGGCTGCTTCTGGCCTTGAGCGAGGGAAAGCGCAGCCTGCGGTCGCGAGGCATGACGATTTCCTGACCATCGGCCGCCTCGGAGGTTTTACCATGCAGGCCGTGGGGCCACATGACCGAGTCCACGACGCCGGCGGAGCCGGAAAGGAAGCGCGAGGACAAAGGGATGTTTCGGACGGTGATTCCACCTTGATCGCTACAGGTCGCCGAGCACGAATTGCGCGCGACCATGTCCGAAGGACCAGTCTTCGTCGGCATTCTCGACGATCGACACCATGACGTCCGACGGCTTTGTCGCGCATTCGCTCTCCAGCGCCTCGCAGAGATTGCGGTAGAACGCCTGCTTTTCCGCGCTCGCGCGCGGCCGGGAAACCACTTCGAGCAACACGAACCGTTCCGAGCGCTCGATCCCCAGCCCCGTGTCGAGCGCCTTGAAATGAGAGGGCTCGTGCTCGTGGACGATCTGATAGCGGTCGCGCTCGGGCACGTTGAACGAGCGCACCATCGCCCCGTGGGCGACATCGAGGAGGTGCTCGACCTCGTCCGGCGCGCGGCCCTTCCGCAGGTGGAATTTCAAGAGCGGCAATGGGATCTCCTTTGCTAGCTTCGCCCCGGCAGCTTCAGCGCGGCCGGAATGTTCATTTCCGAATCCAGGATCAGCCGGCCGTCCAGCTCGCCGTTCAGCCGCTCGACATAGAACGAGGCCTCGTCCATATGCGCCCGCATGAGATCGCGGACCTTCCCGACGTCGCGCGCCCGCGCCGCTTCGAGGATCGCGCCGTGGCACTTCTCGTTGGCGCAACCGAAGGCGGTGTGCTCCTCGGCGGGGGTGTGCTTGCTGTAGACGACCAGCCGGCGCAGCATCTCGTTGATCATCTGGCAGAGGAAACGCAGGAACGGGTCCGGGTTCGCGGCGGCGAGGATATCGTGGAAGTCGAGGTCCTCCTGCCGCTGGCGCACGAGGCGCGCCTCGTCTCCGCCGGCCGGATGGCAATTCTCGATATTCGCCTCGAGCGCCTCGAAATCCCGCTCGGTGAGATGCGGCACCGCGCCGGCGGCAAGTTCCGGCTCCAGAAGCCGCCGGGCCGAGTAGATGTCCTTCATGGTGACGTTCTTGAAGAACAGATAGTTCTGCAGGAACAGGAACGTCCGGTCGAGCGGCACCTCGGCGATGGTCGCCCCGCCGCTCGGGCCGGTGCTGATCGTGATCAACCCCTGCACCTCGAGCGATTTCAGCGCTTCCCGGATGGTGCTCTTGCTGACGCCGAACAGCTTCTGCAGGTCCTTCTCCATCGGCAGCTTGTCGCCCGGCTTCAATTCGTGCTGCGTCACGAGCCGCTTGACGTCCTCCGCCACGAGGTCCGCCCTCTTCGGCTGCCGGACCCGCAGCAGGCGCGGCGCTGTGGTGTTCTCCATTGCTTGCTCTCCGATTGTCGTCCGTCCTGAGTAGCACCTCGACCGGCCCCGCGCATCAATTATGTTCAACATGTTGGATTGCATAATCCTATTTATCATGATAAATACAATAAAAATGATAATACGGGAACACCGCGATGACGAAGAAAGACACGGCGACCCCCATCTGGGCCGCCATCCACACGCCGTTCGCCGAAACTCTGGAGCTCGATGAACGCGGGCTCCGGCACAATGTCCGCCACTATATCGACCTCGGCCTGAGCGGCGTCTTCTGCAACGGCCTGGTCGGCGAGGTCTGGGCGATGACCATCGGGGAGCGCAAGCGGGTGGTCGAAGTGCTCGTCGACGAGGCGGCCGGCCGGCTCGCGGTCTCGGCGGTGATTTCCGCAAGCTCGATCAGCGAGACGCTCGACCTCGGGGCGCATGCGAAGGCGGCGGGCGTCGCGCATGCGGTGATCATCGTCCCGACCTCCGGCCCCCGCTCGCGCGAGCAGCAGTTCAGCTATATCGAGCTGATATGCCGGGAGCTCGACATGCCGATCGTGCTGTTCAACGCGGCAGGCCCGGCGGGAAGCCCGCTGTCGCCGGAGCTCTTCGCCGATCTCTGCGTCCTGCCGCAGATCGCGATCCTCAAGACGACCGCCTACGAGCACAATCTCGCCCTGCGGCAGGCGGCGAGAGGCAGCGTCCTCGTCTCCGACCCGCTCGAGGAGCATTATCTCGACAACCGGCTTCGGCACGGGCAGGCGATCCTCTACGCCGATCCCGAGCCCTATCTCTACCAGACACCCGGCAGGACGCCGATCGCCGACTATATCGCCGATCTCGACCGGGGCGACGCCGACGGGGCGAAACACGCCAGCGCCCGCCTCGATCCGCTGCGGCGGGTCTTCAACAAATGGGTCATGGACCCGTTGATCGCCGGCCATATGCCGAACGCGGCCGTCAAGCACTGGTGCGCGATGATGGGCATGGCGAGCGGCCCGGTCCGCATGCCGGTGCGATCGCTCGACGCCGCGGAACGCCGCACGCTCGAACAGGACATCCGCGCGGCCTGCGACGAGGCCGGCGTTCCCGTCCCGGAGGCCATGAACGCATAGCCAGCCATTCAACCAGACCACAAAAGGGGAACTGAAATGACGAAGTCATTCGAAATCAATCGACGCAACACCCTCAAGCTGCTCGGCGCCGCCTGTGCGCTGCCCCTGGCGACGAGGAGCCTGTTCGCCCAGGACGCCGGACCCGTGACGGTGGGCGTGATCTATTCCGGCTCGAAGGAGGACTACGGCTACAACAAGTCCCATGCGCTCGCGGCGGCAAGGCTGAAGGAACTGCCGGGCGTGACCGTCGTGGAGGAGGAGCGCGTGCCCGAAACGGTCGCCGTGCAGCGCACGATGGAGGGCATGATCCGGCAGGACGGCGCGGCCCTGATCATCGCCACCTCCTTCGGCTACTTCAAGCCGCATGTGCAGCAGATCGCCGCCAAGTATCCCGAGGTCATGTTCGCCCATTGCGGCGGGCTCTGGGACGAGGCGATGCCGGCCAATATCGGCACGTTCTACGGCTATATCTACAGCGCGCAATACATCACCGGCATCGTCGCCGCCCATATGACGAAGACGAAGAAGCTCGGCGTCGTCGCCGCCAAGCCGACGCCGAACCTGATCCGCAGCATCAACGCCTTCACCATCGCCGCCCGTTCGGTCGACCCGGCGATCACCGTGCAGGTCATCTTCACCGGCGACTGGGTGCTGCCGGTGCGCGAGGCCGAATCGACGAATTCGCTCATCGACCAGGGCGTGGACGTCGTCGCCAGCCAGGTCGACAGCCCGAAAGTCGTCGTCGAGACCGCGGAAAAGCGCGGCGTCTATTCCTGCGGCTATCATTCGAGCCAGGCCGACATCGCTCCCGAGCGCTTCCTGACCGGCGCCGAATGGAACTGGATCGTGCCCTACACGGCGTTCCTCGATGCCGTCCGGGCCGGCCGGCCGCCGGAACATTACCTGCGCGGCGGGCTTGCCGCGGAGTTCGTCAAGAACACCCCGTTCGGCGCCGCCGTCAGCGACGCGGCGAAGGCCGGCGCCGAACGCGCGCAGGCCGAGCTGATCGCCGGAACGCGCGCGATCTATTCCGGGCCGCTCAAGGACAACAAGGGCGACATCGTCATTCCCGAAGGCACGGTCTTCGCCGAGAATGAGCGCAAGCTGGACAAGATCGACTACCTGGTCGACGGCGTCCTCGGCCAGATGTGAGGCGCGGCGATGCACGCAACGACCCTGGCGCAGGCGGAAAGCCCCGCGAGAAACCGGACCACCAGTTACCTAAGCGCGCTGGCCCCGCTCGGGGCCGTCGCGACCGCGGCCCTCATCTTCGCGGTCTTCGTCAGCCTCTACGGGCATGATCCGATCAAGGTCTTCACCTATATCTTCGAAGGCGGCTTCGGCAGCGGCTTCGCCTGGCAGGACACGCTCTCGCGCGCCGCGCCGCTGATCCTCGTCGGCCTCGCCGTCGCCATTCCGGCCCAGGCCGGCATGGTGGTCATCGGCGGCGAGGGGGCGCTGGTCGCCGGCGGCCTTGCGGCGGCGATCGTCACGCTGCCCTTCGCCGGCTATCCCGCGCTGCCGATGCAGCTCCTGATGCTCGTCGCCGGCGTGCTGTTCGGGGCGGTCTGGTTCGGACTGGTCGGCGCGCTGCGGCAATGGCGCGGGCTGAACGAGACGATCTCCAGCCTGCTGCTCGTCTATATCGCGCTGGCGATCTTCCACCAGCTCGTCGAGGGCGTCCTGCGCGATCCCGCCAGCCTCGACAAGCCCTCCACCCATCCGATCGATGCGGGCTACATGCTGCCGGCGATCCCCGGGACCTATATCCATATCGGCCTGCTGATCGCCGTCGGCATGGCCGTCCTGGCATTCGTCTTCATCCGCTTCACCACCTGGGGCTTCGCGCTGCGCGTCGTCGGCGGCAGCGATCGCGTCGCCCGGATGATCGGCCTGAAGGTGGATCGCTGGATCATCGGCGCGGCCGCCGCGGGCGGCGGCATGGCGGGCCTTGCCGGGGCGATCGAGGTCGCCGCCGTCCAGGGAACCGCCAATTCGTCGCTGCATGTCGGCTACGGCTACAGCGGCATCCTGGTGGCCTTCCTCTCCCGCCACCACCCGCTCGCCGTCATCCCCGTCGCGATCCTGATCGGCGGCATCCAGGCGAGCGGCAGCCTGCTGCAGCGCCGCCTCGGCCTGCCCGACGCCACCGTCCTCGTGCTCCAGGGCATCATCTTCGTCTGCGTCCTGGTGGGCGACGCCGTGATCCGCAATCACAAAGAAAACGGGAGGGCCTGAACGATGGATCCCACGTCAATCGGCTGGCTGACCCTGCCGCTCGCCATCCTCGCCGGGGCGATCCGCGTCTCGACGCCGTTCATCTTCGTCAGCCTCGGCGAATGCATCACGGAAAAATCCGGCCGCATCAATCTCGGCCTCGAGGGC
Organism: Shinella sp.; assembly: GCA_039812945.1. Lineage (GTDB taxonomy): Bacteria > Pseudomonadota > Alphaproteobacteria > Rhizobiales > Rhizobiaceae > Shinella. The sequence goes on from JBDHSZ010000001.1 coordinate 36,724, forward strand.
AACCTCGTGCTCGGCGCCATGGCCGCCTATGCGGTCTCCTATCTCACCGGCTCCCCCTGGCTCGGCGTGCTCGTGGCCGGCATCGCCGGGATGCTGTTCGGCACGCTGCACGGGCTGCTTTGCAGCGTCCGGCGCGTCAACGACACCGCCATCGGCATCAGCCTGATGGTGCTCGGAACGGGCCTTGCCTTCTTCTGGGGCAAGCCCTTCATCGAGCCGAAGGCGCCGTCGCTGCCGACGATCGGGCTGGGCTTCTGGTCGGACATCCCGCAGATCCGCTCCGCGCTGGAGATCAATGCGCTGTTCTTCCTCGGCATCGCCCTCGCCTTCGCGCTTCAGGTCGTGTTCACCCGCACCGGCTGGGGCCTGATGCTGCGGACGGTGGGCGACAGCGAGGACGCGGCCCGCGCGCTGGGCTTCAAGGTCAGGACGGTCCGCATCCTCGCGACTTCCGCCGGCGGCTTCCTCGCCGGTGTCGGCGGCAGCTTCCTGTCCCTCTCCTATCCCGGAAGCTGGAGCGAAGGCCTTTCCAGCGGCCAGGGCATCATGGCGGTCGCGCTGGTGATCTTCGCCCGCTGGAACCCGATCCGGGCGCTCTGGGCCTCGCTGCTGTTCGGCGGCGCCGGCGCGATCGGCCCCGCCCTGCAGGGCATGGGCGTCACCGGCTTCTACTATCTCTTCAACGCCGCCCCCTACTTCCTGACGCTCGTCATCATGATTGCATCAACCTCACGCGCGCAGCCGTTCACCGACGCCCCCGGTGAACTGAGCCTGCATCGATAATGGACCGGAGGACGACCATGCGTGCGATTACCCTCGATCTCGTCGGCATGACGAAGCGCTTCGGCTCCCTGACCGCCCTCGACGCCGTTTCCCTCAAGGTCAGGGCCGGCAGCGTCCATGCCCTGCTCGGCGAGAACGGCGCGGGTAAGAGCACGCTCGTGAAATGCCTGGTCGGCTTCCATCAGCCGGATGACGGCTCGATCCTCGTCGACGGCAAGCCGCAGGCGATCGCCACGCCGAAGGATGCCGACACGCTGGGGATCGGCATGGTCTACCAGCATTTCACGCTGGTTCCGTCGATGACCGTCGCCGAGAACCTGGTCGCCAGCCAGGCGCGCCTGCCCGCCTATATCGACTGGGGCGCCAATCTGGCCCGGCTGAGATCGCTGCTCTCGACGATGCCGTTCCATATCCCGCTCGACGTCCGGGCCTCGCAGCTTTCGGCCGGCGAGAAGCAGAAGGCCGAGCTGATCAAGCAGCTCTATCTCGGCCGCAGGCTCCTCATCCTCGACGAGCCGACCTCGGTGCTGACGCCCGACGAGGCGAAGGAGGTGCTGGGCTTCGTGCGCCAGCTCACGGATACCGGCGCGCTCAGCGTCATCCTGATCACCCACAAGTTCGACGAGGTGACCCGCTATGCCGACGACGTCACGATCCTGCGCAAGGGCGCCGCGTGCAGGACGGGCCGCGTGCAGGACCTTTCGACGACCGAGATGGCGGAGGCGATGATCGGCCATGCCCTCGAAAGGAAGGACGCCCGGACGAGGACGGCGACGGGCACGGCCCCGCTCCTTTCGATCGAGAGGCTCACCGCGATCGGCGACATCGGCCTGCCGGCCGTGAAGGAGGTTTCCCTCAAGGTCCATCGATCCGAGATCGTCGGCGTGGCGGGCGTTTCCGGCAACGGCCAGAAGGAGCTGGTCGAGGCCCTCATGGGGCAGCGCGAGCGGACCGGAAGGATCGAGGTGTCGGGATCGGAATTTTCCGGAAGCCGCCGGCAGCTTGCCGACCTCGGCGTCTACGGTCTGCCGCAGGAACCGCTGAGGAACGCCTGCGTGCCGCGGATGAGCCTCAAGGAGAACATGGCGCTGCGCAACTTCGACAGGCCGCCGATCGCCCGAAGCGTCTTCGTCGACTGGAAGGCGCTCGCGGCCCAGGCCGTAGCTCTCGTCGGCAAGTTCCGCGTGAAGGCGTCGGGCCTCGATGCGGAAATGAACACGCTGTCCGGCGGCAACGTCCAGCGCGCCGTGCTGGCGCGCGAGCTGACCAACGACGTGCGCGTCCTGATCGCCTCCAACCCGACATTCGGGCTGGATTTCAAGGCCTGCGAGGAAACGCACGACCGCATCGTCAACGCCCGCAACAACGGTGCCGCCGTTCTTCTCCTCTCAGAGGATCTCGACGAACTGTTCGACCTGGCCGACCGGATCGTCGTGATGAGTGAAGGCAGCCTGGTCTATGAGGTGGAGACCGCATCGGCCACCAAGCAGATCGTCGGGCAGCATATGGCCGGTGCTCATTGATAAGATACGCTCTTGCAGCCGTCGGCATCCATGGACGAACGGACAGGTCGAGCGGGGTCGCCCGGCCGGCGGGCGGAAAAGCACATCGGCGATCGAGGCCGGTCGGCCGCTGACGCCGAGCGCGAGGTCGATGCCGCTCAGGAAACCGGGCCGGGCAGGAGCGAGGAGGCAAGGAACAGCGCGGCCAGCATCCGGCCTTGAAGCGTGGTGCGTGGCAGCCGGCGCGCGCCGGCCGCCTTCCAGCTCACGGCAGGGTCTCCTTGACGACGCGGCCAGGGCGGCTACCGCGTGGTCGACACGCCGCAGTTCACGCTCGACGCCCTGGGAGGTGTGCGCTTCTGGCATATCTCGAATGACGTGACGGTGACGGCCAGCCACCCGCTCATCGGGACCCGGACGGCACGCCATGGCGAGGATTTCGGATGGGTGGATCCCGTGGCCGGCCTGCGCATCTTCCTTCCCGTCACAGAAAAGCTGTCGATCCAGGCGCAAGGCGACATCGGCGGCTTCGGCGCCGGCGCCGATTTCACCTGGTCGGCGCTGGCGACGGTCAATTACGTCATTTCGGATCGCTTTTCCGCGTCCGTCGGCTACAAGGTGCTCGATGTCGATTACAGCCGCGGCGGCCGAGCGTCATGCCGGAAGCGGCTCGGCCACGCCTCCGCCGAGATGACGCGGCGTTGCCAGCGCCTGCCTCGTCCACGGCGATCAACCCAGCGGCTCGCCCGCGACCGGGCGGCCGCGATAGAAGACCGTGCGCCGCAGGGGGCCCGTGCGCACGAGGTCGGTGACGTCGCCGGCCTCGCTCACGAGGAGGTTCGCCCAGACCCCCGGCGCGATGCCGCAGGGCCCGAGGCCGAGGAGGCGGGCGGGCACGCCGGCGATCATATCGAAGGCGAGCGCCGGCTCGTTCCTCATGAGGTGCCCCGCAAGGATCGTCCAGCGCGCGAGCTCCAGCATGTCGCCCGAACCGACGGGCACGAAGGCGTCCTGGATATTGTCCGAGGCCGTGGCGAGCGGCACGCCGCGGGCGATGAGATCGGTGACGCGGGTCAGCCCGCGGGCGACCGGCCGCTCCGCCCCGCGCCCCTGCAGGAAGAGATTGGCGGTGGGCAGCGTGACGATGCCCATGCCCGACCGCGCCACCTCCTCCATGACGGCGGCGGCGGCATCGTCCATCGCGGAAAGCGAGCTGCAATGGCCGGCGACGACGCCGTCCCCGAGGCCGCGCAACCGCGTCTGCCGCGCCAGGTGAAGAAGGTTGTCGGCCTGCGGGCGCAGATGCTCGTCGACATGCAGGTCGACCCGCCTGCCGTGTTTCTCCGCGACGTCCAGCAGCATGTCGATGAAGCCGGCGGGATCGGCCGCAAGGTTCGGCGCGCCGCCCACCGTGTCCGCGCCCGCGGCCAGCGCGTCCTCCAGCAGGCGTCTCGCCTCGGCCGGATCGCCGCGCGCGGCGCTGCCCGTCACGAAGGCGACGACGTCGAGATGCAGGCGCTCGCGATACTCCTCCCGCAGCGCGGCGAGGGCCTCGACGCTGCGCAGGCGCAATTCGTAGTCGACATTGGCGTGGGAGCGGATGGCGACAGTGCCGCGCGCAAGGCAGGCCTCGATGGTTCTGCGGGCGCGCTGCGCGATGTCTTCCTTCGTCGCCGTGCGCGCATAGGCGGAAAACGCCTCCCCGGCCCCGGCCAGCGTGCCGGAAAGATTGGGCGCAGCGTCCAGCGTATGGCTCTTGTCGAGGTGCTGGTGCATGTCGACGAGGCCCGGCGTGATGAGCCGGCCGCTCGCATCGACGATATCCGCCCCCTCCGCCGGACGCCCTTCGCCCACCGCCTCGATGCGCCCGTCCGCGCCGACGATGAGGTCGGCGCGGCGCGGCGCCTGCCAGCCGGAGGCGGCCACGCGGCCGCCCCTCAGCAACAATCTGCCGTCCGTCAGCATGCCTGCTCCTCCAGCACCGCGCGGGCCGCGGGCGTGCCCTGCCGTTCCGCCCGCTCCGCGCGCTGCGGATCGATGCCCGCCATCATCAGGCCGATGCGGTTGACGTCATAGTCCGAGGCGTCGAGCTCGCCGATGATCCGCCCGTGATACATGACGACGATGCGGTGCGAGAGCAGCATCAGCTCCTCCAGGTCGCTGGAGATCAAGAGGATGCCGACGCCGCTTCCGGCGCTTTCGAGGATCCGGTCGCGGACATAGGCCCCGGCGGCGAAATCCAGCCCGCGCGAGGGCTCGCTCACCACCAGCGCCGAGGGGCCGGCGGAAAGCTCGCGCGCCATCACGACCTTCTGCTGGTTGCCGCCGGAAAGCGCGCCCATCGGCATGGCGGGGGAATGCACGCGGATGCCGAATTCGCGGATATGCTTCTGCGCATTGCCGGCGAGCGCCGCGCGGTCAATGACGCCGAAGCGCGAGAAGGCCGGCTCGCCGATGGTCTGCAAGGCCATGTTGGCCGCCACGCTCATGCCGCCCACCATCGCCATGGCGTGGCGGTCCTCCGGCACGAAGGCGAGGCCGCGCCGGCGCCGTTCGGCGACGCCGGCGGCCGAGACCTCCTCGCCGCCTATCAGGATGCGGCCCGCCTCGATCCGCCGGCAGCCGAGCAGCGCTTCCGCCAGCTCGCTTTGCCCGTTGCCCGCCACGCCCGCCACGCCGACCACCTCGCCGCGCCGGATATCGAGCGACACGCCGTCGACGACCGACCGGCCGCCTTCGCTCACGCGCAGCTCGCGGATGCCGAGCGCCACATCCCGGCCGGGCGCGCTGCGGGCGCGCACGGGCACCGCGCCGCTATGGGCCACCATCAGGCCCGCCACCTCGTCGACCGACACCTCGGACGGCCGCACCGTATCGATCTTGCAGCCCTGCCGGAGCACGGTGATGCGGTCGCACACCCGCATGGCGTCGTCGAGATTGTGGGTGATGATCACCACCGTATAGCCGTCGTCGCGGAAGCGCCTCAGGGTTTCCAGCAGCGCCTCGGCCTGCTGCGGGGCCAGCACGCTCGTCGGCTCGTCGAGGATGAGGATGCGCGAGCCCTGGAACAGCATCTTGAGGATCTCGACCTGCTGGCGCTCGCCGACGGACAGGCCCTCGACCCGCGCGTCGAGATCGGGCGTCAGGCCGTATTCCTGACAGAGCGCCGCAAGACGCCGGCGCTCGGCCGCCCAGTCGACCGACGGCCGCGACCAGCGCAGCGTCGGCAGGACGACGTTCTGCAGCACGGTATAGTCGCCGACCAGCGAGAAATGCTGGTGCACCATGCCGATGCCGGCAGCGATCGCCCGGCGCGTCGACCAGCCGCGCGAGACGTCGACGCCGTCGACGAGGATCGCGCCGGCGTCGATGGAGAGCATCCCGAACAGGACGTTCATCAAGGTGGATTTCCCCGCGCCGTTCTCGCCGAGCAGCGCGTGAATCTCGCCGCGCCGCAGCGACAGCGAGACGTCGTTCAGGGCCTGGATCGGCCCGAACGCCTTGCAGATGCCTGCAAGGCGGACGGGGTCCTCGCCCGCGCCGGGAAGGGAGCCGCCCATGGTCATTTGACGTCGTGGGCGACGACCGCCACGGTCAGCTCGCCGCGCTGGTAGCGGCCGATCGTGTCGCGCAGCGTCGTCTCGACCGCGCCGTCGAGCTTGCCGTGCATGTCGGCGAGCGTGAACGTGTCCGGGCCGTAATTCTCGATGCGAGCCTCGGTGCGGCCCTCGTCCACCGCAAGGGCCAGCGCCTCGTACCAGCTCGGTATGTTCATGAGCACGCTGGTCAGCACGCTCTTCTCGGATTCCGCGTAGACATCCGTGGCGTAGCCGATGCACTGGACGCCGGCGGTCTCGACCGCGTCGAGCACGCCGCGCGTGCTGCCGCCGGCATTCATGACGATGATGTCGGCGCCGCGCTCGATCTGCATGGCCGTCACCTCGCGCGCCCGCGGCACGTTCGACCAGTCGCCGCTGAAGGCGGTCAGCACCTCGATGTCGGACCGCGCGGATTTCGCCCCCTCGATGATGCCGCTCATCCAGGTGATGAGGCCCGGCACCGGCGCGCCGCCGACGGCGGCGATGGTGCCGGACTTGCTGGCGAGCGCCGCCGCCATGCCGCCCATGACGCCGTAGCCGTAGATGTCGATGCTGAAGGCCAGCGCATTCGCGGCCTTCGGCAGGGCGTTGACGACGGACATCATGGCGAAGAGCGTCTTGGGATATTTCGGGGAGACCTCGTTCCACGCGCCGATATGGCCGCTGGAGGTGAAGATCACCACGTCGTAGCCGGATTCGGCATAGTTCGCCGCCGTATCGGCAAGACGGGGGAAGGGCACGGCCTCCGCGACGGTGACGTCCCAGCCATGCTCGTCGATCAGCTTGCGCACGCCCCGGTAGGAGCCCTCGTCCCAACCGGCGGCATTGCCCGGATTGGCGACGGAGAAGATCACCGCCGCCTTCACCGGCTTGGCGGAGAATGCCGGCCGGACATGAAAGCCGGCCGAAAGCATGAGGGCCACGCCGCCGCCGGCGGCAAGGAATGCACGTCTGTTGCAGTTCGTCATTTCCAGTTCCTCCTCCAGGAATGAAACATCGATTCAGGGTTCCGTCCGTCCGGCCTCCTGCGGGCCCTGCGCGCGGCCGGCGAGCGCGACCCCCGCCAGGGTCAGCAGATAGGGGATCATCAGATAGAGATGCGGGTTGCCGCCGAAGCTCTGGGCGCGGAAGGCCATGGCCTCGCCGATCCCGAAGATGACGCAGGCGGCGATCGTCCAGCCCGGATACCAGCGGCCGAAATAGACCGCCGCGAGCGCGATGAAGCCGCGCCCCATCGTGACGTCGTCGGAAAAGCTGCGGATCCAGCCGGCGGTCAGCGCCGCGCCGCCGAGCCCGGCGAAGGCGCCCGCCGCCAGCAGCGCCACGGAGCGCACCGCACCGACATTGACGCCCGCCGAGGCCGCCGCGTGGCGGTTATGCCCGGCCGAGCGCAGCATGAGGCCCGGCGCTGTGCGGAACAGCATCCACGCGGTCGCCGCCGACAGGGCGAGCGCCAGCACGGTCAGCGGCGGCAGGTGGCCGAGCCACCTTGCGAGCGTCGTGCCCTCCGCCACCGGCCATTCCAGCAGCGGCGTGCGGGACGGCGCGACGGAGGCGGTGAGGCGGAAGGCGAAGCTGGTGATGCCGGCGCAGACGATGTTGAAGGCGAGCCCGACCACCACCTGGTTGGCGGGGATGGAGACGGTGAGCAGCGCCATCGCCGCGCCGCAAAGAACACCCGCGAGCACGCCGCAGACGAGGCCGAGCCAGGCGCTGCCGAGAAGGCCCGCGCCGAGGAAGCCGGCGAAGGCGCCGACCAGCATCGCGCCTTCCACGCCGATGAACAGCACGCCGGAGCGCTCCGCGATCAGCACGCCCATCGCCACGAACATCAGCGGCGTCGCGATGCGCAGGAGGCCGAACAGGAATTCGGGATCAAGCAGCAGCATCACAGGCCCTCCTTGCGGTCGAGATGGAAGCGCACGAGCGGCATCGCCCTCAGCGCGAGGAAGAACAGCACCGGCAGGCCCTGCAGCACATAGACCATGGCCGCCGGCACGCCCGTCATCGCCTGCATGTTGCGCCCGCCCGTCTCCAGGCCCGCCAGCAGCAGCGAGGCCACGAGGATGCCGCCGGGCGAGCCGCCGAGCAGGGCGGCGAGGATGCCGGTGAAGCCCCAGGGCTTCGACCAGCCCTCCGCCACCTGATGCAGCACGCCCAGCACCTGGATGCCGCCGGCGAGCCCGCCGATCGCCGCGCCGACCAGCACGGCCTGGAAATAGACGCGCCGGACCGGCATGCCGGCGACCACGGCGGCCAGCGGATTGCCGCCCACCGCATCGAGGCGGAAGCCGAACACCGTGCGCTTCAGCGCCCAGTGCGCGACCACCACGATGGCCAGCGTCAGCCAGATGCCGGCATGCAGGCTGCCGCCGGGCAGGCGCACGGCCTCGGGAACCTGCACGGTCGTCGAATAGAAGGCGTCGACGTCGCGCATCGGGCCGCTGACCATCGCCATGACGAATTCGACGGCGACGAGGTTCAGCATGATGGTCGTCGTCACCTCGCTCGCCCCGCGCCAGCTCTTCAGCAGCACCGAGGGCACGATGAGCAGCCCGCCGGCCGCGGCCGCGGCGAGAAGGGCGAGCGGCAGCGTGAGGGCGGGCGGCGCGGAAACCGCGCCGACCACGAACATCGCCGCGAGCGCGCCGATCTCGAGCTGGCCCTGCGCGCCGATATTGAAGAAGCCGGTGCGGTAGGGAATGTAGAAGGCGAGCGCGGTGAGCGCGATGGGAACGGCTTCGGCGGCCGTGGCGGCAGCGGCGACGGAGGACCCGGCCGCTCCATCGAGAAGCGTCGTCAGGACCATCCAGGGAGAGACGCCGACCGCCCAGGCGAGAGCCAGCAGGATCGCCAGCGTGAGCGCCAGACAGGCCCCCATGACGGCCGCCGAAAGAAGGAAGCGCGCGCTGAGCAGGACATGTCCGCGCGGCTCCGTGGTCACTGAGGCATGCACCATCTTGGAACTCCTCGTGTCATGATTGGCGTCAATAGGCCCAGCCGGCCGCCTCGATATGGGCGCCGCCGCCGGAGACCTCGCCCGCGACGTCCTTCCAGCCGGCGATCTTGCCGGGATTGAGAAGGCCGTGCGGATCGTTGCGCGCCTTGGTGGCGAGCTGCGCGTCGTCGATATGCTTCATGCCGCCGTTCTGCAGGAAATAGGTGTGCACATTGGCGATCATCGCGCCCTCGCTCTCGTAGCCGCGCGTCAGCCGCTCCACCTGCTCGCGGTTTTCATAGGCGAACAGCGGAATGCCCTGGGCATTGGCCTTGCCGGCGAAGCGGATGAATTCGAGATGCAGCGGCGCCTCGTGGTTGAAGCGCTCGTGGATGCGCATGATCGAAGCGAAGGCGTCCGCCGGCTCGAAGACGCAGGCGAGATAGGTCGTGCGCCGCTCGTCGCGATAGGCGTTGATGGTCGTATGGCCCCAGGAATATTCGTAGAGCGGCGTGCCGCGCGGCCCCTCGCCTTCCCGCCCGCCATAGGTGATCTCGCCGCGATGCTGGGCGCAGAGCGCCGTGAAGGCCTCCCAGGACTGGTCGGCGATCATCACCAGGACGGCGTGCGCGCCCTCAGGCAGATAGGCCGCGAGCGGGCGGAAATGCTTCGGGATCGGCCAGGCATGCGCCGAGGCCAGCTTCTTCAGGATGCCCGGCTCGTCGACCAGCGCCAGGCCGAAACGGGTCGCGTCGGCGAAATCGTCGAAGACGACGATCGCCTCCTGCCAGGGATAGGCCGAGGCCAGCGGCAGCTCGACCTCTACGATGATGCCGTTGACGCCATAGGCGTGGTGGATCGTCTCCACGTCGTCGCCGCGCACCTCCTCGACGCGCGGCGTCTCCTCCACCGTCACCAGCTTGAGGCCGAGGATATTGCCGCGGTCGCGCATGATGCCGTAGTTGATGACGCCGACGCCGGCATGGCCGCCGGCGATGAAGCCGCCGAGCGTCGCCGTGCGCTTGGTGGAGGGATGGATGCGCAGCTCCCAGCCCGACGGGCGGGCGATGTCGTCGATATCGCCGAGCAGCATGCCGGCCTCGGCGCGGATGACGCCCGGCTTGTGCCAGACCAGCCGGTCCATCGCCGTCATGTCGAGGATCGCCCCGCCGGCGAGCGGCACGGCCTGACCAAAGGTGCCGGTGCCCGCGCCGCGCGCCGTCAGCGGAACCTTGTGGCGGGCCGCGGCGGCGGCGATGCGCACCACCTCCTCCTCGCTGCGGGGGCGCACGACCAGCTCGGCATTGCAGGATTGCAGCTCTTCCTTGAGGATCGGGCTGAACCAGTAGAAATCCTTGCTCAGCTTGCGGATCGAAAGATCGTCGGACATGTGCTCGATGCCTTCGATATCCCCGATGAAACCCTCTATCTGCTCCGTCAACGCCATCTGCCTTCCTCCTGAAGCGCGGGCCGCACCGCCTTTCGGCCGGCGGCTGGTTGCGCGGGGACGCCGCCCGCCGGGCGGTGCCCGATGGTGCTTTGCGTTCCTCGTTCTTGACTATGTGCAATTGCACGTAATTGACAATCGAAAGCTTCTTCTGTCAATATGACAAAACGAAATTTTTGAGTGCAAACGCACTTTATCGGACAGAGGGAGCCTCGATGGCGCAAAACAACGACAATCTCCTGACGACAGGCCACCCCACCGGCACGATCGTGCTGGAGGACCACCTGTTCTTCCTGTTCACGCAGGTCATCGGCCATCGCGACCGGATCCTCGACGTGCGCCTGAAGCCGCTCGGCCTTTCCGCCGCCAAGTGGCGCATCATCGGCACGCTGGCGCCGCGCAGCATGCTGGCGATGGGCGAGCTTGCGGAGATGACGACGATCGACCGCACGACGCTGACCCGCGCGCTCGACCAGCTCGAGGCGGCCGGCGCGGCCATCCGCGTCAACGACGCCGACGACAAGCGCATCGTGCGCGTGGCGCTCACCAAGCGCGGCATGAACCTCTTCGCCGAGGCCAATCCGCTGGTCGAGGAGATCAACCGCGCGCTGACGCAGGACATGACGCCGGAGGAAGCGGACCTGACCCGCGCCGTCCTCAAGCGCGTGCGCACCCGCACCCTGGAACTCGCCGCCAACCGCAACCCCAGGAAAAAGCGCGGCTGACCTGGACGTCCGACAGGCCCATCACGGAAGGAACCCACCATGACCATGCTTTGCGAAATCGAGGACGAGCGCCGGGCGGCCCGGCAGGCCCCCTCCCCGGCGGCGCACGCCGCGCCGATGCTGTCCGTCTCCGTCCGCGCCATCCGCCCGCTGACGCCCCGCATCTGCGCCTTCGAGCTTGCGGCGGAGGGATCGACCCCCCTGCCGCCCTTCACGCCGGGCGCGCATATCGGCATCGACCTGCCCGTGCACGGCGCGATGGTCCGGCGCTCCTATTCGCTGGTCAACGCGGCCGGGCAGGGCCATTACGAGATCGCCGTGCTGCGCGAGGACAAGGGGACCGGCGGATCGCTGCGCATGCACGGCCTGCGCGTCGGCAGCCGCCTCAAGATCACGCCGCCGAAGAACGCCTTCCCGCTTGCCGAGACGGCTTCCCCCGCCCTGCTCATCGCCGGCGGCATCGGCATCACGCCGATCCTCGCCATGGCGCGAGCGCTGGAGGCAGCCGGCCGGCCCTATGCCCTGCACTACGCCACCCGCACGCCCGAGGACATGGCCTATCGCGAGGAGGCCGGCGCGCTTTCCGCCGCCAGCCTCTATTTCGACCATGGCGATCCGGCGCGGGGCCTGCCGCTCGACCGGCTTCTCGCCGCGCATGACGGACGCCATGTCTATGTCTGCGGCCCCGCGCCGCTGATCCAGGCGGTCCTCAAGACCTGCGAGCGCAACGGCTGGCCGGAGGCCGCCGTCCATCACGAGCTGTTCACCGGCTCCATCGCCCGCGGCGGCGACCGGGCCTTCGAGCTGGAGATGCGCGCTTCCGGCATCGTCAGAGAGGTCCCCGCCGGCATGTCCATCCTCGACGTGGCGATCAGCGAGGGCGTCTTCGCCCCCTTCGAATGCCGCCGGGGCGAATGCGGCATGTGCACGACGCCGGTCATCGAGGGCGCCGTCGACCACCGCGACGACTACCTCACCGAGGAGGAGCGGGCCGCCGGGAATACCCTGTGCATCTGCGTTTCCCGCGCCTCGGGCGAACGCCTCGTCCTCGATCTGTGAGCGCGCCCGTGTCCGTGACGCTCGTCCTCCTGCCCGGCCTCGGCGGCGACGCCTCGCTCTGGGCCGACCAGGTCGCCGCGCTGGCCCCGCGCCTTCGCGTCCATGCCAGCGAGGCGCATTTCGACGCCGGCTCGATCGAGGAGATGGCCGCGGCGGTGCTGGCCGAGACGCCGGGGCCGCTCGTCGTCTGCGGCACGTCGATGGGCGGCTTCGTCGCGCTGGAGACGGTGCGGCAGGCGCGGGAGCGGATCGCGGGGCTCGCCCTCCTCGGCACCGCCGCGCATGCCGACCCGCCCGACGTCGCGGCCTTCCGCCGCAATGCCATCGCCGCCATCGAACGGGACGGCCTCGACGCCTTCATCGAGAACGGCTGGCGGCGGGCCGTCCATGCCTCTCGGCACGCGGACAGGGCGCTGGGGGAGCGCATCCTGCGCGCGAACCGGCGGGTCGGCCAGGCGCGCTATATCCGGCAGCTTCAGGCGATCGCCGACAGGCGGGACGCGGCGGACAGCGCCGCGCTCGTCGCATGCCCCACCATCATCCTGCACGGGCGCGAGGATGCGCTGCTTCCCCGCGCGAGCGCCGAACATCTCGCGCGTTGCATACCGCATGCCCGGTTGGAGTTCCTGGCGGACTGCGGCCACATGCCGGCTGTCGAGCGCCCTGCGCACATCACCAGTGCGCTCGGGAATCTGGCCCGTCACTGTATCGATCGACTGACCGGATAGATGTCATCACGACACAGCCCCCAAAGCACCGCAGCGGGTTCGGGCAAGCCGGGCCTTGGTAATAATATCCTTTTGCGGGACTAACACACCCATTTCTGCTTTTCGCCCTAGGCCCGATTCCGATCACGACATCGTTTTCGGGAGTTCAGCATCCGCCCCTGCGAGCGACCACACGGCGTCAACGACGAGACGGGCTTGCGGCATCTCTTCCGGCAGGGCGCGGCCGGCAAAATGCTCGAGAACCATCTGCGCGACGGCGCTGACCCGCGCCCGCCCGTCCGCCTGATCCTCATCGCGCGGCAGATCGGCGATCGCTTCCTCCAGGGCCGCGATCTCCAGCTTCTCGGCGTCCAGTTCCAGCGCCTTGAGCGCTGAGCGGAAGGACGCGACGGGCCCGTCGGCTTCCAGCCAGGGATTGGCCTTCAACTGCACCCTGATCGCGCGCAGGGGCCGCACGACCTCCGCACGCCATCGGCCGCAGCTCTCGTCGAGGCTGCGAAGCGCGTCCGCATCGATGCGGCTGCCTCTCCCGGTTGCCTGAAGCACCGCAAGGAACAGGGACACGTCGAGTTCGAAGCGGTCCTGCAATTCGAGGCACGCCTCAGCGACGCCGGGCATGGCATAGACCTTCAACATCGCGGTCCACAGATCGGCAGCAACGGACGCTTCCACCATCGTCTTCCTCCTCGCCTGAAACGCTCGCCCGTGCACCGGGCTTCCCCCTCAAAGATCGACGGCCGGCTCGACGATCGCCATCGAGAATGCGGCGGTGCTGAAGGTTGGCTTTCCTGATCCCGGCTTCGGAAAACAGGATCGGCACCTGCAGCATCCGATAGGGGAACTGGGTACGCTCATGGAACTGCCCGGGCAAGGCCTTCCTGGACGCAACCGCGACCTACCTGTGAAACTGCGCGTCGGCGTTTCGCCAGGCTCCATGGCTTCGATCGATCGGGCGAGCGCATCCGGCTCGCCTTATCCCCGGGCTCAGGATTTACGGATTTCGGGCACGAGGCCGGCCCGACGTCGCGAGAGCTTCGCCGAAACGGCGACGAGGCCGAGCGAGAGGAGGAAGATCATCGTGCCGACCACGGCGATCTGCGGCGGAAGCTCGCGGCGCATCAGGCCGTAGAGCCAGGTCGGGAACATGGTCGTTCCGCCGGCGGTGAAGTTGGTCAGCACGAAATCGTCGAGCGAGATGGCGAAGGTGAGCAGCCCGCCGGACAGGATGCCCGGCAGGATGATCGGCAGCCAGATCGTGCGGAACACGGTGAAGCCGGAGGCGCCGAGGTCGCGCGCGGCCTGTTCCAGCGTCACGCCGGCGCCCATGACGCGGGCGCGCACGTTGATGATGACGAAGCTCAGCCCCAGCGTCGTATGGGCGGCGATGACGCTGGCAAAGCCGAGCGGATAGAACAGGCCGCCCGTCAGGGTCTTGAGGAACGGGATCGTCGCCGTCGCCACGAAGAGGATCAGCATGCCCGCGCCGAGCACCACTTCCGGCGTCGCCAGCGGAATGAAGGTGAGGCCCGAGACCGCGCCGCGGCCGAGGAACCTGCGCCGCCCCAGCGCGAAGCCGACCGGCGTTCCGAGCAGCGCCGCCAGCAGCGCCGAGACCGCCGCGACGATCAGGCTGTTGCGCATCGCGACGCCGAGCTGCGGCACCGCGAAGGGACGGCGCCAGGCATCCAGCGAGAAGGTGCCGAGCTCATAGTTGAAGCGGCCGCCGGGATCGTTGAAGGAGAAGACGATCATGGTGAGGACGGGCGCGAACATGAAGACGAGCGCGAACCCGATCATGACGCGGACCGCCAGGCCTTCCCGATGGGCACGGGTCCTAGACGACATCGAGAAGCTCCGTACCGCGGATGAGACGCAGGAGAAGGGTGAGCAGCAGCATGGCGGCGACCAGCAGCGTCGCCGAAAGCGCGGCGGCGCCGGCATAGTCGAGCTCGACCAGGAATTTCGCCTGGATGACGTTGCCGAGCATCTGCGTGCGGATATCGCCGAGCAGCGCGGCATTGACGTAGTCGCCGAGCGCCGGGATGAACGAGAGCACGGCGGCGGCGATGAAGCCGTTGCGGCTGAGCGGGAAGACGATCAGGGCGAACCGCTCCGTCATCGTGCCTCCCACCGCCGCACCGAGGAGCGTCGTCGCCAGGACGAAGGCCAGCGGCCCCGGCGCGGCGAGGCCGCGCCCGCCGAAGAAGACCGAGCCGAGCAAGAGGGCGATGACGAGCCCCGCCGCCGCGCCGATCGCCGCCCCGCGCCGTCCGCCGCGGCCGGAATAAAGATCGTCGGCCGCCGCGCAGAGCGTGCGATCTATCCGGTTGAAGGCGGTGTAGAGCGGCAGGAGCACGAAGGGCACGAGCTGATAGGTAAGGCCCGCGACCACGGCGAAGGGCGTTCCGAGCACGCGCACCTCCAGCCCGGTCGCCTGGGTGAGCGGGGCGAACAGCGGGCCGTTGGCGCCGAGCAGCGTCTGCCAGGCGACGATGCGGATGAGATAGCTCGTCAGGAACGGCGCGAAGAAGGCGAAGAGCAACACGGCCTTCCAGCGCCCGCCGTAGAAGGAGATGCCGTAGGCCACCGGCATGGCGACGGCGAAGGCGAGGATCGTCGCGGATAACCCGATCAGCACGGAATTCAGCAGGTTGTTCCAATAGAAGGGGATGGAATCGGCATAGTTGGCGAGCGACCAGCCGGTTGCCGTCAGTGCGAAGGGATCGGCGCTGAACGACATGCGCAGGATATAGACGAGCGGCAGGACGAGGAGCGCGGCAAGCCACGCCAGCGTCGGCAGCATCTCCGGCCAGCCGGCCCGCGCCCCGGGGGAGCGCGCGCCGGCCGCCTTTGCGGACGGAACGACCTCAGCCACTGATCATCTGCGTCCATGTGCGGGCGATCTGGGCACGCTCGCGCTGATCCCAGGGCGCCGGATAGGGGAAGAGGCGATCGAGCTCATCGGCCGGCGGGAAGATCAGCGGATTGGCGGCCAGCGCCGGATCGATCTTCGCCAGCTCCTCCTTCACGCCGACGGCATAGGGATATTGCAGCGTGTAGCGGCAGAAGCTCGCCGCGTTCTCCGGCCGGAACCACCAGTCGATGAAGGCGAGCGCCGCCGCCGGATTGGCAGCCCCCTTGGGAATGCCGAGGCGATCGACATAGGCGGGAGCCCCTTCCTTCGGAACCGTGAAGCCGACCTTGGCCGGATCGAGCTGCGAGATGTTGACGGGCGGGGCCATGGCGGCGATCAGGTCGCCGTTCGACAGCTTCTGGCCGGCATTCTCGCCCTGCGCCGGCAGGAGCTGTCCGCTTTCGATATGCGGCTTCAGGAAAGCCAGGACCTCCATCGCCTCGTCGAGGGTCATCTCGGCGGGGACGTTGTCGATCTTGCCTTCCGCCTTGAGGTAGAGCCCCCAGGCGGCGACATTGACGATGGGCGTCGCATAAAGCCCGACCTTGCCCTTCACCGCCGGATCGAGCAACTGTCCCCAGGATTGCAGCCCGTCCTTGAAATGCGCGCGGTTGAACGCAAGGGCGACCGGCGCGAAGTCGAAGGGGATGGCGATATCGGCGTGCTTGACCGATCTCAGCGAAGGCAGGAGGTTCTTCTGCACGTTCGGGAGCGCTGCGGGATCGAGCGGCTCGAGCCAGCCGTTGTCCGCATAGAAGGACGTGTACTGGCTGCTGATGCAGATCACGTCGTAGCCGATCGGCAGGCCGGCGGTGAACTGCGGGCGGACGCTGGCGAAGAACTGGTCGGCGTCGGAAATGACCTCCCGGTAATCCACGGTGATGCCCGTCTGCTCCTTGAAGCGGGTGATATCGGCCGGGTCGCATTCACCGGAATTGGCGGCCCAGACGATGCCGTTCTCCGCGGCATGGGCCGCGGAGAACGGCATGGCAAAGCGACCGCCCATGACGCCCGCTCCGGCAAGGAGCAGCTTGAGGGCCTGCCGGCGATTGGCCGTGAAGTGATGCCTGTTCATGGACGTTCCCCTTTTATGGTGCGTTTCGATCAGTCGCGGACGTGGATGAAGATCTTGCGGATCGGACCGGGCTGCTCCCAGCTCCCCTCGTCCTTCTCGTTGTAGATCAGCAGGTCGCCGGAATTGACGATATGCGTGCGGCCTTCCTTGTCCGTCACCGTGACTTCGCCCTCGATGACGAAGTCGAAGCACTGGCCGGTGCCCAGCAGGTCGCCGAAATCGGCGTCGCGCCGCCACAGGCCGACGGTCACGCGGCCGTCCGCCGACTTCCAGACGGAGGCGTGCTGGCCGATCGGGTTGCCCGGCGTGCGGTCGCCCGGCATGTCGCCGTAATCGTGCCAGTCATTGGCCGGATCGTCGAACTTGACGACCTGGACGCTGCTCTTGGCCGCGGCTTCGAGATTGGTATCCTTTGGCATTGTATCCTCTTTGCGTGATGGGGCCGCGCGGCGGCCCGGTTTGCCTGCTAGGAAGCAGGGATGACGTGGACCTTCGTCTCGTCGAAGGCGATGCGGCAGGGCGCGCCGGGCGCAAGCGCCGGCCGCTCCTGCTGCTTGAGCGTGACCGTCTCGCCGTCGGCGAGCGCGACCTGGATCTCGTGGTGGTCGCCGATATAGGTGCATCTGGTGAAGGTGGCGGCGAGGCCCCCGGCCTCCACCAGCCGCATATGCTCCGGCCGCACCATCAGCAGGCAGCGCGTCCCTTCCGCCGCCGGCACGCCGGCGGGCCGCACCGTCATCCCGGCGTCGAGCACGATGGATAGGTCCCCGGCGATCCTGCCCGGCAGCAGGTTGGCGCTGCCGATGAACTGCGCGACGAAACGGGTCCGCGGCCGCTCGTAGATCTCGTCCGGCGTGCCGATCTGCTCGATCCGCCCGGCATTCATCACCGCGATGCGGTCGGACATGCTGAGCGCCTCCGACTGGTCGTGCGTGACGAAGACGGTTGTGGTGCCGACATCGCGCTGGATCGCCTTCAGCTCCTCACGGAGCTGCTTGCGCATCAGGAAATCGAGCGCGGAAAGAGGCTCGTCGAGCAGCAGCACGGCGGGCCGGTTGACGAGCGCGCGGGCGAGCGCCACGCGCTGCTGCTGGCCGCCGGAAAGCTGCGCGGGCCGGCGGGCGGAGAAATCCAGCATGCCGACGCGCCGCAGTTCGGCCGCAACGCGCTGGCGCCGCTCGGCCGCCGGCACCTTGCGGCGCTTCAAGCCGTATTCGACATTCTCCGCTACGCTCATATGCGGAAAGAGCGCGTAGTTCTGGAACACGTAATTGGTCGGGCGGCGGGCCGGCGGAAGATGGGTGATGTCCGCGCCGCCGACGACGATCTGCCCGGCATAGGGCGGCGCAAAGCCGCCGATCGCCTGGAGCGTCGTCGACTTGCCGCAGCCGCTCGGCCCCAGAAGCGTGAAGAATTCGCCCGGCGCGATCGCAAGGTCGATGGAGCGAACGGCTTCGACGGCGCCATAGCGGCACACCAGGGAACGCAGTTCCACACCGGTCGGCGATGGGGACATCAGGTTATCCTCAGCTCTAAAGTTTTTTTCATTCCAAAACTGAAATTTCAGTCAGACTACCTTTTCCTTCCCCCTTGTCAACGCTATTTTCCGCAAAACGATCGGGACAGGGATAGGCATGCGATCTGAAATTTTTGAAGCGCAGGACAAGCGCCAGCGCGACGGCGCGGGCTCCGCGGCCGGCCTTGCCTATGAGAGCATCCGCGACCGGATCATCTCGCTGGCGCTCGCCCCCGGCGCACCGCTCAACGAGGCAGAGCTGGCAGGCGTCCTCGGCGTCGGCCTGACACCGGTCCGCGACGCGATCAAGCGCCTGGCGCTCGAGCATCTCATCGTCGTCTATCCGCGCCGCGGTACCTTCGTCAGCGAGATCAACCTTGCCGACGAGCGCTGGCTGACCGAGGTGCGCGTGGAGATGGAGGGGCTGGCGGCGGAGCTTGCCGCCGCGCGCGCCGGCGTGGAGGAGCGCCGGGCGATCTCCGCCTGCGCCGAGGCCCTGCTCGGCGAGGCGCATCAATTGCGCATCAACGCGCTCGACACGGAGTTCCACCGCCGCCTCTATCGCGCGGCGCACAATCCCTTCCTGGAAGCCTCGCTGAACCAGTATCTCAATCTCAGCGTCCGGCTCTGGTACTATTGCCGCGACCGCCTGCGCGCGTCGTCCTCCGACGGGGACTCCCTCAAGCAGGTCGCCGATGCGGTCATGGCCGGCGATCCGCAGGCGGCCCGCGCGGGCATCGTCGCGCATCTCCGCCGGTCCTCGGCCGATCTGCGCGAGGTGATGTGAGGCTGCCTCAGCCGGGCAGGTCCGAAACTCTGGAAATATTCGTTATGGACGATGCGCCGGCCATGCCGCGCCCGTGTGCTGCGCCTGCATACACATTCCGGCCGCCCGCCCCTACGCAAACAGGACGGGCCTTCGCCTTCGTGCGGCGAAAGCCCGTCCAGCGCGCCTCATCGCGCGGCCTTGCCTTCCGCCCGGGGGCGGAAAGCCGTCAGCCGCCGTTGGACAGGTTCCCCTGCACGCCCTCGACCAGCCAGTTCATGCCGCGGATATCGGCATCGGCGAGCACCGCGCCGGCGGCGACGCGCTCCTTGCCGGACTGGTCCTTGAGCGGGCCGGCGAAGGGATGCAGCTTGCCGGCGACGATGGCGTCTTCCGCCGCCTTCATTTCCGCCACCACGCTTTCCGGCAGCTCGGGGCTGTTGGTCGTCATCTTGCAGAAGCCGCCCTCGCCGAGGCCGCGCCAGCGCGAGGTCGGCTTCCAGGTGCCGTCGAGCGTCGCCTGCACGGACTCGATATAGGCCGGGCTCCAGTCGAGCACGAAGGAGGTGAGCTGCGCCTTCTTGACGTAGTTCGAGAAGTCGCCGGTGCTGCCGATCGCCCAGACGCCGGCCGCCTCCGCCGCAAGGGCCTGGACGGGCGTGTTCGGGCTGCCGGAAATGACGTCCGCGCCCTGCGCCACCAGCGCGGCCACGGCATCCTTCTCCTTGGCCGGGTCGATCCAGGCATTGGCCCAGACGACCTTCAGCACGATATCCGGATTGACGCTGCGCGCGCCCTGCAGGAAGCCGTTCAGGCTGTAGATGACCTGCGGCACCGGATAGGCGCCGACCCAGCCGAGCACGTTCGACTTGGTCATGCGCGCGGCGGCGATGCCCGTGACATAGGTGCCCTCATAGGCCCGCGCCTCGAAGACGCCGAGATTGTCGGTGGCCTCGATGCCGGCGCAGCATTCCCATCGGGTGTCGGGGAACATCGGCGCGAGCTTCTTCAGGATGGCGTACTGGCTGAACGAGGTGCCGAAGATCAGCTTGTTGCCCTGGGTGGCGAGCTGGCGGAACAGCCGCTCGTTGTCCTGCGGCGGGAAGATGTTCCACAGCACGGTGGTCTTCAGGCGGTCCTTGAAGGCCGCCTCCATGGCGTCGGAGGCGCGCTTCTGGTCGGCCTCCCAGCCGGTGTCGGATTCGGCCGCGAGGTGGATGATGCCCACCTTCAGCACGTCGGCCGCCGCGGCGCCGCGGATGCCCGGCAATGTCAGCAGCGGCGCTGCCCAGGATTTGACGTCGTGTGATTCCAGCCATGCTTTCCTCCTTTTACATGGATGCCGATGACGATGGTCAGGTCTCGGCCCGGAACGGCTTTCCGAGCGAAGCGGGGACATTGAGGCGGATGAGCGTGCTGTCGCGCGAGATGAGGACGAGCACGAGGATGGTGGCGAGATAGGGCAAGGCGGTCATCAGCTCGGTCGGCACCGCGACACCCTGCCCCTGCGCGAAGAGCTGCAGCATGCTGACGCCGCCGAACAGATAGGCGCCGAGCATCACCCGCTCCGGCCGCCAGGTGGCGAAGACGACGAGGGCGAGGCCGATCCAGCCGCGCCCGGCGGTGATGCCCTCCGTCCACAGCGCCGCATAGACGACCGAGACATAGGCGCCCGCCACGCCCGCCATCGCCCCGCCGAACAGCGTCGCCGCGTAGCGGATGGCGATGACCGGATAGCCGATGGCGAAGGCCGCCGCCGGCGCCTCGCCGACCGCCTGCAGCACCAGCCCCGCCCGCGTCCTGCGGCAGAGATACCAGACGCCGGCGAAGAGCAGCCAGGAGAGATAGACCAGCGGATGGAGCCGCGCCAGCGAGGGGCCGACGAGCGGCAGACCGGCGACGAGCCCGCCGAGCGCGGAGGGCTCGGCCACCAGCGCCGTGCCGACATAGGCCTGGCCGAGGAAGGCGCTGAGGCCGGTGCCGAAGATCGCCAGCGCAAGGCCGATCGCCACCTGGTTGGCCTGCAGGCTGATCGCCAGCACGGCGAAGACGAGCGACAGCGCCATGCCGGCCAGCATGGCCGCGCCGGTGCCGAGCCAGACATTGCCCGTCGCCGCCACCACGGCGAAGGCGACGATGGCGCCGGTCAGCATCATGCCCTCGACGCCGAGATTGAGCACGCCCGAGCGCTCCACCACCAGTTCGCCAAGCGCGGCATAGACGAGCGGCGTTCCGGCGACCAGCGTCGCCACGAGGATGGAGAGCAACTGGTCGATCATGGCGCGCTCCTCGGCAGCCGCGGCAGGAGGCGGATGCGATAGGTGATGAAGACGTCGGCGGCGACGACGAGGAACAGCATCAGGCCCTGGAACAGGGCGGTGATGGAGGCCGGCCAGCCGAATTCGAGCTGGGCGGCGTCGCCGCTGAGGAACAAGAGGCCCATCAGCAGGCCGGCGAAGGCGATGCCGACGGCGCTGAGCCGGCCGAGGAAGGCGACGATGATGGCGGCGAAGCCGTAGCCCGGCGACATGGTGGGGAAGATCTGGCCGATCGGCCCGGACATCTCGCCGACGCCGGCAAGGCCGGCCGCCGCGCCGCTGGCGAGCAGGCTGATCCAGACGGCGCGGTTGACGCTGAAGCCGGCATAGCGCGCCGCGCCCTCGGCCAGCCCGATGACGCGGAGCTGGAAGCCGGCATAGCTGCGGTTGAGGAAGACCCAGCCGAGGACGAGCGCGGCGAGCGCGAGGAACACGCTGGCATTGAGGCGGCTGCCCTCCAGCACGACCGGGAACAGCGCCGCCTGCCCGAGCGGCTCGGATTGCGGCGCGTTGAAGCCGGCCGGATCGCGCCACGGGCCGAAGACCAGATAGGTCAGCCAGAGCTGGGCGACATAGTTCAGCATCAGGCTGACGAGGATCTCGTTGGCGTTGAAGCGCGTGCGCAGCAAGGCGGGGATCGCCGCCCAGAAAGCGCCGCCGGCCGCCCCGGCGAGGATGATTGCCGGCAGCAGCAGCGGGCTGCCGGAGGCGGAGAATTTCAGCGCCAGCGCGCCGCCGAAGATGATGCCGACGATGAGCTGGCCTTCCGCGCCGATGTTCCAGACGCCCGCCCGGAAGCCGACCGCAAGGCCGACGGCGATGAGGATGAGCGGGGCGGACTTGAGCAGCCATTCGCCGATGCCCCAGGTGCTTTCCAGCGGCGTCAGCATGAAGGCCTGCAGCGAGGCCAGCGGATCGCGTCCGGCAAGGGCGAAGAGCGCCAGCATGAGGACGAGCGTGACGCCGACCGCGATGACCGGCGACAGCCAGGCCATCAGGCGCGAGGGGGCGGCGCGGCGTTCAAACACGAGTCGCAAGGCGCATCTCCATGGCGTGGACGGCGGTCTCGGTGGCGGTCGGGCGGCCCGTCATGGCGAGGCCGATCTCGGTGGCGTCAGTCTCGCCGGTCGGGCGCGGCGGCGACAGGCGGCCGCCGGCGATGACGGCGATGCGGTCGGCGATCTCGAAGAGCTCGCTCAGCTCCTCCGAGACGACGAGAACGGCCGCGCCGCTTTCGGCAAGGTCGAGCATCGCCTGGCGGATGAAGACGGCCGAGCCGACATCGACGCCCCAGGTCGGCTGGGCGACGACGAAGACCTTCGGCTTCTGCAGCAGCTCCCGCCCGACGATGAATTTCTGCAGGTTGCCGCCCGAAAGGCTGGAGGCCGGCGCGCCCGTCCCGCCGCACTTGACCTTGTAGTCGGCGATGCAGCGACGGGCGAAGGCCTCCACCTTGCCGAGCTGCACCAGCCCGTGGCGCACGAGGCCGGAGCCGGCGGTCAGCAGCGCGTTCTCCGACAGCGGCAGCGAGGGCACCGCGCCGCGTCCCAGCCGCTCCTCCGGCACGAAGCAGAGGCCCATCGCCCGCCGCTCGCGCGGGCCGAGATGGGCCGCCGCGACGCCGTCGATGCGCACGGCCTGCCGCGCGGCGAGCCGCCGCTCGCCGGAGACGACCTCCATCAGCTCCTTCTGGCCGTTGCCGGAAACCCCGGCGATGCCGACGATCTCGCCGGCATGAACCGTCAGGTCGATATCGGCAAGCGAGACGCCGAACGGGTCGTCCGAACGGGTCGAGATGGCCTCGAGCGAAAGCAGCGGCCTTGCCGACGCCGCCGGCACGCGCCGGCTGAAGGAGGGCAGTTCCGCGCCGATCATCAGCCGGGCGAGGCTGGCGGGCGTCTCGTCCCTCGGCGTGCAGACGCCGGAGACGCGGCCATTGCGCAGCACCGTCGCCGTGTCGCAGAGCGCGCGGATCTCCTCCAGCTTGTGGCTGATATAGAGGATCGAGCAGCCCTCGGCGGCAAGCTGGCGCAGCGTGCCGAACAGTTGCTCGACGGCCGGCGGGCTGAGGACCGAGGTCGGCTCGTCCATGATGATGAGCCGCGGTGATTGCAAAAGGCAGCGCACGATCTCCACCCGCTGGCGCTCGCCGACCGACATGGTGTGGACGAGCCGGGTGGGATTGACCGGCAGGCCGTAGCGCGCGGAGACCTCGGCCACCTGCGCCGACAGGCTGTCGATATCGGGCCGGCCGGCAAGGGCGAGGCTGATGTTCTGCGCCGCGGTGAGCGTTTCGAACAGCGAGAAATGCTGCATCACCATGCCGATGCCGAGCGCCTGCGCGTCGCGCGGCGAGCGGATGCGAACCGGCGTGCCGTTCCAGGCGACCTCGCCGGCATCCGGCCGCACCAGGCCGTAGATGATCTTCATCAGCGTGCTCTTGCCGGCGCCGTTCTCGCCGAGCACGGCATGGATCTCGCCGGGCCTGACCTTGAGGTCGACGCGGTCGTTGGCGATCGTGCCCGGATAGGCCTTGCATATGCCCGCAAGCTCCAGCCGGTTGGCGGAAGGCCCCTCGTCACCGTCCCTGGTCATCTCCCCCCCCCCGGTTCCCGCTCCGTCCTCGGTGCTGCCGGCCCCCCGCCCCTCCTACCGGGCGACAAGCCTGCTTGCTATTGATTGAATGCAATTACTAGTCAGAGAAGCATGCAATTCAGGGGCAGTCAATGCATAACCACTGAAATTAGCCGGCTGCCCGGCGGCATTCCGATCCTGCCGGGAAATGCCGCAGGATGCGGGGAAAAAGCATCTTTGTCCAGAGTTTCAAGGGGTTTACGCGAATGTTGGCGCCTCCTTTCGCGCCCTGCTTGCAGGACGGGGCGACAGCCGATAAAAATGCGGAGCGACCTGGCAAGGCCCCGATGGCGTCCGCTGCGGCGGCGAGGGGTGCCTGTGGCTCGCATTTTTATTGCATGCACTCCCTGAGACGCATTTGAGGATATCTACTTGTCGGTGGTGAAGACGTCGAAGAAGCAGGAGAACGGCCGCTCCCAGACCGTTTACGGGGTTTTGAAACGGGCGATCCTGGAGACCGCCATACCGCCCGGCACGAAGCTGCCGGAGGATTCCGTCGGCGAGAGCCTCGGCGTCAGCCGGACGCTGGTCAAGGAGGCGCTGGTGCGCCTCAGCGGCGAGGGGCTGGTGGAGATGCAGCGCAACAAGGGCGCCTGCGTCGCGCGGCCGACCGTCGAGGAAGGCTACGACATGTATTCCATCCGCATCGCCCTGGAGCGGCTGGTGGTGGAGAACCTGACCGGCAATCTCAGCGAGGCCGACTGCCAGGTGCTCGAGGCCCATATCGAGATGGAGGACAGGGCGCGCAGCGGCGATCCGCGCATCTCGATTCGTCTTGCCGGCGAATTCCATTGCCTGCTCGCCCAGATGACCGGCAATGCGGTGCTGGCGCGCTACATCAACGAACTGGTGTCGCGCACCTCGCTGGTCGTCACGCTCTATTCCCGGCCGCATTCCTCCGAATGCAGCCTTTCCGAACATGGCGAGATCCTCGCCGCCATCAAGAACGGCGACCGGAAGACGGCCGTCGAGATGATGGCGCGCCACCTCGAATGCACCATGGAGCGCGCGCTGCTGGTGTCGGGCAAGGACACCAGCCTGAAGAACATCCTAGCCAACTATTTCGAGGACCCCGTCGACTGACGGTCGGCCGGGAACGCAGGAGAACGCGCGCCCCCGGCCGTTCCTGCCGCGCATCCTCCTCACGGGGGAAGGAAGGCGCGGCGGATAAAAAGGGAGCGGCACCCCCAGGGGAACCGGGCGCCGCTCCCGAAGGTGGCGGCGCTAGCTGCCGCCATCTCCGCCCGGCCCGGGCCGGTGCTTGACGAGGGTGAGGCGCGTCTTCGGGTCGAGCGAGTCGCGCAGGCTGTCGCCGAGCAGGTTGAACGCCATGACGAGCAGGGTGATCGCAAGGCCGGGAATGGCCGCGATATGCGGGGCGACGAAGACGAAGCTGCGGCCCTCGCTGGTCATGATGCCCCATTCGGCGATCGGCGGCTGCACGCCGAGGCCGAGGAAGCTGAGCCCCGCCGCGGTGATGACCACCGCCCCGACGATGGTGCAGCTATAGACGACGGAGGCGGCCACCACGTTGGGCAGCATCTCGACGAACAGGATCTTGAGGTCCGACGTCGCCATGGCGCGCGAGGCCTCGACATAGGCGAGCTCCCGCTCCTGCCGGGCGGCGGCATAGACGACGCGGGTATTGTAGGGCACCAGCGTGATGACCAGCGCGATCATCATGTTGACGAGGCCGGGGCCCATCAGCGCGGCGAGCATGATCGCGAGCAGCGCCATCGGGAAGGCGAAGAGCACGTCCATCACCCGCATGATGACCTCGCCGAGCCGCGGATACCAGGCGCCGATCAGCCCGAGCGGAATGGAGATGGCCGCGCCGAGCACGACCGGCAGGATGCCGGAGATGAGCGTCAGCCGCGAGCCGTGGATGAGGCGCGAGAGGATGTCGCGGCCCTGGTTGTCGAGGCCGAGGAGGTGCCCCTCCGTGCCCGGCGGCATCAGGCGCAGCGCCGGATCGGCCTCGTTCGGCGGGAAGGGCGCGATCCACGGCGCGAGGATCGCCATCAGTACGAGCAGGAAGATGATGCCGGCGGCGACGCGCGCCACCGGATCGCCGATGACGCCGCACCAGACGAAATAGAGGTTGGTGCGCCGCTGCGGCATCGGTTTAGCGGGCGCGATGGTCTCGGAAACAGCGCTCATGGGCGTCTCACCGTTGCTTGGGGTCGAGGGCGTGGACGATGACGTCGGAGATCAGGTTGCCGAGCACGAAGACCAGCGCGACGATCAGCACGCAGCCCTGGATGACCGGCACGTCGCGCTGTAGGATGGCGTCGAACAGCAGCAGGCCGATGCCCGGCCAGTTGAAGATGATCTCGGTGAAGATGACGCTGCCGAACAGATAGCCGATCTGCAGGCCGCCGATATTGGCGAAGGTCGGCAGCGTGTTGCGCACGGCATGGCGCAGCACGATCTTGCGCCGGCTGAGGCCGCGCGCGCGGGCGGCGAGGATATAGGGCTGGCCGAGCACGTCGATCATGCGCGAGCGGGTGACGCGGGTGACGACGGCGATCGACGAGGCGGCCGTGGCGATGGCCGGCAGGACCATGTGGTGCAGGAGCTGGCCGAGCCCGCCCGGATTGACCATGTTGTACATGCCGGAGATCGGGAACAGCTTCCATTTGAAGCCGAAGAAATAGAGCAGCACGATGCCGAGCCAGAACACCGGCAGGCTGGCGAGCACCAGCGTCAGGCCGACGACGAGCTTGTCCGTCAACTGGCGGAAGCGCGGGGCCGAGAGCACGCTGAGGATGAAGCCGAAGACCAGCACGAAGAACAGGCTGCCGGCCATCAGGATCAGCGAATTGCCGATCTTCGGGATGAGGATCTTGGTGACCGGGAGCTGCTGGGAGATCGAATTGCCGATATCGCCCTTGAGCAGGCCGGCGAGCCAGGTGAGATATTGCACGATCAGCGGCCGGTCGAGGCCGAGCTCCTGGCGCAGCGCGACGAGCTGGTCCTGCGTCGCCATGCGGCCGAGCAGCGTCAGCGCGATGTCGCCGGGCACCAGTTGCAGCGCCATGAAGACGATGACCGTGACGCCGACCAGCACCGGTATGGCGTAGACGAGGCGCGTTCCCGCGAAAGAAAGGATCGACATGGCAGCCTCCCGACTGCGCGTCCGGCTGCCCTTCGCGGGCAGCCGGCGCGGATCGACTATTGCTTGGAGATGGTCGTCAGGTCGAACCAGTGGCGCGGCGAGAGCACGAAGCCCTTGACGTCCGGCCGCACGGCATAGACGGCGCTCGCCGTGTAGTAGGAGGTGAAGGCCATGTCGTCGGCGATCACGTCGCGCACCTCGTGCAGCTTCGCGTCCATCGCCTCCTTGGAGGCCGCGCCGCGCGCTTCCGCCAGGAGCTGGTCGATCTTCGGGTTGTCATAGTAGCCCGAATTGCAGCAGTTCGGCGGCAGCGCGGTGGTCGGCACCACCTGGTCGAGCCAGGCGAAGGTGCTGTCGCCCCAGGAGGCCGAGGTCAGGCCCGTGCCCTCACGCATGCCGTTCGACATCATGTCCCAGAAGGTGTTGTTGTCGAACATCTCGATGCTGGCGCGGATGCCGACCTTCTCGAAGTCGCGCTGCAGCCATTCGGCATCGCCCTTGGTGTTGACGTCCGCGCCGGCGCCGAAGGTCCAGTCCATGCGCGTCTCGAAGCCGTCCGGATAGCCGGCTTCCGCCAGGAGCTTCTTGGCGCCCTCCGGATCGTATTCGCAATCCTTGTAGGCCGGGTCGTAGCCGGGGCCGTGCGGGCTCAGGACGCCGTAGGCGGGCGTCGCCAGTCCCTTGCGCTGGTATTTCGCCAGGTCATCGCGGTTGATCGCCATGCACATGGCCTTGCGCACGCGCACGTCCTTGAAATGCGGATCCTTCATGTTGATCCACATCAGGTAGAACATCGGGCTGTTGCCGGAGACGATCTCGATGCCCTGCGCCTTCAGGAAGTCCAGCGAATCCGGCGAGGGCGTGCCGATGATGTCGACCTCGCCGCCGACCAGCGCCAGTTCGCGCGTCGCCACTTCCGCGATGCCGCGCAGCACGATCTGGTCGGCCTTGGGCCTCCGCGCCGGGTCCCAGTAATCGTCGTTGCGGGCGATGACGAGCTTCTCGCCGACCACGCGCTCGACGAACTTGAACGGCCCGGTGCCGACCGGATGCTGCTCGATCTCGTCGTTGCCGTAGGTCTTCACCGCCGTCGGGCTGATCATGCGCGGCGCGCCGGAGCCGCCGGAGGTGAGCCGCCGCAGGAATTCGGCGTTCGGCTGCTTCAGGTTGATCCTGAACGTGTATTCGTCGACCACCTCGTAATTGTCGAGGTCCTGCCACATCCAGCCCATCAGGCCGGGCGAGAGCTTCTGGTGGAACTCGAAGTCCTTGTTGGTCATGCGGTCGAGGTTGAACTTCGCCGCCTCGGCGTTCCAGGGCGTGCCGTCGTGGAACTTCACGTCCTTGCGCAGGTGGAAGGTGTAGGACTTGCCGTCCTCGGAGATGTCCCAGCTCTCGGCCAGCGCCGGCACGAGCTCCGGCTCGACGTCGGGCCCCTTGGTCAGGTCCTCCTCGACGAAGGTCTCGAAGACGTGGCGCAGCACCTTGAAGGTGTTCCAGGTGCGCGAGGCATGCGGGTCGAGCCGGCTGAAGTCGGATTCGACGGCGAAGACGATGGTGTTGTCCGCCGCGAAGACCGGCGCCGTCGTCCCGCCGAGGACGAGGGCGAGCGCGGTGGCCGCCGCCGCGGCGAAGCCGGCGCGCCGGCGCGATGTCATGCGATGGGCAGTTGATCTCATTTCCATGGTTCCCTCTCTCTTCGTTGTCATTGTTGCGGCCGGTCGTAGAGATGGCAGGCGACGCGCCGTGCCCCCTCGATGCCGATGAGTTGCGGCGCCTGCCGGCAGCGCTCGAAGCGGTCGGCGCAGGTGCCGGCATAGATACAGCCCGCCCCGCCCTGCCCCGTGGCGCTTTCGAGGTCCTCGGCCCGCTCGGCCGCCCGCTCCCAGCGGTCGTCCTTGCGCACATGCAGCACCGTGCCGAGGAAATCGCGGGTGAAGGGGTGCTTCGGGTCGCGGTAGACCTCCTCGCTCGTGCCGGTCTCCAGCATGCAGCCGCGATACATCACCACCGTGCGGTCGCAGAACTGCTTGACGATCTTCAGGTCGTGCGAGACGAAGAGGAAGGTGAGGTTCAGCTTCTTCTGCAGCTCCAGCAGGAGGTTGAGGATCTGCGCCTGGATCGACACGTCGAGCGCCGAGACCGGCTCGTCGAGGAACAGGAATTCCGGCTCCAGCGCCAGCGCGCGGGCGATGGCGATGCGCTGGCACTGGCCGCCGCTATATTCGTGCGGATAGCGGTAGGACTGGCGCGGATCGAGGCCGACCAGCTCCAGCAGCTCGTCCACCCGCCGGTTCGCCGCCGCCGGCGCGACGCCGAAATTCAGCAGCGGCCGGGCGATGTTCTCCGCCACGGTGCGGCGCGGGTTCAGCGATTGCAGCGGGTCCTGGAAGACGATCTGCAGGCGCTTGCGATAATGCCGCATCGCCTCCGGCGAGAGCGTGCGCAGATCCGTGCCGTCATAGAGGATCGCGCCGCTGTCCGGCTCGATCAGCCGCAGGATCATCCGCCCGAGCGTCGACTTGCCCGAGCCGGAGCCGCCGACGCAGCCGAGGATCTCGCCCTTGCGGATGGTCAGGCTGACATTGTCGACCGCCTTCGTGCTCGCCGCCGCCTTGCGCAAGAGGGCGCCGCGCCGGACGGTGAAGGTCTTGCTGACCCCGCGCACCTCGATGAGGCCGGTCATTGCACGGCTCCCGTCTCGGCGAGGTGGCAGCGCACCATGCGGCCCGCGCCGACTTCGCGCCATTCCGGCACCTTCTCGTGACAGAGCGCCACCGCCTCGTTGCAGCGCGGCGCGAAGCGGCAGCCCTTCGGCGGCGACAGGAGGTTCGGCGGCTCGCCCCGGATGAAGCTCATCTCCTCGATGGCCTGGTCGGGATCGGGGATCGAGGCGATCAGCGCCCTCGTATAGGGATGGCGCGGCGCGGACAGCACGTCGTCCACCGCGCCCTCCTCCTGCACATGGCCGCCATACATGACGAGGACGCGGGTGGCGATGGCCCGCACCACGCCCATGTCATGGGTGATGATGATGATCGGCAGGCCGGTCTCGCGGCTGCGCTTCTTCAGGAGCAGCAGGATCTTCGCCTGCACGCCGACATCCAGTGCCGTGGTCGGCTCGTCGGCGATCAGCAGCTTGGGATCGCAGGCCAGCACCATGGCAAGGCCGATGCGCTGGCACATGCCGCCGCTGAGCTGGTGCGGGTAGCTCGCCAACACCCGCGCCGTATCGGGAAAGCCGACCTCCTGGAGCGCCCGCGTCGCCACCTCCAGCGCCGCCGCGCGGGATAGGCCTTTGCCGTGGTGCATCAGCGTCTCGATCAACTGGAACTCGATGGTGAAGGACGGATCGAGCGAGGCGCGCGGGTTCTGGAAGATCATGCCGATCTGCCGGCCGCGCACGCTCTCCATCGCCGCCTCGTCGAGCTGCAGGATATCGGTGCCCTCGATCTCGATGGACCCGCCGAGATAGCGGCCGGGCGGCGTGCTGATCAGCTTGATCAGCGACAGCGCGGTCACCGTCTTGCCCGAGCCGGATTCGCCGATGATGGCGAGCACCTCGTTGCGGTGAAGGTCGAAGCTGACATTGTCGACGGCGACGGCGGTGCCGGCGGGCGTTGCGAAACCGGTTCGCAGATTACGCACCTTGAGCACGGGTTGGCCGGCATTCTCCATCGCTTCTCCCCCTTAAGCGGTGTGGTCCTGTCTGGGCACGGCGTAACGTCACATGCATGCAATTTTCCGTCAATATCGCTTTCGTAAAAAAGAAATTATTTCATGCAAGTGTGAGAAAGCCGGCTTTTGCCCTGCCAACCGTGGAGGGCCGAGGGATCGTCATGAAGGGCGAAGCCTCTAATTATACAGCGGATTTCATTGGAATTTTTCGATGGCCCGGGCGTCGGGCCTCATGGCGTGACGGCGGCGGCGCATTCTTCGACATGCACGAGGAATCCCGTTCAGCAGGAAAAGGCGGAAAGATTTTCCGCGATATGTGCATGCAATATATCTCGCAGATTGCAGTCTCTCGCCAGGCTCGAGCGCACGGAAGTGAACGCCGCCCCTTCTCAGAGGTGGGTAACCTGCCGCTTACGGACAGGCGACGCCGGCCCACCGCACGGGCGGGAGCCTGCCTTCTGCGGCGGGCGGATTCAGGCTGGCGGCGCGGCGGGGCGCAGGCGCGCCGACAGACGGTGGATATGGGCGGCGCCGACGCCGCAGCAGCCGCCGATCATCGTCGCGCCGCTCTCGGCCCAGTCGCAGGCGAAGGCGGCATAGCGCTCGGCGGAAAGGTCGTCGCGGATGGCGTGCAGCGTCTCGTTGGCCGCGCCGTCCTCCTCCTCGACGAAGGCATTGGCGTAGACGCCGATCTCCACGGCGCGGCCTTCGCCGGCAAGAACGCCGGCCGCCGTCGCCACGGCCTGGCGCATCACCTCCGGCCGGCTGCAGTTGAACAGGAGCGCCGAGGCGCCGGCCCCGGCCGCCCAGCGCGCCGCCTCGGCGACGCTCTCGCCCGAGCGCAGCGCGGCGGGCCGGTCCTCGGCGCCGGATGCGTCGTCGAGCGTGAAGGAGATCCAGAACGGCTTGCCCGTGCCGGCCACCGCGCGGCGCACCGCCTCGCCCTCGGCGATCAGGCTCAGCGTCTCGCCGAGCCAGACGTCGACGAAGGGCGCAAGCTCCTCCACCAGCACGGAAAGATAATCCTGCACGCGATCCGGCTGGAACAGGTCGGGCTCGTAGGAGCCGAAGATCGGCGGCAGCGAGCCGGCGACGCGCACCGCCCGTCCCTCCGCCGCGTCGGCCGCCTCGCGCGCCAATTGCCCGGCGAGCGCGATCAGCCGGCGCCCCTGCGAGTAGAACCGCGCCTCGCCGATATGGAACGGCACCAGCGCATAGCTGTTGGTGGTGACGACATCCGCGCCGGCCGCGATGAATTCGTCATGCACGCGGCGGACGATGGCCGGGCTTTCCATCAGCGCCAGCGCCGACCATTCCGGCTGCTTCAGCACCGCGCCGAGCCGCGTCAGTTCGCGGCTCATGCCGCCGTCGAGAATGGTGATGGCTGTCATCGGCTGGCTTTCCTTCATTCACGGATCGATTGGACGGCGTCGATCTATAGCATTCCCGCGCACCGGAATGCACCGGAATTGCTCCATTTTCCGGTGGAGACCGGCGAGCGCTCCTCGATGAACGCCGCCATATCTCCGTCTCATCGGCAGCGGCGAAGACGTCCTGCGAGTCCATTTCGGCGAAATCGTTCAATGCCGGCGGGCAGCCGTCACCCCCTCACCCGCGCGGCCGAGGGATCGTAGAGCGGTTCGAGGTGGATCCTCGCCGGCGTGCGGTCCATCGCAACGACGAGCTCGTAGTCGCCGCCCCTCAGGAAGCCCTCGTCGACGCCCTCTGCGCGGCGCACATAGCCGTAGCCGATGGCCTTGCCGAGCGTGTGGCCATGGCCGCCGCTGGTGAGATAGCCGACGGGCTCGCCGTTCCTGAGGATGGTTTCGCGGCCGAGCAGGACGATTGCCGGGTCATCCACCGTGAAGCCGGCGAAGGCTTTTCCCGGCGGCGCGCCCCGTGCCGCCTCTAGCGCCCGGCGGCCGAGGAAATCGCTGGGCTTGCGCAGCTTCACCGCCCAGCCGAGGCCGGCCTCGAAGGGCGTGTCGTTCGGCGTGATATCGGAACCCCAGGCGCGGTAGCCCTTTTCGAGGCGCAGCGATTCCAGCGCGCGGTAGCCGACCGGCCGGATGGCGAAGGGCGCGCCCGCCGTCATCAGCGCATCGAAGATAGCGCCGACGGCATCGATCGGCGCGTGCAGTTCCCAGCCGAGCTCGCCGACATAGGTGACGCGCAAGGCCCGCACGGCATGGCCGGCAATCGCGATCTCCCGCACATGGCCGAAGGGGAAGCCGGCATTGGAGACATCCGCGTCGGTCACCGCCGAAAGCACGACGCGCGCCCTCGGCCCCATCAGCGACAGCGTGCCGAAATCCTCCGTCACATCGGTAAGCGCCACGTCGAGGCCGGCGGGAATGTGGTCGGCGATCCAGCCGAGATCGTGGGTGCGGAAACCCGTTCCCGTGACGATGTAGAAGGTCTCCTCGGAAAGCCGCGCGACCGTCAGGTCCGCCTCGATGCCGCCGCGGCTGTTGAGGAGCTGGGTATAGGTGAGCCGGCCGGGCGGCCTGTCGATGTCGTTGGCGCAGAGCCAGTCGAGCGCCTTCAGCGCATCCGGCCCGGTCATCGCGTATTTGGCGAAGGAGGACTGGTCGAAGAGACCGACGGCCTCGCGCACGTGGCGATGCTCCTCGCCCACCGCATCGAACCAGTTCGGCCGGCCCATCGAATAGACGTCCTTCGCCTCCATGCCGGCCGGCGCGAACCAGTTCGGCCGCTCCCAGCCGAGCTTCGAGCCGAAGACCGCGCCCTGCGCCTTCAGCCGCCCGTAGAGCGGCGAGACGATGCGCGGGCGGCCGCTGTCGTATTCCTCGTGCGGGAAGGCGATCGCGTAGTGCCTGCCGTAGGCTTCCAGCGTGCGGTGGAGCACCCATTGCCGGTCGCGATGCAGGCCGGAGAAACGGCGGATATCGACAGCCCAGAGATCGAGCGGCGCTTCGCCCTCGACCACCCATTGCGCCAGCACCCAGCCCGCCCCTCCCCCGGAGGCGATGCCGAAGGCGTTGAAGCCGGCCCCGACGAACATGTTGGCGCATTCCGGCGCGACGCCGAGGATGAAGTTGCCGTCCGGCGTGAAGCTCTCCGGCCCGTTGACCATCTGCCGGACGCCGACCGTCTCCAGCGCCGGCACGCGGGCGATGGCCTCGACCATATGCTGCTCGAAATGATCGAAATCGTCGTCGAACAGCCGATAGGCCCAGTCGTCCGGCACGTCGCCGGTCGTCCAGGGCTGCGGGTTCGGCTCGTAGCCGCCCATCACCAGCCCGCCGACCTCCTCCTTGAAATAGGTGCGGCGGTCGGGATCGCGGACGGTCGGCGCGTCCGTGGCGAGGCCCGGCACCTTCTCCGTGACGATATACTGGTGCTTGACCGGCTGCAGCGGCACGTTGATGCCCGCCATCGCCCCGACCTGCCGCGCCCATTGGCCGGCGCAGTTGACCACCTTCTCGCAGGCGATGTCGCCTAGCGTGGTGCGCACGCGGCTTATGCGGCCGTCCTCCATGTCGAAACCGGTGACGCGCACGTTCTCGACGATCCGCGCGCCGTGCATGCGCGCGCCGCGGGCGAGCGACTGGGTGATGTCAGAGGGGCTCGCCTGCCCGTCCGTCGGCAGCCAGCTCGCGCCGACGAGGTCGCCGACCTCCATCAGCGGCCACATCGCCTTCACCTCCTGCGGCGTCAGCAGGTGCATGTCCATGCCGAAACTCCTTGCCGTGGTGGCGAGGCGGCGGAACTCGGTCCAGCGATCCCTATTGGTGGCAAGGCGCAGGCATCCCGTCATCTTCCAGCCGGTGGCAAGGCCCGTCTCGGCCTCGAGCCCCTTGTAGAGGTCGACGGAGTATTTCAGCACGCGGGTGATCGACGCCGAGGAGCGCAACTGGCCGACCAGGCCCGCCGCATGCCAGGTCGAGCCCGAGGTCAGCGTGCCCTGTTCCAGGAGGATGACGTCCGCCTTGTGATCGCGCGCCAGGTGATAGGCCGTCGAGCAGCCGATGATGCCGCCGCCGATGACGACGATCCCGGCATGGGAGGGCAGGGTCATGTGCTGGGTTTCCCGTATGTCGTTCTGTAATGATCGAGCGCCGTTTCGAGCCGCCCGAGATTGTCCGCCGTATAGCCGGCATAGTCGGCGCCCGGCGCGGCGAGATGCAGCTCCGACACCATGCTCCACATGGCCTCGCGCAGCAGCGAGGCGCATTGCATGGCGGCGTGCGCGCGGCGGATCGCCGGATCCGGCGTCCCACCGAAATAGGCGGCGAGGAAATCCTCCGCCTCCTCCGGCGAGAATCCCGCATTGGAGGTGGCGCCGGCAAGGTCGAACATGGCGGTGGAGAAGCCGGCATATTCGAAATCGATCAGCCAGAGCCGCTCGCCGTCGTCGAGGATATTGGCGGGCAGCAGGTCGTTATGGCCGAAGACGATGGGAAGCGGCGCCTGCGCCGCTTCCAGCTCCCGCGCCAGCGCCAGATAGTCCGGCAGATGCGCCGCCATGCGGCTACCGCCTGCGGCGAGCGTGCGGGCATAGTCGCGCACCACATGGAAGGGCCAGAAGAGGAAGGCCGCGCCGCTGACCTCGGCGGGCATTTCGGTGTGGAAACGGCGCAGCAGGTCCGCCACGCGGCGTCGTTCGGCAACGACGTCCCCGGCCCCGTAGGTCTTCGCCCCGAGATAGGCCGAGACCATGACGCCCGGCTCGGCATAACGCACTTCCGGCCCGAAACCCGCCGCATGCGCCGCCCGCGCCGTCATCAATTCCCGGTCGCGGAAGACATGGTGGAAAGGATAGTCCCTGCCGAAACGCACGACATGCCGGCCGGCCCCGTCCGTCACCAGGTAGCTCTCGTTGCTGATGCCGCCCGTCAGGGGCGCGATGTCGATGCGTCCGCGCCAGCAGGGCAAGGCCCGGATACGGTCTTCCACGGCGCGGCCGGGCGCGATCTGCCCCTCCATCCACTCCCCCCGACATTGCGCGCGGCTTCTTGCCCGGTTGTTCTTGTCGAGGCCGCGATGATTTCCATGTCACGCCGGACAGGCGCGGCTGTCAATTCCAGTCTGTGGCTTTTTCTGTCTTTCCGCCCGTTTTTGCGGCTTTCTTGCCAGGTGGCGTCCGACGGATTATGAAACAGGGAGTGTTCCGCGGATCGCAGAGAGATGAACCCTTCCAAGCGCCACAGCGATATCCTCCGGCTTCTCCAGCAGGACGGCACGGTCTCCATCGCGGACCTCGCCAAAAGGCTCGACGTCTCCCTGGAAACGGTACGGCGGGATATCAAGCCGCTGACCGCCAGCGGCGCCGTGGTGAAGATGCACGGCGCGGTGGCGCTTGCCTCGGTCGTCGGCGAGGCGCCGTTCGAGAAGCGCATGCGCGAGAACGCCGAGGCCAAGAAGGCCATCGCCGTCGCCGTGGCGGCGACGATCCGCGACGGCGATTCCATCATGCTCGATACCGGCACGACGACGAGCTATCTCGCCCGCGAGCTGCTCGGCCATCGGCGGCTGACGGTGGTCACCAATTCCTCCGACATCGCCCGCACCCTGTCGACGGTCAACGGCAACCGCGTCTACATGGCCGGCGGCGAGCTGCGCAGCGACAACGGCGCGGCATTCGGCGTTTCCGCCATCGAATTCATCAGCCATTTCACCGTCGGCCATGCCGTCATCACGACGGGCGCCATCGACGCGGCGATCGGCATCATGGACTACGATCTCGACGAGGCCGAATTCGCCCGCGCCGTCGTCTCGCGCGGCAAGCGGGCCATCGTCGTCACCGACCACAGCAAGTTCGGCCGGCAGGGCCTGGTGCGCGTCTGCGCCTTCGATGCACTCACCGACCTCTTCACCGAGAAGGCCCCTCCCCGCGATATTTCCGCCGCGCTGAAATCTGCCGGCGTCGCCGTCACCCTCGCCGGCTGAGTTGCCCGCGGTAAACCGGCGGCCCGGGACCGAGAAACGGAAGAAGGGGCGCCCCAGGACGCCCCTCCCCTTCCCCGCGGGTTTGCCCCGTCATTCTTCTTCCTGGAAGACCTCCTCGCGCTTGGCCTTGACCGATGGCAGGAACACGACGATCAGAACGGCCAGCGCGATGGCAAGCAGCACCGCGCTGATCGGGCGCGTGACGAAGGTGCTCGGATCGCCGCGCGACAGGATCATGGCGCGGCGCAGGTTCTCCTCCAGCAGCGGCCCGAGCACGAAGCCGAGCAGCAACGGCGCGGGCTCGCAGCGCAGCTTGGCGAGCAGATAGCCGCCGAGGCCGAACAGCGCGACCGCATAGAGGTCATAGACGTTGGAATTCACGCTGTAGACGCCGATCGAGCAGAAGGCCATGATGATCGGGAAGAGCACGTAATAGGGCACCGTCAGCAGCTTCACCCAGAGGCCGATGAGCGGCAGGTTCAGCACCACGAGCATCAGGTTGCCGATCCACATGGAGGCGATGATGCCCCAGAACAGCGTCGGCTGCTCGGATGCCACGTTCGGCCCGGGCACGATCCCCTGGATGATCATCGCCCCGACCATCAGCGCCATGACCGGGTTTGCCGGAATGCCGAGCGTCAACAGCGGGATGAACGAGGTCTGCGCGCCGGCATTGTTGGCCGATTCCGGGCCGGCGACGCCGGCGATGGCCCCCTTGCCGAACTCTCCCGGACGGTCGGAGATGCGCTTTTCGACCGTATAGGAGGCGAAGGCGGCGAGGATCGCCCCGCCGCCCGGCAGGATGCCGAGCGCCGAGCCGATGGCCGTGCCGCGCAGCACCGGCGCGGCCATGCGCCGGAAATCGTCCTTCGTCGGCCAGAGGCCCGAGACCTTGGCGATGAGGACGCTGCGCGTCTTCTCGCCCTCCAGGTTGCGCAGGATCTCGGCGATGCCGAAGACGCCCACCGCGACTGCGACGAAATTGAGCCCGTCGGCATATTCCCGGATGCCGAGGGTGAAGCGCGGCGTGCCCGTATAGATATCCGTGCCGACGAGGCCGAGCAGCAGGCCGAGCGCCACCATGGCCAGCGCCTTGACGATGGAGCCGTGCGCGAGCGCGATGGAGGAGACGAGGCCGACGACCATCAGCGAGAAATACTCGGCCGCGCCGAACCGCAGCGCCACGGCGGTCAGCGGGATCGCGAAGATCGCGACGAGGAAGGTGGAGACCGTGCCGGCAAAGAAGGAGCCGAGCGCGGCGATGGAGAGCGCCGCCCCCGCCCTGCCCTTGCGCGCCATCTGGTAGCCGTCGATGGCGGTCACGGCGGAGGAGGATTCGCCCGGCATGTTGATGAGGATCGCCGTGGTCGAGCCGCCATATTGCGCGCCGTAATAGATGCCGGCGAGCATGATCAGCGAGGAGACCGGCTCGAGCTGGAAAGTGATCGGCAGGAGCATGGCGATGGTCGCCGTCGCGCCGATACCCGGCAGCACGCCGATCAGCGTGCCGAGCAGGACGCCGATGAGGCAGAAGGCGAGGTTGGCGGGCGAGGCGGCGGTGGAGAAGCCGAGCGCGAGATTGCTGATGAGATCCATGGGCGCCTCCTACAGCCGGGTCCAGGGGCCGAACCGCTCGAAGGGCAGGCCGAGGGCATAGCTGAACACCAGCGCGGAAAACACCGTGATGGCCGCGGCAAGGGCCAGCGCCGGCAAGGGCTTCATGCGCGACGAGGCGAAGGCGGCGATCAGCGCGGCGAAGAACAGCGACGGCACGAAGCCGAGGCCGCGCACCGTCAGGCCGAAGAACACCGGGGCAGGGAGGATGAAGAGCATGCCGCGCAGCGCCAGCGGCCCCATCGGCTCCCCCTTCACGCGCGTCGCCTGGACCAGCACGACGACGCCGAGCAGCGTCAGGACGGCGGCGAGGACCAGCGGGAAATAGCCCGGCCCCATGCGGAATGCCGTCCCCAACTCCAGGTTAAGGCATTGATAGATAAAGAAGCCACCCAGCGCGATGAAGGTCAGGCCGCATATCGCATTGGTGCCGTCGAACTGCACTTGTTTCATGAAAATCCCTCTCCCTGCGGCCCCTCGGGGCCACGCCGGCGGTCAACGATCACGGCGGCATGACGCCGCCGCGACCCGGTCTCCGTCCTAGTCGGCGTATTGGCCGGCTGCCTCGATGACGGGCTTCCAGCGGTCGATCTCGCTTTCCAGCTTCGCCTTGAGCGCGGCCGGCGTCGCCTCGGCCTCGGAGGAGGGCGCCGTGCCGAGCTCGGCGAAGCGGGCGACCACATTCGGGTCCTTCAGCGCGAGCTGCAGCGACTTGGAAAGGCGCTCCGTCACCTCGGCGGACGTGCCCTTCGGGGCATAGACACCGTGCCAGATACCGACCTGGAAGCCCGGCAGGCCGGCTTCTTCCGCCGTCGGGATATCGGGCAGGTTGTCGAGGCGGGCAGGCGAGGTCACGGCATAGGCCTTGATCGTGCCGCCCTGGATCTGCTTCGTCGTGTTGGTCGTCTGGTCGCACATCACGTCGACCTGGCCGCCGAGCAGGTCCGTCATGGCCGGGCCGGTGCCCTTGTAGGGCACGGTGGTGAACTGCGTCTCGAGCGCGCTCATCAGCAACATGCCGCACAGATGCGAGGCCGCGCCGATGCCGGCATTGGCCACCGTCACGGTGTCCTTGTTGGTCTTCATATAGTCGATCAGCCCCTTGAGATCGGTGGGCTCGAAATCCTTGCGGGCGACGATCGTCATCGGAACTTCCGTGACGAGGCCGACATATTCGAAGGCGTTCAGCGTGTCATAGGCGAGCTTGCGGTAGAGCGTCGCGCTGGTCGCCATGCCGATATGGTGCAGGAGCAGGGTATAGCCGTCCGGATCGGCGCTGACCACGCGGCCCGCCCCGAGCGTGCCGCCCGCACCGCCGACATTCTCGACGACGATCTGCTGGCCGAGGTCCTTCGACATGGCTTCGGCGACGAGGCGCGTCACCGTATCCGTCGGCCCGCCGGCGGAGAAGGGGACCACCATGGTGATGGTGCGTTCCGGATAGGTCTGGCCGAGGGCCGAGGTGGCGAGCAGCGATACGGCGAACGCGGCGGAGACGCCGACGAGGGTCTTCAAGGTCTTCATCAAATCCTCCCGATGAGATCGCAGCCGACGCGGCTCCTCCCGCGCTGGTCCTGGATGCGCCCAGAGTGTCCGACGCCGTGGCGGGGACAAGCGGAAGGGACGACAGGCCCCGCTGTTTACCGCCGTAAACCGCGGCCGATGGGTGGAAAGAGGGACAAAGCGCCGGCAGAACGGGTGGATTTCCACCCACCCACCTCAGGTTTCATCCTGAAGCGCGGAGAAACCGATGCTCTTGTCGAGCCCGTACTTCTGCATCTTCTCGTAAAGCGTCTTGCGGGAGACGCCGAGCTGCTCATAGACCGGCCTGAGGCTGCCGCCATGGGCGGCCAGCGCGCTGGCGATCAGGCCGCGTTCGTAGATCGCGACCTTGTCCGCGAGCCGTTGCGGGCCCGCATCCTGCGATGCGCCCTCGGCATTCGTATCCAGGCCCAGGACGAAGCGGTCGGCCGCATTGCGCAGCTCGCGGACATTTCCGGGCCAGCTCCGCCCGGCGATATCGGTGACCAGTTCGGGCGGCGCCTCGGCATCGCCGCGCCCGTAGCGCGCCGCCGCCTCGCGCACGAGCTGCAGGAAGAGGAGGGGGACATCCGCCCGCCGCTGCGCCAGCGACGGCACATGCAGCGTCGCGACATTCAGGCGATAGAGCAGGTCGGGCCGGAAGCGCCC
This sequence comes from Shinella sp., assembly GCA_039812945.1. Classification (GTDB taxonomy): domain Bacteria; phylum Pseudomonadota; class Alphaproteobacteria; order Rhizobiales; family Rhizobiaceae; genus Shinella. Next base: position 77,241 of record JBDHSZ010000001.1, read on the forward strand.
GGCGGCCACTTCCATCTCGAGATCCACCTTGCTCGTGGCGATGAAGCGCACGTCGAGCGGCACGGGCTCGTTGGAACCGAGCCGCGTGATGACGCGCTCCTGCAGGACGCGAAGGAATTTCGCCTGTAAATCGAAGGGCATGGAGCCGATCTCGTCCAGCAGGATCGTGCCACCGCGGCCGTGCTCGAACTTGCCGTAGCGGGGCCGCAACGCGCCGGGGAAGGCGCCCGCCTCATGGCCGAACAGCTCGCTCTCGATGAGGGTTTCCGGCAGGGCGGCGCAGTTGATGGCGATGAACGGCTTGTTTGCCCGCGCGCTGACATCGTGCAGCGCCCGCGCGACGACCTCCTTTCCGGCCCCCGTCTCGCCGATGATCAGCGTATCGGCATCCGTCGCGCCGATCGCCCGCAGCCGGTAGCGTAGATCGACCATGACCTGCGTGCGGCCAGGCAGACGCGCCTCGATATCGTCGCGCTTGCCGGCGACGGCGCGCAGGCGGCGGTTTTCGAGAACGAGGCTGCGGCGGTCCATCGCCCGGCGGATGATGCCGGCGAGATGCTGCGCCGTGAACGGCTTTTCGAGGAAGTCATAGACCCCGGCCCGCATGGCGCTGACGGCGAGCTGCACGTCGGCATGCCCCGTCACGAGGATGACCGGCACTTCCGGGTCCACCTCGCGGATGCGCTGCAGCAGGCTCATGCCGTCCATGCCGGGCATGCGGATATCGCTGACGACCACGCCGTCGAAGGAATAGCCGACCAGCTCCAGCACCGGCTCGGCGCTGGAGAACGTATCGACGTCGAGGCCGAACAGTTCGAGCGCCTGCGCCGAGGAACGGCGCATCTCCTCCTCGTCGTCGATCAGCAGAATGCGGGCGCCCGTCATTCCGCCGCCTCCTGCACCGGCTTCGCGCCTTCCAGGACGATCCGGAAGATCGCTCCGCCCTCCGCATGATTGCTGGCCACCAGATCCCCGCCGAAGTCCTTGACAATATTATAGGAAATGGAAAGTCCGAGGCCGAGCCCCTTGCCAACGCCCTTGGTGGTGAAGAACGGATCGAAGATGCGCTCGGCGATCGCGGCGGGTACGCCGGGACCGCGGTCGCGAACTTCTATGCCGATGCGGCCGTCGTCGAAGCGGCGGGCGGAGAGCACTATCTCCCGCTCCGCAAGACCTTCCACCGCATCGGCGGCATTGCTGATGATATTGACCAGGACCTGCTGAAGCCGCACCGGTCCCGCCTGCACCGTCAGGCCGGGGCTTTCCAGCTCCACGACCAGCTTCGCATCCGCCGCCTTGAGGCGCGGCGTGACGATCTCCATCGTATCGGCGACGACGTCCGACAGTAAGACCGGCCCGAGCCGCTCGTTCGGTTTGCGGGCGAAATTGCGTAAGTGCCGGCTTATCGATGCCATCCGATCGATGAGGGCGGAGATGCGCCGCACATTGTCCTGCGCCTCGGAAACGCGGTCGCGTTCGATGAGGAGCGCGGCGCTGTCCGCATAGGTCTTGGCCGCGGCCAGCGGCTGGTTGAATTCGTGGGAGAGGGCGGCCGACATCTGGCCGAGGCCGGCGAGCTTCCCGGCCTGGATGAGATCGGCCTGCGTCTTGCGCAATTCCTGCTCCGTCAGCCGACGCTCGGCGATTTCCAGCTCGATCTGCTCGTTGACGCGGGCGAGGTCGGCGGTGCGTTCCTCCACCCGATGCTCCAGCTCGTTGCGCGCTTCCTCCTGAAGGCGCAGCCGCTCCACCACCCGGGCACGGCGCTGCCAGATGACCGCGCCGGCGAGACCGGCAAGGCAGATGAACAGCAGGACCGCGATCAGCGTGGTTCGCGCCTGCGCCCGAACCGATGCAGTATCCAGCAGGACGTTCACCGTCCAGTCGGCCTCGGGCATATAGTGCGACAGGCGCAGATATTCCCGGGTCGCGCCGCCGCCGGCGATCTGCAGCAGGTGTTGACCGTGGTAAACCGATTCGGTGAGGGGCAGGGGCCGCAGCTCCGCCTCGGCATAGCGACGCGACGCCTGGGTGCGGGCAAGGCGTGGCGCATCGAGCGGCAGGATGCCGGTATAAAGCCATTCCGGCGCGCCGCTCATGAAGATGATGCCTTCCGGATCGGCAACGAAGATCTTGTATTCGCCGCCGCGCCATGAGCTTTCGATGGAATCGATATCGACCTTGAAGACGATCACGCCGAGGATCTTCCCGGCAACCTCCACCGGCGAGGAAAAGTAATAGCCGCGCTTCAGGGAGGTCGTGCCGAGCGCATAGAAGCGGGCGGGCCTGCCGGCGATCGCATCCTGGAAATAGGGTCGATAGCTGAAATTCTCCCCGACGAAGGTTCCCGGCGTGTCATAGTTGCTCGCCGCGATCGTATTGCCGTTCGGCGTCATCACATAGATATCGGACGATTCCAGCAGACTATTGATTTCCTTGAGATATTGATTGGCGACCTCGCGCAGGGCAGGGTTATCCGGCGCCTGCAGCAGGCCCTCGATGTCATCGTGATCGGCGATCAGGGCGGGCAGGGGCTCGTAACGGCTAAGATGCCCGGCGAGCGCCGCGACGGCAAGACGCAATGCCGATCCGGCCTGCGCGGATGCCTCGTCCATGTAGCTGCGCGTCAGCAACGTTCCGCCCTGGAGGGTGGCGAGAACGAGGGCGATGGGCAGGATCACGAAAGCCAGGGCATGACGCAGCTTCACGGAATGACGGCTCCTCTCCGCTTCCTCGCGGTCCGGGCCGGCCGCGCCCCATTCTATCGGGCGGGTCGCGCCTTTCCTAGAGGGCAGGGGAGGGGGTCACTCGGGCAGGCGGGCCTCGCCGAGCTCGATCCCGAGGAAGGAGGCCAATCCATCGACGACGATCGCATGGTCGATGCGCTCCGGCACGCCGGAGACCGTGATCGCCCCGACGCAACCGAGATCCGCGACGAGCAACGGAAAGCTGCCGCCGTGCACGGAGAAATCGGCATAGGAGAGATTGCGGGCCTCGACCTGATCGCGGCCGGAAAGCGCAAGCCTCCGCCCGACGAGATAGGAGGCGTTCCAAAGCCGCAGCACGGTGTTGCGCTTGCGGCGGATCCACTCGGCATTGTCCGTCGTGGTGCCGGGGAGGGCGGTGTGGAAAAGCGTACGGTCGCGCGTCGAGATATCGATCGCCACGCCGGCCCCGCGCGCGAGCGCGATTTCGCGGATGCGGTTGCCGAGCACCCATGCATCCTCGGCGCCGAACCGGCTGAAGCGCAACAGCCGCTCCTGCTCCTCGAGCCTGCGGATATCCTCTGCGATCGTCTCCGTCATCGTCGTCTCCTTGCCGGAACCCCATGGTCGTTCCTAGCGGGACTCGCCGTCCGGAGAAAGGGGCGGCTTGACGGAGATCAAGGTTGCGCTACACGAAAGCCGTAGGGTGGGCGCCCATGCAACCGATCGACGGAATTTTATGCCGGACAGCTTCTTCATCTTCGCCATCCTCGCGCTGCTGCTGACGCCCGGCCCGACCAACACGCTGCTGACGGTCGGCGCCGCGACCCGCGGATTGCGGGCCAGCCTTCCGCTGCTGGCCGGGGAGCTTTTCGGCTATCTCGTCGTGATCGTCCCGCTCGCAACCGTCGCCGCATCCCTACTGGAAGGGCGTCCCGCATTATCCGCCGGACTTCGGGCGGCCGCGGCGTGCTGGGTCCTGTTCCTCGCGATGCGCCTGTGGCGCGTGTCTTCAGCGCAGAAAATCCGACAAGAGGTTTCGCCGGTGACGATCGGCCAGGTCTTCCTGACGACGCTCCTCAATCCGAAGGCCCCGATCGTCGGGCTGGTGATCATGCCGCATGGCCCGCTGACCGAGATCGCCCCGGCGCTCGGCGTCTTCAGCCTGCTCGTGCTGGGAGCGGGAACGGGCTTCCTGACGCTCGGCGGCCTCGTCGGCCAGGCACCGGTTCTCTCGCCGCGCCTGGTTTACCGGATCGCGGCCTTCTTCCTGGCCGTCTTCTCCATCGGCCTTGCCGGCAGCGCATCCGGCCTGATCTGAAGTCAGCCGTTCTCGCCGTGATGCAGGCGGGAAAGCTCCTGCTGCACCTCTTCCTGGAAAGCGAAGACAGCGGCACGGGCCTGGTTCTCATTCGAGCCGAGCTTGCGCAGCTCATCCGCCAGCTCGCGACAGACCTTCATCCAGTAATGGCGCGCGTCGTCCCCCTGCAGGGTATCGAGCTCACCGGCACAGCGGCGGACATGCGCGGTACGCCGCTCGGCGGGAAAGGCGATGACGGGGCCGGTGTCGACGGCGAGGGAACGGCGGCGCGGCTGGGCCGAGGCAGATGGCGGCATTGATTCGGGCTTCCTTGTCTTCCGCCCATGATTAGGAAGCGCATGGTTAACATGCGGTTTCCAAAAGCGGATTCGCCGTGCCGCTTTGCCGTCATCCGGCACGCTTCGAAGGTCCGGCATTCGCCCGCACCAGCGCCATCAGCATGGCCCCGAGCGCGAACTCGCCGCGTTCCGCCCTGCGGGTCAGGTCGCGCAGGTAGCCGCCGGCCGAGTTGATATGCCCGGAGCGCTCGAGAATGCAGGCGATCATCGTCGCCGCATTTTCCGGCCCCAGCACCTCGCAGGCCTTTTCATAGGCCGAGGGGCTGACGGCCAGCATCGACCGGACGACCACCGCCGCCGTCATGAAATCGCGCCAGCTCGAAATCGCGCCGCCCGGCCCGAAGGGGATGATTTCCGGGCAGGCCTGCAGGACAAGTCCGAGCGGGTAGGGTTTGTGCGGCTCGCTTTCCGGCCCCGCTTGCGCGCGTCGCCGCCGGTCTGCCCGATCCCGCGTTGCGTCCTCCGTCTGGTTGCCGCCCGACCCACTTGCACCGGCAAACGGTTGCCCTCCCTCCAGCGGTTCGGTTCGCATATCGCCGTTGCCGCCCTGCTTCGTTTCGAAGCGAGGTTCAAAGTCAGAAGTGGATTCGGGTTTTGAATTCTGTTTGTGCCGCTCAGTATGGCCGGCATTGCCAGCCAGATTCTTTAAAATCAACTGCTGTTCCAGGCACTTGACGATCTCCTCGCGCAAGGCTTCGAGATTGGCGAGGATCGGCGAAAGGATTTCCGGGGTCGCAACCCGTGGCAAGGCCTGCACCAGCAGCCGGTATTCCGCTTCGTAGCGCATCCAGTCGCCGGCAAGGCCGTCTTCCAGCGCCGTCTCGATCAGCTTGGCGATATCGCGGCGCACGAGGGTGATGCGTTCGCGCATCCGCTGCAAGAGGAGACGTTCGGCGCTGACCTGCGCCGCGACGGTCTCGATCTCCCCTGCCCGCGCGAGCAGAGGGGCGAGCGAGAAGCCGAAGGCCTCGCCGATGGCGCCCTGCTGGTCGCGGCGTACATAACGCTTGCCGTTCGGGCTGTCCCGCCGCGTCAGGAGGCCGGCCTCGACGAGCGCGGCAAGATGGCGGCGCAGCGTCGTTTCCGCCATGCCATGCGTGCGCAGCGAGAGCTGGGCATTGGAGGGGAACACGACCAGGCCCTCATTGCCGGCCAGTTCCGTCTTCGGATAGAAGCTCAACAGCGCGTTCAGCACCGACAGTGCCCGATCGCTGATGCCGAGCTTCGGCCGCGCCTCGCAGAGCCAGCGATAGAGCTGCCACTTGTCGACGCTCGCTTCCGGCAGAACCGTCCTGGCGATCGCCTGGCCTGCCAGCATGCCGAGCGTCATCGCCCGCCGCCCGAAGGGCGTCGATATGCCGTCCGTCTCCATGTCTCTTCACCTCTCGATAGGCAAAAGAGACCCCATCACCGAAACCGGCGCCGAAAAGGCTTGACTGTGATTCGGGGAAGTGCGATTCTCAGGCTGCTAAACGATGAGAAGGGCTTCCGCGACGGTAACGTTGAGGGGGCCTTTTTCTTTTGCGGTTCAATCTCCTGATTTCTGTTTGTTCTCAGCGTGGTACGCCTCGTAGAGACGGTCCAGGTTGCGCGTGATGTAGGCGCCGAAACCGGCCGCTTCGGCCGCCTTCAGCGCAATCGTGTATTGCCGGCCGTTCGCCTTGATGTTGGCCTTTATGTCCTTGCGCTCCCAGGTCGCGGGCGCGGGCTTGTGCACGGGCGCCGGCCCGTCGGCCTTGGCGAGATGGCCGCTGAGGAGATTGAAGCGCTCCTCCGGCGAACGCGCCTTGATGCGCTCGCGGGCGAGGAATTCGACGGCGCGGTCCTCGTTGGCCGGCTCGTCGAAGCGCGTCGCAAGCTCGTGCCAGCGGTCGCGGCCGATGGCGAGCGCCGGGCCGATGCCGTTGCGCACGGCCTTCGGAATGCGGTTCACCGCGGAGAGCATCTTCGAGACGGTCGTCTTGTCGGCGCTGAGCGCCGCCATGATCGTCTCGCGGTCGAAGCCGCGCGCTTCCAGCTCGCCGGCGAAGGTCGCCCGTTCGAGGAAGGAGAGGTCGGCGCGCGCGCTGTTCTCCTGGCCCTGGGCGATGACATGGTCGCGGTCGGTGAGCGCCTTGACCACCGCGCGGACCGGCCGGCCGAGCAGACGCGCGGCCTTGGCGCGGCGATGGCCGAAGGCGATCTGGTAGACGCCGTCCTTGCCCGGATGCGGACGCACGAGGATCGGCGAATCCTGGCCGCGCACGCGCATCGCCTCGACGAGCTCCTGGAACTGCTGGTCGGAATGGGCGAGGCGGTCGGAAATGAAGGAGTCCTCGATCTGGTCCGGCTCCAGCTCGATGACGACCTCGCCGGCCGTCAGCTTCGCCTCGATCTCCTTGGCCGCATCCGCCTTGGCCGCCAGCGCGTCGATGCTGCGCGTCACGGCGCCGAGCGCGCCGATGCCCTTGTAGGTGACATGCGGGCGCTGCTCGTCCTGGCCCGGGTTTACCGGCGTCAACGTCTCCGAAGGCGCCGACATCAGGTTGGAAAGAACGTTCTTGCGCGCCATGTCAACGCCCCCATGCCTTGTGAATGAGTTCGACGAGTTCCGCATTGACCGCTTCCATGGATTCAAGGGCCCGGTCATAGGTCGCCCGCGTGAACTGGCTGCGGTCGACCTCATAGAGCGTCTGGTTGGTGAGCGCCGCATCGGCGATGGCGACGCTTCGCACCATCGTGCTGGTCAGCACGTGCTGCTTGAACAGCGAGCGCATGAAGGCGACCATCTGCGTCTGCGGCCCGTCCGCCGGGTCGTAGCGGGTGACGAGATAGCGCAGCCAGTCGAGGTTCATGTTGCCGCCCGCGCTCTTCAGCGTGTTCAGCACCTCGCCCAGCATCTGCAGGAACTGGCACATCGACATGACGTCGAGCATCTGCGGGTGCACGGTGATCAGCACGGCCGTCGCGCCGCAGATCGCGCTCATCGTCAGGAAGCCGAGCTGCGGCGGGCAGTCGATCACCACCACGTCGTAATCGTCGGCGACGGAGGCGAGCGCCTCGTCGAGGCGGGCGAAGAAGATCCGGCCGTAATCGCCGCTGTTGCCCTGCGCCAGGATGCGCGGTGTGTCGTGCTCGAACTCCATCAGCTCGAGATTGCCGGGCACGATGTCGAGGCCCGGGAAATTCGTCTTGCGGATGATCTCCTTCAGCGGCCGGCGCTGGTCGTCATAGCGGATGGCGCCGTAGAGCGTCTCGTTCTCGTTGACGTCGAATTCGGGCTGAAAACCGTGGATCGCCGAAAGGCTGGCCTGCGGGTCGAGGTCGACGGCAAGGACACGGTGGCCGGTGAGCGCGAGATGCTGCGCCAGATGCGCCGTCGTCGTCGTCTTGCCGGAGCCGCCCTTGAAGTTCACGACGGCGATGACCTGCAGATGCTCGGCGCCGCGCCGGCGCGGCACATAGCGCTGGCCGCGGCTGTTCTGCTCGAGATATTCGCGCATCTCCTGCAACTGCTCGGCCGTGTAGGAGCGGCGGCCGGAAGGCGTGACCTGCGGCAGCGGGCCCTTGGATTCGAGCGAGAGATTGCGCAGATAGCCGCTGGTGACGCCGAGGAAATGGGCGGCCTCGCTGAGCTGGAACTGGCGCAGGCTCTTCTGCGCGACCGGCGGGAACATCTCTAGCCGGTGCTGCTTCAGCTTGTCCGATAGCTCGTGCGCCTGGCCGATGATCAACTGATCGACCTCGGAAATTGCCTGTCCGAACGTTGCGGCCATATTCATATCGAGAATCTCAAAATGCGATTTCAAGCCCATATGAGGGATCAAATCGCACTTAGAACCGATTCTCCCATTAGAGCAAGGGATTAATCGTCGACCGGACAGGCGGTGAGGCCACCCTTTCTACCGCATGACGGGCGGCCCGGACAGCCGGGATGCGGACCGATCCACCGTCATTGCCCGATGGAAGGATGGAAGGTCGGCCGATAGCCCGCGCCGAGCACGCGGAGCGTCGAAGGCGGCGTGAGAAGCCAATCGGCGTGGCCGAGCCTTTCGGCCGGGGCATAGCCGTCCTCGGTCCAGCGATAGGCGCGCCCTGCGTAAAGGGTGAACGCTGTCGCTCCCGCGGCGACGACCGCTCCGTCAGGAAGCGCGGCGAGCGGGCCGGGGAGGGGATGCAGGCGCTTGCCGCGGCGCTCCAGCCGCTCACCGTGCAGGATGGCGTCCATGGACGAGGCAGAGGGCGGTTCTTCCCGCCGCGCGGCAGCCCAGCAGGCGCGGAACCGCTCCGCAGCTTCCCTTCGGCAGAAGAAGCATGGGCGATGGCCGGCGGCCAGCGCCACCGCCTCGTCGAGGAAGAACAGTTCCGTCCAGCTTCGCCCGCCCATCACCGTCCGGCGGCGTCCCTTGTAGTCGCAGGCGCAGATCAGCCAGGCCTTGCTCGACCAGCGCCGGGCAAGCAGCGTCCGCGTTCGCGGATCGTGGATGATGCCGCGATTGCCGGTGAAAAGGCCGCGCTGCGCGATGGCGACGATCTCGCCGAACGGGGTGACGCGGTTTTGCAGCGGCATGGCCTCACCGAAAGCGATTTCCTCTCGCCTGCTTTCGTATCATAGTGGCCCGCATCATCAACGGGCGCCACCCGGAACGAACCGGCGCCGCAATATCCGAAGGTTTTCCATGCATTCTTCCTGGCCCGAAGCCGGCACGCCGCTCGATCAGATCCTGACCCCCATGCCCGTCATCGACGAGGACCGGCTGGATGCCAATATAAGCCGCGCGCAGGCCTATTTCGACCGGCACGGCAAGGCCTTTCGCCCGCATATCAAGACGCACAAGATCGTGGCGGTCGCCAAGGCGCAGCTCGCGGCGGGCGCGGTCGGCATCAATTGCCAGAAGGTCAGCGAGGCCGAGGTCTTCGCCGATGCCGGCTTCGAGGACATCCTGATCACCTACAACATCCTCGGCGCGGCGAAGCTGGCCCGCCTGCGAGCCTTACATGAACGCATTGCCCGCCTCAGCGTCGTCGCCGACAGCGCGGTGACGGTCGACGGGCTTGCCGGGGCCTTCGATGCGGCGCGGCCGCTGACCGTCCTCATCGAATGCGACACCGGCGGCAAGCGCTGCGGCGTGCAGAGCCCCGAGGCCGCGGCCGCGCTCGCCGAGCGCATCGCCGCGGCGCCCGCCCTGCGTTTCGGCGGCATCCTCACCTATCCGGCGGTGGGCGGGGCCGAAGAGGTGGAGGCATTCCTCAGCGAGACCATGGCGCTTCTTGCCGCAAGGGGCATCGATTGCCCGGTGCGCTCGAGCGGCGGCTCGCCCGATCTCTTCAAGGCCGAACTCGTGCCCTCGGCGACGGAACACCGCGCCGGCACCTATGTCTATAACGACCGTTCCATGGTGCGCGCCGGGGAATGCACGCAGGCAGATCTCGCCATGCATATCCTCGCCACCGTCGTCTCGCGTCCCTCCGAGGATCGCGCCGTCCTCGATGCCGGCTCGAAGGCGCTGACATCGGACCTGCTCGGCTTCAGCGACTACGGCGAGATCGACGGCTTTGCGGGCGCGCGCATCCTGTCGCTGTCGGAGGAGCATGCCGTGGTCGATATCAGCCAATGCCGCGACAGCTTCCCGGCCATCGGCGGCCAGGTGCGGATCGTGCCGAACCACACCTGCGTCGTCAGCAACCTCTTCGACCGCATGGTCTTCCACCGCGACGGCGTCGTCACCCGCGTCGAGGACGTCGCGGCGCGCGGCACGGTCTGGTAAGCGGGCGCATTTGCAGGACAGGAGAATCGGCCATGGCTGAGAACAACGCACCCTTCTTCATCGAGGATACGGACGAGAGCGAGATCTCCTCCGACGTCGCCGGCCTCGGCAACATCCTGATGACGACGCACATTCCGCTGCGGGCGGACGGCTCGCTGGAGACCGGCGATATCAGGACGCAGAGCATCGCCACGCTGGAAAGCCTGAAAACCTCGCTGGAAAAGGCCGGCAGCAGCCTTGCCGACGTGATCCACCTGACGATCTACCTCACCGACATCGCCGAGCGCCCGGCCTTCAACGAGGTCTATTGCAGCTATTTCAGGAAGCCGTATCCGGTGCGCTGCGCCGTCGGCGTCGCCGCGCTTGCCGATCCCGCCATGAAGGTGGAAGTGACCGCCATGGCGGCGCGACGCGGCGCCGCCTGAGGAGCACGGCGCGCCGCAACCCGCGGCGCGGCGCTACGTCCATCTCGTCGGCCTGCAGGCCTTCGAGAACGCCTATCCGCGCCAGCTCTCGGGCGGCATGGCGCAGCGGGTCGGCATCGCCCGCGCGCTCGCCGTGCAGCCGGAAATCCTGCTGCTCGACGAGCCGCTCGGCGCGCTCGACGCCATGACGAAGATCGGCATGCAGCAGGAACTGACCCGCATCTGGCGCGACGAGGACGTGACCACCATCCTCGTCACTCACGATCTGGAGGAGGCGACCTACCTCGCCGACCGCATCCTTATCCTGCCGCGCGAGAAGAACGCCGCCCCGCGCCTGCTCGAGATCGACCTGCCCCGCCCGCGCGATCGCAGCGCGCCGGATTTCGTGCGCCACCGCGAGGAGTTGCTGAACCTCTTCGGCCTGCACTGACCGTCACCGCATACGATTGCCTTTGACCCTGTCCGCTCCGGCCGCTAGACGAACGTCTTCCGGCCGGGCAGGCAGGGTTCTTTTCCGCCCGGCCGCAATGGACAGAGCCATTCGACGGGGGTTTCCATGAGCGATCTTTTCGACGCCGCGCCGCGCACCGGGTCCATGCCGCTGGCGGCCGAGCTTCGCCCGGCGACGCTGGACGACGTGATCGGCCAGGAGAAGGTCATCGGCCCCGGCACGATGCTGCGCCGGCGCATCGCCGCCGGACGGCTCGGCAGCATCGTCCTCTACGGCCCGCCGGGCCTCGGCAAGACCTCGATCGCCCGCGCCATCGGCAACATGCTCGGCAAGGATTTCCGCCCGCTGCACGCCGCCCACAACAATGTCGCCGATATCCGCAAGGTCGCCGACGAGGCCCGCATGCGCCCGACGCTGCTCTTCGCCGACGAGGTGCATCGCTTCAGCGCGACGCAGCAGGATCATCTCCTGGCGCTCTGCGAGGAGGGGGTCGCCGACTTCATCGGCGCGACCACCGGCAATCCCTACCACACGCTGACGCCGGCCCTCATCTCCCGCTCGACCATCCTGAAGCTGGAGCCGCTCGCCATCGAGGAGATGGAGGACGTGGTGCGGCGCGGCCTCGCGCATCTGGCGGCGCGCGGCATCGAGGTCGAGCTGGCGCCCGCGCTGCTGCGCCGGATCGCCGGGCGCTCGGGGGGCGATGCCCGCCGCGCGCTGACCGTGCTGGAAAGCCTTGCCGTCGGCCATGCGCCCGGCGCGCCGGTCGTCATCTCGGAGGCGATGGTCGAGGAGGCCTATGCGGCCGCGCCGGTCAACCACGACCGCTCGGGCGACGCCCATTACGACGTCGTCTCCGCCTTCGTGAAATCCATGCGCGGCTCCGATCCCGACGCGACGCTCTACTGGCTCGCCCGGCTGGTGCATGGCGGCGAGGACCCGCGCTACATCGCCCGCCGCATCATGATCCACGCCTCGGAGGATGTCGGCCTCGCCGACAACACCGCGCTGCAGACCGCCGTGGCGGCGCTGCATGCGGTGGAGAAGATCGGCTATCCCGAAGCGCAGATCGTGCTGGCCCACGCCGCCCTCCACGTCGCGCGGGCGCCGAAATCCAACTCGGCCTGCCGCGGCATCTCGCTGGCGCTCGCCCATGTGGCGAGCGAACCGCCGGCGGCGGTGCCGATGCATCTGCGCGATACGCATTACAAGGGCGCGGCGGCGCTCGGCCATGTCGGCTATGCCTTCCCGCACGACGACGGGCGCGGCTGGAGCGACCAGGCCTATGCGCCGGAGGTTCCGCGCGGCGCCTTCTACCAGAGCGACGCGCGCGAGGCGGCGACCTTCGAGCGGCGCGCCGACGAGCACTGGCAGCAGGTGACGGGCCGGCCGACGCCCGCCCGCTTCACGGGAAAACGCTGACGGCTCAGCCTTCGGCGAGCCCGGCCTTCACCCGGCCGGCCACCGTCCAGGCCAGCAGCACGCAGGCCATCGGCTGGATATGCCACGTCCATGCCGGCAGCGTGCCGAATGCCGCCACCAGCGCGCCCAGCGCCCCAAACAGCAGCGCCCGGTCGCTCCGGCCCATCGGCCCCTCGTGGCTGCGCCCGCCGCCATGGGCGAGGGCGAGCACGCCGGCGAACTCCGTCAGCGTCGCCAGGAAGACGATCGCCGCCAGCCAGGGCAGGGAGAAGGGCGCGACGAGCGCGAAGGGCGCATAGAGCGCCGCGTCGGAAACGACGGCGGCGATCTCGCCGAGATAGGGGCCGAGCGCGCTCCTTCGCCCGTATTCGCGCGCCAGCAGGCCGGCGAGGGCGTCGAACATCGCGCGCAGGACCATCCAGACCGGCACCAGCGCGAAGAGGGCCGGCTCTGGCCGGGCGAGGAGCAGCGCGCCGATCCCCATAGAGACGACGGCGGAAACGAGCGTCACCTGATCGGCGGCAAGGCCCATGGCGGCCAGCCGCCCGGCCAGCGGGCGCAGCAGGCTGTGGAAGGACGATTTCAGTTTGACGATCGACATGAAGGCTCGGTTCCGCTCGGTTGCCCGCCACACATGCAGAGCCCGCGCCGCGAAATCAACCGCCAAGCCGGGATGCGGCCCGCCTTGGCTGCAAGAATAGTCAAAAAGGGTATTCCAGTCCCTCCGCCAAGTCCCGTAAGGTGGCGGCAAGGCGAGGCCCAGACACGAAAACCGCCTCGCCGGAGGAAGACAGATGACGACAAAGACCTTCAACCAGCCGCTCGGCGGCAACGAGATGCCCCGTTTCGGCGGCCCCGCCACCATGATGCGCCTGCCGACGCAGCCGACGAGCGAAGGGCTCGACGCCTGCTTCGTCGGCATCCCCATGGATATCGGCACCTCGAACCGACCGGGAACGCGCTTCGGGCCGCGGCAGATCCGCACCGAGAGCTGCATGATTCGCCCCTACAACATGGCGACCCGCGCGGCCCCCTTCGACAGCCTGCAGGTGGCCGATATCGGCGACGTGGCGATCGACACGTTCAACCTGCCGAAATGCGTCGACATCATCACCGACGCCTATCGCGACATCGTCAAGGACGGCTGCAAGCCGCTGACGCTCGGCGGCGACCATACGCTGTCCTACCCGATCCTGCGCGCCATGGCGGAGAAATACGGCCCCGTCGGCCTGATCCATGTCGACGCCCATGCCGACATCAACGAGCACATGTTCGGCGAGCCGATCGCCCATGGCACGCCGTTCCGCCGCGCGGTGGAGGCCGGCGTGCTCGACACGAAGCGCTGCATCCAGATCGGCGTGCGCGGCACCGGCTATGCAGCCGACGACTTCGACTGGCCGCGCGAGCAGGGTTTCCGCGTGGTGCAGGTGGAGGAGTGCTGGCACAGGTCGCTGACGCCGCTGATGGAGGAGGTCCGCGCGCAGATGGGCGACGGCCCGGTCTATCTCTCCTTCGACATCGACAGCCTCGACCCGTCGATCGCGCCGGGCACCGGCACGCCGGAGATCGCCGGCCTCAACACGATCCAGGCGCTGGAGATCATCCGCGGCTGCTGGGGCCTCAACCTCGTCGGCTGCGACCTCGTCGAGGTCTCGCCGCCCTACGATCCCTCCGGCAACACGGCGATCACCGCCGCGAACCTGCTGTTCGAGATGCTCTGCGTGCTTCCGGGCGTCGAGCGGCGGGTAACGGCATAGGACACGTTGCACTCGCCCGGCGTTTCGGGCATTGATGCCGCGCTGCCATCGGCGCCGGCCGGACCCGGCCGGCGCCCGGCAAAACCCTTCTCATATCCAACAGGGAGACTTCTCATGATCAAGCGTATCAAGCCCGGCCAGCGCTTCTGCGGCGCTGTCGTCGTCAACGGCGTCGTCACCACGGCGGGCGTCACCGGCGCAGGCGCCGACACGGCCGCCCAGACCCGCGACATCCTCGCCCAGATCGACGCCCTGCTCGCCGAAGCCGGCTCCTCGAAGGCCAACCTGATCAGCGCCGCCATCTGGCTGCGCGACATCGCCCATTTCAGCCAGATGAACGAAGTCTGGGACCAGTGGGTCGACAAGAACAACCTGCCGGTCCGCGCCACGGTGGAAGCCCGCCTCGCCGCGCCGGAACTGCTGGTCGAGATCCAGGTCACCGCGCTCGTCTGAGCCGGTTCCGACCGATGAAGAGCCGGGACCGCGCAAGCGGCCCCGGCTTTCTTGTTCCGCCGCGCGGCCGGACGTCACTCTGCCGGCGGATTGCAGTTGATCATCCACGGCACGCCGAAACGGTCGACGAGGGAGCCGAAGCCCGGCGACCAGAAGGTCTCGCCGAACGGCATGGCCTGCCGGCCGCCCTCCGAGAGCTGCTCGTACCAGCGCTTCGCCTCGGCGATGTCGGTCGTGTGCAGCGTGACGTCGAAGCCGTTCTTCGGCTTGTCGACATTCGGCGCCCAGGCGGCGTCCATGTCCGCGCCCATCAGCGCCTGATCGCCCACTTCCAGCCAGCAATGCATCAGCCAGTCCTTGTATTTGGGGTCGTTGATCGGCATGTCCGGCGGCGCCTCGCCATAGGGGAAGGCGGCGGTGATCCTGCCGCCGAGCACCTTGGCGTAGAATTCGAAGGCCTCGCGGCACTGTCCCTGGAAACTCAGGCTGGTCACGATTTTCATGGTCGGCTCCTCCGCGGATTGCGTTCCGTCAATGAATTGATATCAACGTATCTCGCTGATCCTGTCAACCCGCGCCATTTCGCCGCCGGGATTGCCGGGCGGCGGCGGCCTTTCATGAGGCCGCCGCATGGCAGGTGTCAGGCCGCCACGCCGTGGCGCTCGTGGGACTGCGGCTGCTCGATCCGGAACCGGGAGAGCAGTGCGTCGAGGCCCGTGCTCTCCTGCGCGAGGGCCGCGCCGGCCGCGTTCATCTCCTCGACCATGGCCGCATTCTGCTGCGTCGTCTGGTCCATGTGGTTGACGGCGGTGTTGATCTGCAGGAGGCCGGCGGACTGTTCCTGCGCCGCCGTGGCGATGGCCTCCATATGCTGGTTCATCGCCTGGACGAGGCCGGTGATCTCGGTCAGCCCGGCGCCGGTGTCGCCGACGAGGCGCACGCCTTCGCCGACCGCCTCTTCCGAATTGCCGATCAGCTCCTTGATCTCCCGCGCCGCCCGCGCCGAGCGCTGGGCAAGCTCGCGCACCTCCTGCGCGACGACGGCGAAGCCCTTGCCCGCATCGCCGGCGCGGGCGGCCTCGACGCCGGCATTCAGCGCAAGGAGGTTGGTCTGGAAGGCGATCTCGTCGATCACGCCGATGATCTGGCCGATCTGGCGCGCGGCATGGTCGATCCGCTCCATCGCCGCCATGGCGTTCTGCACGACGGCGCCGGAGGCATCGGCCTTGCTGCGCGCGTGCCGCACCATGTCGCGGGCCTCCGAGACCCGTTTCGACGTCGCCGAGACATTGGCGGTGATCTCCTCCAGCGCCGCGGCGGTCTCCTCCAGCGAGGCGGCCTGCTGTTCGGTGCGCCGCGAAAGATCGTCGGAGGCGGCGGAAACCTCCCGCGAGCCGCCGGTGACGGCCGTCACCGACTGGCCGACGCTGCGCAAAGTCTCGCGCAACTGGCGGACGGCATCGTTGAAGTCGCCGCGCAGCCGCTCGAAATGCGAATCGAGCGGCTGGTCGAGCTCGCATCCCATGTCGCCCGCCGCGAGGCGCTGCATGCTGGCGGCGAAGGCGGTGGTCGCCTGGACGAGCCGCGCCTCGGCCTCCGCCTCGGCGGCCTGCTGCATCTCGGCCCGTTCCCGCTCGGCCTGCGCGCGGCGGCCGGCTTCGGCGGCCTCGAATTCGCGGTTGCGGATCGCCGCCGCGTGGAAGACGCCGACGGCTTCCTCCATCTCGCCGATCTCGTCCTTGCGGCCCGTCTCGATCGAGGCGAAGTCGAGGTCGCCGGAGGCGAGGCGGCGCATGGCGGCGACCATGCGGCCGATCGGGCGGACCACCGTCATCGCCATCAACCCGGAAAGCGCCATCATCAGCGCGCCGCCGGCAACGCAGAGCGAGACGAGAAGGACGAAGCTGCGATAGGCCGCGTCGGCCGTCGCCGCCGCCCTGTCGCCGATCTCCTTCAGCATCTCGTTCTCGATCTGCTTCATCGCCTCGATGCGCTTCGTCGTCGTGGCGTACCAGCCGGCGCTTTCGACGCCCGACAGATCGGCGCCCGCGCCGCCGGAAATCACCCGGGCGCGAAGCGCGGCGACGTCACCGGACACGTCCGACAGAAGCTGCTCGTAGCGGGCGCGGCGGCCGTCCTCCTGCACGGAGAGCGCGGAGGCTATCAGGGCCTCCTGCATGCCGGAAAGGCTGGCGAAGCGGTCGAAGAGCGCCGGGTCCATGCGGCCGGCGGTGATGACGCCGTTGCCGGAGGCGCGCTCCTGCCCGGCCTTCTCCTTGGCCTGCATCAGGTTCACATAGCCGGTCATGTGCCGGGCGATGCCGGCATCGTCGGCCATTTCCGGCAACTCGCCCGCCAGCGCGACGATGCTGCCGACGGCGGCGGTATAGGCGGCGTTGGCATCGGCGGCCCGCACCGCCAGCCCGTCGGCCGAGCGGCGGATATCCATGACGGTCGAAAGCTGCGCCGCGATCTCGTTCCGGCTGGAAGACAGGTCGGTGCCGACCACCGCATCGAGATTGTCCATCGCGGCGGCGAAGCGCGCCGCCGCCTTGTCCGACGCCGCGCGGGCGGTCTGCATCGCCGCCGCGTTGATCGCGCCCTTCGTGCCGAGGAAACCGGCCGTCAGCCCGCGCTCGACCTGGAGATTGTGCGCGATGTCGCTGAGGGTCACCAGTTCGCGGCTCACCGTCACGATGTCGCCCATCTCGTTATAGGTCTGGAAACGCTCGGAGCTCTGGGCATAGGCGAGGTAGCCCGCCGCCAGCATCGGCAGGGCCACGGCAGCCCAGAGGCGCTTGTTGATGGAAATGTCGACGAGTCGCATGAGGGCACTCCTGAACACGGGGCCTCATGCCTTCCGAAACGCGATTCATCCGCCCCACCGGTATGCAACCACCGCCTTAAGAAAGACCTATTGACGATCGTCAGGTTGTGTTCCGGCCCTCGGCAAAAACGCCGGGAACCCCTGGAAATCCAGGGTTTCCCGGCGCGATGCATTGCCGCATGTCAGGCCGCGACGGCCTCCATCTCCTGAACGAGATGGCCCGGCGAGACCTCGCGGTAGACGCGCCGCGGCGGCTGGTAGCCGTAGGGGCGCAGCGGGCTCTTGATCTCCTCGTTGAGCGGCGGCGGCACCTGGCCGCGCCGGCCCGGATCGGGAACCGGAACGGCCGAGATGAGCCGGCGCGTATAGGGATGCTGCGGATTGTCGAAGATCGCCGCGCGCGGGCCGATCTCGACGATCTCGCCGAGGAACATCACCGCGACGCGGTGGCTGACGCGCTCGACCACCGCCATGTCGTGCGAGATGAAGAGATAGGCGAGGCTGTGCTTCTCCTGGAGGTCCATGAGCAGGTTGGAGACCTGCGCCTTCACCGTCACGTCGAGCGCCGAGACGGCCTCGTCCGCGACGATGAATTTCGGCTCGAGCGCCAGCGCGCGGGCGATCGAGATGCGCTGGCGCTGGCCGCCGGAGAATTCGTGCGGATGGCGCGAGGCCACCGCCGCCGGCAGGCCGACCTGCTCCAGCAGCTCGGCGACGCGGTCCTTCACCGTCCTGCGGTCCATGAGGCCGTGCGCCAGCATGGGCTCGGCGATCGCCGAGCCGATGGTGATGCGCGGATTGAGCGAGGCGAAGGGATCCTGGAAGATCATCTGCGTGGTGCGGCGCATCGAGCGCAGCGCCCCGGAGTTCGCCTTCGTCACGTCCTGCCCGTCGATGAGGATGGAGCCGCTGGCCGGATCGTTGAGGCGCATGATCGCCCGGCCGGTGGTCGACTTGCCGCAGCCCGATTCGCCGACGAGCGACAGGGTCTCGCCCGGCCTCAGGTCGAAGGAGATGTTCTCGACGGCGTGGATCTGGCCCTGCGGCAGGGCGAAGCGGACGGAAAGGCCGTCGACCTTGAGCAGCGGCTTCACCTCGTCGCCGACGGGCGTCATGACGCGCCCGCCGCTCGCCTCGCCCGTCGCCGGATCGACGTCGGGGAAGCGGCGCGGCGCGGCGGCGTCGCCCATCGTGCCGAGGCGCGGGATGGAGGCGAGCAGCGCCTTCGTATAGGCGGCCTTCGGCGCGGCGAAGAGCTCCGGCGTCGGCCCGGTCTCGATCATGTCGCCGCGGAACATCACCACCGTGCGGTCGGCCACTTCCGCCACCACGCCCATGTCGTGGGTGATGAACAGCACGCCCATGTTCTCCTCGCGCTGCAGTTCGCGCAGCAGATGGAGGATCTCCGCCTGGACGGTCACGTCGAGCGCGGTCGTCGGCTCGTCGGCGATGAGCAGCTTCGGCCGGCAGGCGAGCGCCATGGCGATCATCACGCGCTGGCGCATGCCGCCGGAGAACTTGTGCGGATATTCGCCGAGGCGGGATTTCGCCGCGGGAATGCGCACGCGCTCCATCAGCCGCAGGGCCTCGGCCTCCGCCGCCGACCAGGAGAGGTCGCGGTGCAGCACGAGCGCCTCGGCGACCTGGTTGCCGATGGTGAAGACCGGGTTGAGCGAGGTCATCGGCTCCTGGAAGATCATGCCGATCGTGCCGCCGCGCACCGAGCGCATCTCGGCGTCGCTCGCCTGCAGGAGGTCGCGGCCCTCGAGCAGGATGCGGCCCTCGCAGCGCGCCCGGCCGGCGGGCAGCAGGCGCATGGTGGAGAGCGCCGTGACGCTCTTGCCCGAGCCGGATTCGCCGACGATGGCGACGGTCTCGCCGGCATTGACCTGCAGGTTGATGTTGCGGATGACGGCGCGCCAGCCGTCGGCGGTCTTGAAGGAGGTGGTGAGGTTCTCGACCGAAAGCACCGGCCGGATTGCATTGTCCGTTGCAGTCATGGTCAGTTTTCCTTCGCAAGACGCGGATCGACGAGATCGCGCAGGCCGTCGCCGAGCAGTTGCAGGGCGAGCACCGAGAAGACGATCGCCAGGCCCGGAAACACCATCAGCCAGGGGGCGTTGTTCATGTATTCGCGGCCGGAGGCGAGCATCGTGCCCCAGGTCGGCATGTCGGTGGAGACGCCGACGCCGAGGAAGGAGAGGCTCGCTTCCGCCAGCATCGCCGAGGCGAAGACGAAGGTGGCCTGCACGAGGATGGGCGAGGCGAGGTTGAGCAGCACGTGGCGCGTGAGCACCTGCCAGGTCGGCAGGCCCATGGCGACGGCGGCCTCGATATAGGGCAGCTCGCGCAGCACCAGCGTCGAGCCGCGCACGATGCGGGCAAGGCGCGGCGCATAGGTGATGCCGAGCGCAAGGATGACCGTCGTCAGCGAGGGGCCGAGCGCGGCGACGAGCGCGATGGCCAGCAGGATGTCCGGGAAGGACATCATGGCATCGAGAAGCCGCGAGATCGGCGTGTCGAGCCTGCGGAAGAAGCCGGCGGCGACGCCCATGATCACGCCGAGCACGGTCGAGATGCACACGACGCCGAGGCTGACCAGCAGCGAGATCCGCCCGGCATAGATGGCGCGCGAGAAGATGTCGCGGCCGAACTCGTCGGTGCCGAAGAAATGCGCCAGCGAGGGCTCCTTCAGCTTGTTGACGATCGACAGCTTGTTCGGCGCATAGGGCGCGATCCACGGCGCGAGGATCGCCGCCAGCAGCACGATGGCGAGGATGATCGCACCGAACAGGATGGCGCGGTTGCGGAAGAGGCGGCGAAGGCTTGCCGTCAAGGGCATGGACAGGGAACCGGTCGTCATAGGCGCACCCGCGGGTCGACGAGGATATAGAGCATGTCGACGATGAAGTTGATGAGGACATAGATGGCGGCGACGACGAGAAGCGTGCCCTGGATGACGGGATAGTCGCGGCGCAGCACGGCCGAGACGACCAGGTTGCCGACGCCCGGCAGGCCGAACACCGTTTCCGTGACGACCGCGCCGGCCACCAGCATGGCGATGGAAAGGCCGATGACGGTGATGATCGGGATCATCGCGTTCTTCAGGGCATGTTTCAGGATCACCCGCCGCTCGCTCGCGCCCTTGGCGCGGGCCGTGCGGACATAATCGTCGCCCAGCACGTCCAGCATGGCGGCGCGGGTGAAGCGGGTGATCAGCGCCGAATTGACGACGCCCAGCGCCGCCGCCGGCAGGACGAGGTGATGCAGCCTCTCGAGGAAGGACGTGTCAGGCCCGCCATAGCCGGAGGCCGGGAACCAGCCCTGGCCGACGGCGAAGATCTGGATGAGCATGAGGCCCAGCCAGAAGCTCGGCACGCTCGCCGCGATCATCGTCAGCGTGACGACCACCTGGTCGAACAGCGTGCCGCGCTTGACGGCGGAGAGGATGCCGACCGGCAACGCGATCGCCACCGCGATGAGGATGGAGAACAGCGTCAGGAAGAAGGTCGGCTCCGCCCGCGCGGCAAGCGCGGTCGTCACCGGCTGGTTGAGGAAGATGGACTGGCCGAGATCGCCCTTGAAGATGCCGAGGACGAACTGACCGTACTGGGCGATCAGCGGTGCGTCGAGCCCCATCTTGGTGCGCAGTTGCGCGATGTCTTCCGGGGTCGCCTCCGACCCCAGCATCACGGCGGCGGGATCGCCCGGCGTAACGCGGACGATGACGAAGACCACCGTCACGACCAGGGCAAGCACGATGGCCATGCCCCCCAGCCGCTTCAAAAGTGCCTGGACGATCCTTGCCATGATTTCCCCCTTTACTGCTTCGGAGTGACGTTCCAGAAGTGCGGCCAGTAGGTCGGCGTATAGTCCGAGATACCGGCGGCGACGCCCGTGACCGCGTTGAAGTTGCCGACCTTGAAGAGCGGCGCCTCGTCGTAGATCGCCGCCTGGATGGCTTCCCATGCCTTCTGCTTGTCGGCGTCGGTGATCGCGTTCATGTAGGCGGCGACGACCTCGGCCTTCTTCTCCGAGACGTACCAGCCCGGATAGGTGTCGGTGATCGTGTTGATCGTCGTCGGGTCGCCCGGGAAGTTGGAGTGGGTGATGAAGATGTCCCATTCCTTCGGATCGGCGCGACGGGTCGTCAGCGTCGCCCAGTCGACGACCTGCATGTCCACCTTGAAGCCGGCGGCCTCGAGATAGGCCTTGGCGACCTCGCCGATCTTGTAGTGGAACTCGTACTGGCGGCTGGTCAGCAGGCGCAGCGGCGTTCCGTCATAGCCGGCGTCGGCCAGGAGCTTGGCCGCTGCTTCCGGGTCGCCTTCGCCGTAGCGCTCGACGCCCGCCTCGGTGTACCAGAGCGAGCCCTTCGGGAAGATCGAGGGGTCGACGCTGAAGAAGCGGTCGTCGGAGAAGGCGGCGAGCATCATGTCGTTCGGGTTGAGCGCCACCTGGACGGCCTGGCGCAGCTCCTTCTTGGTGAGCAGGCCTTCCTTCATGTTCATGTTCATCGAGGCCCAGCCGGTGTTCTCGTAGATCACCGGCTTGGCCGTGCCGCTCGCCTCGACGCGGTCATAGGCGCTGACGGGAAGCGCGTCGGCGAAGTCGAACTGGCCGGAGAGCAGGCCCTCGACGCGGGTGTTGGCGTCCGGAACCGGCACGAAGCGGATTTCCTTGGCGATCGCCACGCGCTTGCCGGCATAGTTGCTCGGCTCGCCCTCGGGCGACTTGTAGTCGTCGAAGCGCACGAGCTGGGTATACTGGTCGGGCTTGCGCTCCTTCAGCGCATAGGGGCCGGTGCCGACGAATTCGGTCAGCGTGTCGGCGATCTTCTCCGACGGCATGATGACGGAGGCCTGCGAGAAGGTCGCCAGCAGCGGCGCATAGCGCGACTTCAGCTTGACGACGACCGTGTTCGGGCCGTCCTCGGTGAGGCTTTCGACAATTTCGGCGACCTGCTTGCCCTTGGAATAGAGCTGCATCCAGCGCTTCAGCGAGTCCGTCACGTCCTTGGAGTCGAGGTCGCTGCCGTCGTGGAACTTCACGCCTTCGCGCAGCGGGATGCGGTAGGTCAGGCCGTCCTCGGAGATCTCCGGCATGGCGGCCGCCAGCAGCGGCACGGAGCGCCATTCGTTGTCATAGGTGTAGAGCGTCTCGAAGATGTGCTGGTCGATGGTCAGCACGATGTCGGTCGCCGTCTGCATCACGTCGAGCGTCGGCGGCTCGCCGATGGTGGCGACGGTCAGGATGCCGTCCGTCGTCTGGGCGAGGGCCAGGCTGCTCGTCCCGCCGGCAAGCGCCGCCATGGTCATGAGAATGATTGCACTTTTCATTTGTATTCCTCCATTTTGAAAAGGGTCGCGCCGGCTCCCGCCCGGCGGTCGTTCAGGTCTCCAGGCCGAGCGGGTCGGCCACGCGCGGCCACAGGTCGAGCCGCGCCTTGCGGTAGGCGGTCGTGGCCGGGTCGGTGGGATAGGATGTCGGCGCGGCGACATAGACGATCTCGGAGGAGATCGGCTGGAAGCCGGCATGGAAATGGTTGGTCGACTTCACCAGCAGGAAGGCCTTCTTCGTGAAGTCCACGCCCTGGTTGGAGAAGATGTCCGGCTCGTAGGTCTGGGTGCGGCTGGTGATCAGCACCACGTCGATGGTCGTGCCGAGCGGGCGCACCACGGCCGCCGCGCCGAGCGTCACCCGGCTGTTGCGGAAACTCTGCCAGCCGGCGTCGAACACACCCTGCACGGTGACGCGCAGGTCGAGCGGCTCGCCGCCTTCCGGGCCCGACTTGCCGCCAAAGCGCAGCGCCAGCTCCGCGCCTTCCCCCGCCGCATGGCAGAAGGAGACGGCGATCGGATCCCAGATCGTCGCCACCGCGACGTCCTCGAAGCCGCGCTCGATCATCCGGCGCAGGACGAAGGTGGCGTCGCCCGCCACGCCGCCGCCCGGATTGTCCCAGACGTCGGCGATGACGACCGGCAGGTCCGGCCGCGCGGCGCGCACCGCGGCGGCCCGGTCGAGGCCGGCCTCGGTGTCGAGCATCGGCATCGCCGTCTGCCGGCGCATGGCGTAGAGCTCGTGGCCGAGCCGTTGCGCCAGCGCGTCGCCCTTCGCCTTGTCGCCGTCCGTGACGACGACGATGCGCGTGCCCATGTCGGGCACGTCGCCGGCCATGAAGCCGTGGATGACGGAGAGGGAGAGGATGCCGTCCTTGCCCTCCATCGCCTTGAGGCGGTCGACGAAGGAGCGCATCGGCTCGCGGCTCGTCGGATAGATGGTGATCATGCGGCAGTCGAAGGTGGAGACGACGGGCTTGATCTCGCCCTTGAGCGTGCGCAGCGCCAGGTCCACGACATGCTCGCCGCGCTCCTCGAAATCCGTGTGCGGGAATTCGAGGAAGGCCGCCATGATGTCGAGATTGGCGACGCGCAGGGCCGTCAGGTGGCTATGCGGGTCGAACTCGACGGCGATCAGCACCTTCGGGCCGACGATCTCGCGGATGCGGGAGAGGAAATCGCCCTCGGGGTCGTCATAGCCCTGCGCCACCATCGCGCCGTGCAGGCCGAGCACCACGGCGTCGACGGGCAGCGCCTCGGTCAGTTCGCCGAGGATCCGGTCGCGCAACGTCTCGTAGGTCCGGCGCTGGATGAGGCCGGCGGGCTCGGCCCAGCAGGACGTGCCCTCGATGACGGTGAAGCCTTCAGCCCTGCCGCGCCGGCGCAGGATCGGCACGACCGAGGAGCAGAGCGTCGGCGTGTCGGGATGCTCGCCCGGGCCGGCATAGAACGCCGCCTTGAAGGCGTTCATGTCGGTCGGCACGGGGGAGAAGGTGTTGGTTTCGGTCGCAAGCGAGGCCGTGAAGATGCGCATGTATCCGCTCCCGATGCATCCGGGCGCGCAGATGCCGGCCGCGCTTGCGCCGACCTGCCGGGCCCCTCCGCCCATCGCGCTCCGAATAATGTTCCCGTCCTTGTTTCACCGCCTGAGCGATGTAATTCATTTTCTCGATAATGCAATAAACTCCCGGAAAGTCAACATATCGGCCGCTGATTACGCGACTTCATGTAATCCGCTTTCTTTATGCCCGATAGCAGTGTAGAATTTTCACGCTGCCATACAAGGTGGAATTTGCCCACCAAGCAATACCATCGGAATCCTGCTTTCTTATCAAGCCATTCCGGCCGCGCAGCTCGGCCCGGCAATGGAACAGGCATGGGAATGCCCGGCGCGACCATGAAAATCTCCCGGCGGAAATCTCCGGGAAATTTCATCGGCCCTGCCGGCAAAAGATCGCCCCGGACCGTGTCAAGGCCCCGCAGGAAAAATAATTTCAGCAAATCGTTTACAGGCCGGTCCCGCCTGTTGCGGAAATGATACATGGATCCAGGCGCCAGACCCCGCGGAATCGCGGCATTCCGTTGCGAGACGCCATTGATGTACGCCGGCCCTGTGCTATGAAAAACATGTAAGAGAAATTCGTTTTCATTCACACAGCCCCATTTACAGGCGGCCCATTTACAGGGGGGGAGGATCTCATGGACCTTTTTCACGCGCTGTCGGACGAGGAGGGCAGGCTGTCCGGCCTCGACCGGAGGCTGGCGCAGATCACGCTGGAAGACGTCGATTTCGTCATGAACGCCTCGATCGGCGAGCTTGCCGAGCGCGTCGACGTCTCGCCGCCCACCGTCACCCGCTTCTGCCGCAGGCTGGGCTGCAAGGGTTTTCCGGATTTCAAGGTGCAGCTCGCCAAGCTCACCTATGTGGGCCTGCGCTACGTCAAGCCGGACGCGCCGACCGAAACGCCCGACGAGGTGGCGCAGGACATCATCGCCAAGGCGCAGAACGCGCTGTTCCAGCTACACCGCCAGATCGACATCTCCGCGCTGGAAACGGCGGCGCGGCTTTTGCGCGGCGCGGCCTTCATCCAGGCCTTCGGGGCGAGCGGCAATTCGGCGATGATCGTCAACGAGCTGCACAACCGGCTCTTCCGCCTCGGATGCCGCATCAACGCCTCCAGCGACCACAACATGAACGTCATGCTCTCGGCGGCGGCCCAGCCGGGCACGGTGGTGTTCGGCTCGTCCTTCACCGGCCGCGATCCCGCCCTCGTCCATTGCCTGGAGCTGCTGCGCCAGCGCGGCGTGCCGACCATCGTCGTCACCCAGAGCGGCTCGCCGGTCGCCGCGGCGGCGGACGTGGTCATCGCCGTCGACCTGCCGGAGGGCAAGAACATCTTCCGGCCCACCTCCACCCGCTACGCCTTTCTCGCCGTCATCGACATGCTGGCCAATCTCGTCGCCTATGCCGACCGCACGAAATCGCTGAAGACGCTGCGCTCGATCAAGGAGGAGCTGGTCAGCCGCCGCGACGGCGACGACCGGCAGCTTCTCGGCGACTGACAGGGCCGTCGGCCGGGCTTTTCAGGAGAAAAGGCCGCCGAAACGTCCGTAAATACGAATTTCAGGAGAAAAACGATGCGTTTCCGGCGAAATACTTGCTGGAAGGCGTGAAAATACCATCGAAAGTCGCCAATCTCCTTGCAGGACGGCGCACAAATTAATTATACTGTTTTTATAGTTTTTCGCGCTTCGTTGCCCAGAAACAGCCGGCCCCGCCCAATTGCCCGCTCTTCCCGAAGACGATGGTGAGAATTGCCGGACGCAGGCGCGTCCACTACCCTACATGCCGATGAAAGCAGAGCAGAATGCTGACGAAAAAGGGAAAATACGGATTGAAGGCCCTGGTGGATCTCGCCCGCCTGCCTCCCGGTGAAACGGCCTTCGTCAGCGAGATCGCCCTGCGCAACAATATCCCGAAGAAGTTCCTCGACACGATCCTTCTCGAACTGCGCAATGCCGGCATGCTGCGCTCGAAGAAGGGGCCGGGCGGCGGCTATTCGCTGTCGCATGCGGCCTGCGACATCCGTATCGGCCACGCCATCCGCGTGCTCGACGGCCCCCTGGCGCCGATCCGCTGCGCGAGCCGCACGGCCTACGAGGCCTGCGAGGACTGCGCCGATCCGGAGGCCTGTCAGGTGCGCCGGGCGATGACCGAGGTGCGCGACGCCATCGCCTCCATCCTCGACACGATGACCCTCGACAAATTCGTCACCGTCCCCGGCGCCGTCGCGATGATCGAGGAAGAGGAACTGGAACAGCGCGTCGGCTGATCACGGCGCGTTCCGCGCCGCACGCGCGGAACAGCATCGCCGGCACCTAAACCTGCACGGGCAGCACCTGCTGCCCCTCCACGCCGAAGACGCGGCGATAGCGCTCGATCTCCGAGGGCTCGCCCGTCGCCTTGAGCGGATTGTCGGAGAGCTTGACGGCCGGGCGGCCGTTGGCGCTCGTCACCTTGCAGACGAGCGAGATCGGGTCGAGGCGCGTGCCGCCGTCCGGATCGCAGCCGCGGAAATCGTTGGTCAGGTTGGTTCCCCAGCCGAAGCTCATGCGCACGCGGCCGTGGAAATGCCGGTAGGTCTCCTCGATCGTGTCGACATCCATGCCGTCGGAGAAGATCAGCAGCTTTTCGCGCGGGTCGCGGCCCCTGGCGCGCCACCAGTCGATGATCTGCTCGCCGCCGGAGATCGGCGGGGCGCTGTCGGGCCGGAAGCCGGTCCAGTCCGCCACCCAGTCCGGCGCATTGGCGAGGAAGGCGGTGGTGCCGAAGGCGTCGGGCAGGGCGATCAGCAGGTTGCCGTCATATTGCTGCCGCCATTCCTCCAGCACCTGATAGGGCGCGCGGGCGAGCGCCGCATCGCCCTCGGCGAGCGCGGCGGCGACCATCGGCAGTTCATGCGCATTGGTGCCGATCGCCTCCAGGTCCGCATCCATCGCCAGCAGCACGTTGGACGTGCCGATGAAGCGCTCGCCGAGCCCTTCCTTCAGCGCCTCCACGCACCAGCGCTGCCAGAGGAAGCCATGCCGGCGCCGCGTGCCGAAGTCGGAGATGACGAGATCCGGCAGGCGCCGCAGCCGCTCCACCTTCTCCCACAGCCGCGCCTTGGCGCGGGCATAGAGCACGTCGAGCGCGAAGCGGCCGCGGTCGCGCATCGCCGCGCGCGACTTCAATTCGTTGATGATCGCCAGCGCCGGGATCTCCCACATGGTCGTATGCGTCCACGGCCCGTCGAAATGCAGCTCGTACTGCCCGTCCACCTTGCGCAGATCGTATTCCGGCAGTTGGAAGGCGGCGAGCCAGGCGATGAAATCGGGGCCGAACATGCGCGCCCGGCCGTAGAAACTGTTGCCGGCCAGCCAGATCAGCTCCTTCTTGGTGAAGCGCACGCTGCGGGCATGGTCGAGCTGGGCGCGCAGTTCTGCCTCGTCGATGATATCCGCGAGCCGCACGCCCCTGGTGCGGTTGATCAGCGAGAAGGTGGCGTTCACATCCGGGTGGAGCTGCCGGATCATCTGGAGCATCAGCAGCTTGTAGAAATCCGTGTCGAGCAGGCTGCGCACGATCGGGTCGAGCCGGAAACCATGGTCATAGGTGCGGGTCGCGATATCGTTGACGGCCATGCCGGCTCCTGGTCGATGCGGTGACTCGATGACGTGCCGGCGCAGCCTCGTTTATCGAAACGCCGATTGCAAGCCGAATGCGGAAACGCCGCGTCCGCCCGGCGACCTGTTCATTTTTGGATCAGCGGCCGTCCGCCGGGCCGGAGCGCGTCCGGATCGACCTTCCCGTCACCGCCTCGCCCTTCGCCGGTCGGCCGGGGCACCGGGCTGTCCGGACAATCTCTTGTTCCAAAACGATAATTCGCTTGATACATTGCCTGCCGCCGGCAACGCGGCGGCGATGAGTTCCCGCCAGAAAGTCCGCCGAAAAACAAAAGGCAGGAGGCGAACCGGAATTCCGAATGACGAGAAATCGCTACAATTCTATCGATTTCCGTTATGAAACTTTAGGTGTTATCTGATATGAGCCATGTATGTAAAATTGCGACAGGCGCCTGCTCATGCAATCTGAAGTCCTGATACAACACGAGGCCCGGGTCGAGGGCGCCAGCAGCCGGGCGGCGGCCGCGCCCGCCCCGCGCAGGGTGACGATGCTGGGGCTGCGCGGCATTCCGGGCGTGCAGGGCGGCGTGGAAAAGCATGTCGAGATGCTTGTCGGCATGCTGTCCGCCCAGGGATGGGAGGTCGAGGTGCTCGGCCGGCAGCGCTACATGCGCGACGTGAAGGGCCAGCATCTCAACGGCGTGCGGGTCGTCTCCCTCTGGGCGCCGCAGCGCATGGCGCTCGAAGCGCTGTTCCACACCTTCCTCGGCGTTCTCTACGCCGCCGTGCGCCGGCCGGATATCCTGCATATCCATGCCGTCGGGCCGGCTTTGATGGTGCCGCTGGCGCGCCTCCTCGGCCTTCGGGTCCTCGTCACCCACCACGGCTACGACTACGACCGCCAGAAATGGGGCCGCTTCGCCAAGGCCGCCCTCCGGCTCGGCGAGCGCTTCGGCATGCGCTTCTCGCATGGCCGCATCGCCGTTTCGCGCGACATCGCCCGCACGATGAACGCGCGCCACGGCGTCGCGGTGGATTTCGTGCCGAACGGGGTCGCCGTCCAGCCCGGCACGACGCGGACCGGCATCCTCGACGAATTCGGCCTGACGCCGCGCCGCTATATCCTGCTGGCCGCCCGCTTCGTGCCGGAAAAGCGCCAGAGCGACCTGATCAAGGCCTTCGCCCGCCTCGGCGATCCGGCGCTGCGGCTCGTCCTGGTCGGCGACGCGGAATTCGAATCGCCCTATGCCCGCGACGCACGGCAGCTTGCGGCGCAGACGCCCGGCGTCGTCCTCACCGGCTTCCAGTCGGGCGACCGCCTGGCGGAGATTTTCGCCAATGCCGGCCTCTTCGTCCTGCCGTCCAGCCATGAGGGCATGCCCATCGCGCTGCTCGAAGCCATGGCCTACGGCCTGCCGGTGCTGGCCAGCGACATCGTCGCCAACAAGGAGCTGGGCCTTGCGGCGGAAAGCTATTTCCCGCTCGGCGACATAGACGCGATGGCAGGCGCGATGGCGCGGCTAATGCGATCGATGCCGAGCGAGGAGGAGATGCGCCGCAACGCCGCCGAGGCGGCGAGCGCCTATAGCTGGTCGAGCGTGGCGAGCCGGACGGACGCCGTCTATCGCGCCGCGCTCGGCGAACGGTGAGGGCGATGGATATCCTTGTCAGGCGCATCGCCATCGTCATGGCCTGGCTGGTGCTGGCCGTGATCGTCTTTTCCACCCTGTCGCCGATCGGCCTTCGCCCGCGGCTCGGCGTGTTCGTCCATGTCGAGCGGTTCGGCGCCTTCGCCGCCCTCGGTTTCCTGTTCGCCGTCGTCTATCCGCGCCGCTGGCTGGCGGTGCTGGTCGCGGTCGCCTGCCTCGCCATCGGCCTCGAATTCGTCCAGACGCTGATCTCCGACCGGCATGCGCGCTGGTCCGATCTCGCCGTCAAGCTGGCGGGCGGCGTCTTCGGCGTCCTATGCGCCCATGTCCTGCAGAGCCAGCTCGCGCGGCTCGTCCTCCGGCTAAACCAAAACACAAGCTCTTCGCGTTAGGATCGACGCCGGCTGCCGTGTGGGGAATGTCGTGACTGTATCGGTTATCATCAAGACGCTGAACGAGGAAGGCAAGATCGCCGCGACGATCGAAAGCGCGCTCACCGCGCTGGAGGCGGTGGGCGGCGAGGTGATCGTCGCCGACAGCGGCTCGCGCGACCGCACGGTGGAGATCGCCTCGGCCTATCCGGTCGTCATCGCCCAGATCGAGCCGCCGGCGCGGCCGAGCTGCGGCCTCGGCCCGCAGCTCGGCTATCAATATTCGCGCCATCCCTTCCTCTGCCTGATCGACGGCGACATGCTCCTCGATCCCGCCTTCCTGCCGGCCGCCCTGGCCTTCCTCACGGACAATCCCCAGCATGCCGGCGTCACCGGCCATGTCGAGGAAATGGAGGTCGCCAATCTCGAATTCGCCCGCCGGGTCAACCGCAACGCCCCGGAGAACCGTACGGGGCCGCTCGACCGCATGAACGGCGGCGGCCTCTACCGGCGCGAGGCCATCGAGAGGATCGGCTATCTCTCCGACCGCAACCTGCACGGCTACGAGGAATTCGACCTCGGCGCGCGGCTGCGCGCCGCCGGCTGGCGGCTGCATCGCCTCGACCGGCGCTTCGTGCGGCACTACGGCCATACGGAGAATTCCTACAAGCTCCTCGTCCGCCGCTGGCGCAGCAAATATATCTTCGGCCTCGGGGAAATGCTGCGCGCCTCGCTCGGCAGGCCCTATTTCCTCTCCCTGTTCCGCGAGCTTCCCGAGCTGCGCCTGTGGCTCGGCGTCCATGTATTGTGGATCGCCTGCCTGATGCTGCTGGTCGTCCTGCCGGACAAGGCGCTCGCCCTCGGCCTCATCGCGAGCCTCCTCGTCTTGATCGTCGCGCTGATGAGCCTGCGCAAGGGCGGCTTCGGCATGGGGCTCTACACGGTCGTCGCCTGGTTCTTCAACGCGGCCGCGCTGCCGGTCGGCTTCCTGCGGCCGCGGCGCGAGCCCGCCGCGCCGATCGAGAGCCGTCTTGTGAAAAGCAGGCCCGCCGACGGCACGCCCCGCCGGCGGCAGGCATAGAGGCCGGGCGATGAAGCCTCTCGTCGGCGCGATGCTCCTGGCCCTCGGCCTTTCGGCCTCCGCCGCCGCGTCCGACGAATGGCTGCCGGTGCGCGAGGTCTCGTTGGAAATTTCGCCCGGCAGCCCGCTCGACTTCTCCTCCTTCTGGCCGGTCGAGCCCATCGGCCCCGGCAACCGGCTGGTCGCCGGGCCGGACGGGCGGCTGGTCGCCGCCGACGCGCCGGACCGCCAAAAGCGCCTGCTGTGCGCCTCCCTGGCATGGAGCCCCGCCTCGGGCGGGTTTCCGCCGCATGACGAGGCGGACCGCTATGTGCAACAGCTCGTCATGCACGGCTACGACATGGCGCGGCTGCACTTCGTCGACGCCGCCCTGATGTTCGGGCGCGACAGGGATTTCGACTTCGATCCCGAGACGCTGGACCGCATCCACTATCTCCTCGCCGCGCTGAAGCGCCACGGCATCTATTGGATGCTCGACGGGCTGACCTCCTGGCGGGGCGCCTATGGCGGCCATGACGACCGTTGGGACCCGAACGGCAACTTCAAGACGGCGCTCTATTTCGACGAGCGCGCCTTCGCGCACTGGCGGCGCTTCCAGGAGGCGTTCCTGGCGCGCGTCAATCCTTATACCGGCATCGCCCCTATTCACGACGAGGCGCTGGCCGTCATCGTCCTCGTCAACGAGAACGGCCTGGAATTCGAGGGCGTCGTGCATGACCGGCCGGGACGCGATCCCTACGACCCGATGATCGCCGCCCCCTTCAACCGCTGGCTTTCCGGCCGCTACGCCTCGACCGAGGCGCTCGCGCGGGCCTGGGGCGATCTCGCGAGGGACGAGCGCCTGGAGGAGGGGACCGTCCGGCTGCCGAAAGACCGCTATGCCGACGGGCCGCGCCTGCGCGATCTTCAGGCGTTCTTCACGGAAACGGAACAGGCGAATGCCGCCAGCATGACCGACGTGCTGCGCCGCCTCGGCTATCGCGGCCTCGTCAGCACCTACAACAACTGGCCGACCGTGCAGGCCGCGCTCAGCCGCCGCCGGCTCGACGCCGTCACCATGAACACCTATCACGACTGGGTCGGCGGTTATCAGCCGGGCAGCAGCCTGACCCAGGCCAGCTCGCTGGCGGACGAGGCGAACTATTTCCGCGCGGCCGCCGCCGCGCGCTGGCTCGGCAAGCCGTTCATCCTCACCGAATGGGATCATCTCTTCTGGAATCGCCACCGCTACGAGGCGGGGCTGGCGATGCCGGCCTATGCCGCGCTGCAGGGCTGGGACGCCCTGTGCCGCCACGGCCACGGCCCCATCGTGCTTTCCTACGGCGAACCCTATCCGCACAAGCGCGCCATGCTGCCCTACGCCATCGCCCTCGATCCGGTCGCGCGGGCGGGCGAGACGCTCGCCGCGCTCCTCTACCGGCGCGGCGACGTGGCGCAATCGCGGCTTACCGTTCCCTTCGCCGTGCGCGGCGAGGCGGATCTCGGCCCGGACATGCAGGCCGTCGAGCCGCCGGACCTGACCCGGCTCGCCCTTCTCGGCCGCATCGGCCTTTCGGCAGAGGCCGAGCCGGCCGCCATCTTCGTGCGCCAGCCGCGGGACGGGATCGATGCCGGCCGGATCGTCGAGGAGCTGCGCCAGCGCGGCGACCTGCCGGCGGAAAACCGCACCTCGCTGCCCGACCGCATCTATGAGAGCGATACCGGCGAGATCCTGCTCGACCGCGACGGCGGGCAATTGCGGGTCACCACTGCCGCGACGGAAGGCATCGCCTTCGCACGCCTTGCGGCCCCGGTCGATCTCGGCACGCTCTCCATCGCGCGGGCGGACGACGGCGCGCTCATCGCCCTTTCGGCGCTGGACAAGGGAACCAGCCTGCGGGAAGGCAGGCGGCTGCTGCTGACCTTCGCCACCGACGCGCACAACAGCGACATGCGCTTCCGCGACTGGGGCGAGAAGGTCATCGAGGATTTCGGCCGCCTGCCGGTGCTCATCCGCAAGGCGAGCGCCGAGATCGCAATCGCCCGCGAGGGACGCTGGAGGCTGTCGCCGGTCGGCCTCGACGGCGCGGTGCATGCGCCGATGGCGCGGGGGGAGGGCGCGGTCTCCTTCACGCTGACCAACGATGTGCCCTCCGGGCCCACGACATTCTTCCTGCTGGAAATCGAATAGGCCCGGTCAGCCGGCCCCGAGCTCGCGATAGAGCGCCAGCGTGCGGTCGCGGTAGCTGGCGGAGGAGAACTCGCTCGCCATCCAGACGCGGCCGGCCCGGCCCATCGCCGCGCGTTCCGCCCTGCCGCGCGCGGCCATGGCGGACAGCGCATCCGCAAGGCTCGCATCGTCGCCGGAGACCGACATGGTCCCCGTCTCGCCCTCGCGGATCATCTCGGGAATGCCGCCGATGGCCGCGCCGATGACCGGCCGGCCGAGCGCATAGGCCTCCAGCACGCTGATCGGCGCGTTCTCGTACCATTCCGACGGCAGGACGAGCGCCTTCGAGCGGCCGATCAGGCCGTGCAGCGCCTCGCCGGACAGATAGCCGGTGAACTCGACCTTCGCGCCGGTTTCCTCCACGAGCCGGCGCAGCCTTGCCTCCTCCGGCCCCGTGCCCGCCACGACGACCCGCTGGCCGGCGCGCGCCGCCGCGCGGATCAGGGTATCGATGCCCTTTTCGGGCGCGAGCCGGCCGGCGAAGACGAAATAATCCTCCTCCTCCCAGTCGTCGCGATATTGCCCGACATCGACCATATTGGGGATGTGCATCATCTTCTCGCGCGGCCAGCCCCATTCGGCCAGCTTGTCGCCGTAGAACCTGCTCGGCACGACGAGCCGGTCGATCGTATCGCGATAGAGGCCGAGGGCGCGGTGCAGCACGGTTTCGACGAGAACGAGGCCGCTGAGCGCGACCGAGCCCTTGATGCAGCGATGGCGCAGGACATTGTGGACCCGGCCGCCCTTGCAGTCCTCGCAGATCCTTCCGTCCCGCAGCATCTTGTAGGCGGGACAGGCGAGCTTGAGGTCGTGGACCGTCATGACGAGCGGCACGCCCGCCGCCTTCAGCGTCGAGAAGATCGACGGGGACAGGTGATGGTAGACATTGTGCGCATGGGCGATGGAAGGCCGCATCGTCTCGATCAGCCGGCCGATATTGCGCTGCGCCTCCCGCGAATAGATGATGCTCGCCGCCTGCACGACCTTGCGGGGCAGGCTCGTCTCGTGACCGTATTCGATCTCGGAGACGAAGTAGTCCGACCACGGCGAGGGCTCGTTCCGCTCGTGCTGCATGGCGAAGGGGGCGACGTCCCAGCCGATGCCGGAAAACATCGCCATATGGTCGAAGAAGACCGCTTCCGCCCCGCCGCGGCGATAGAAGTAATTGTTGATCGCCAGAAGGCGCCGGTTCGCATCCGCGCTCGCCATGGCAACCTCCTACCAGCCGAGCCGGTCGAGCGCGCGCGAGACGGTCAGCACCTCGCAGCCGCTCTCGACCGCGCGGCGCACCAGGATGTCCAGCGTCTCGGCCCTACAGCCGTAGGGCGTCGGCCTGTCCGTCACATCATGGCCGTAGAAGACCAGCCAGCCCGGCTCGCGCACCACGTCGTCGATCATCGCCGTCAGGGCAAGAGCCGATTCCTCCGGCTGCTGGATCGCCACGCCCTGCAGCATCAGCGGGTCGACGGCTCCGCGATTGATCCCCTCGCCGCCGGCGCGGCAGGTGCGGTAGCGGCGGCGGAACTCGCGCCGGGCCGGCGGCCAGGCGGCGTTGTAGGGGAAGGCGAAGTTCTCCGGCCGCTCCAGCCCGGCCGTTTCGCGCAGGTAGAGCGCGTTGCGGTCGAGATCGCTTGCAAGGGCGCTGCCCGGCATGGCGCGGATCGCCCGGTGGCTGAAGGTGTGGCAACCGATCTCGTGCCCGCGCCGCGCCAGCTCGGCGCAGCCTTCCCGCGAGATCAGCGTGCGGTCGGGCTCGACCCGGCCGGCCATTCCGCCGGCGATGTAGAAGGTGCCGAAGACGCCGTGCTTTTCGAGGATCGCCGCGCCTTGCAGGAGGGCGCTGTCGGGCACGTCGTCGAAGGTGAAGGAGACGAGCGGCACGGTGGTGCGCACGGTTTTCGGCCGGCTGGCGAATTTCCAGATGAGCCGGTTGGAGAGGCGGTTGGCAAGGTCGCTGAGCTTGTGTGCGAAATCAGGCATGGGCCTCGACTTTTCGTGTTGCGGGGCTTGGCGTCTCGACGGTGAGCGCGGCACTCGAGCGCATACGCAGTCCATAAAGCGCCACCACCATCATGAACCAGCCGAAGCCGCCGCCCTCGAAGAAGAAGCTCTCCAGAACGGCATTGAAAAGAGTGAAGAGCCAGATGCGCGTCAGGAGGCGGACAAAGGGGGACTTCCTCTCGGCGGGGGCGATCCGGCCTATGTCGCGCAGCGGCAGGAAGATCAGGAAGACGACCGTCAGCACGAGGCCCGGCAAGCCGGTCATCAGCAGGATGTCGAGATAGGAGTTGTGACCGTTCGCCGCCGCCGCCGCCCAGGTTTCGACCGTGCTGCCGCTATAGACCAGCTCCTCCGTCTGCCAGAATCCCTTGAACCCGTATCCGATGATCGGCTGTTGGGAGATCGCGTCGAAGGCGAAACGCCAGATATCCGTCCGGTTGGTGAAGGTGGCGTCGATACCGAGATCGCTGATGAACTCCCCGAACGCCCGCCACACCGCCGATCCCACCGCCAGGAAATTGAAGCCGGCGATGCTGCCGAAGGCGATCGGCACGCGCAGCCAGCGGATCTTCTCGAAGACGAAGGCGAGCAGGATGATGAAGGGCACCATCGCGGTCGAGGTCTTGCCGCCCGTATGGAGGAGGAAGAAGGCCGCAAGTCCGACGATGACGATCCCGGCAAGCTTCGACCAGACGCGCATCACATAGAGCCCGATGAAGATCGCCAGCGCCATGGCGAAGGCGGCGCCGTTCTTGTGCGAAAAATAGCCGCGCCAAAGGCCCGCATTCATCGGTTCACGCAATTCCGACTCCTGATGGATGGCAAGCGTCGGCTTGAACGCGATGCCGTAGTAGCAAAGCGCCAGCATCGCCAGCATGACGATACCCATCATCTTCGCGAACTGCCTCTCGCTTGCGGGCAGGAGAAGGTAGATCGATCCGTTCGCCGTCATCAGCAGCGCAAGGACGGTGCCCTTGACGCCAAGGACCGGCTGGCTCGAAACGATCGACATCGCGAGAAACCAGAAGAACAGCATGCCGAGAAGAACGCGCGGCTGCAGGATCACCCGGCGCATCGGATGGAACACGCCGTAAAGCAGGAGCCCGGCCGTCAGCGACAGGGCAATGATCTGGTTCAGCCTGTTGGAGTTGCCGGCCGAAGGATCGAGCGCCGCTTCGCCGGTCAGATCGTGGAAGGGCGAGATGCCGATCCAGAGAAAGAGCGAAATCGCCATGAACAGGAAGGGGCCGAGCCAACGCGGCGCGCCGCCCTCCTGCGGCAGTGTCGCGGCATCGCCGAACGCCCGGCCGCTCATGCCATGACCGGTCGCGCGCGCCCGACGGGCGGCATGCGCAGGAACTGCCAGAAGCCGAAGGCGAGCGCCGCGCCGAGGCCGAGCGCAAGACCCGCCACCGCGCCGGCGGCGAGCAGGATGAGGGTGCGCGGCGGCCAACTCCGCGCATTCGGGGGAAGCGGGCGGGAAATCACGCGGACATTCGAGGTGTCGATCTGCTCGCGTTCGGTCACCTGCTGGGCGCGCGCCAGATAGGATTCGTAGAGCGCCGCCTTGCTGCGCGCATCGCGCTGGAGGTCGCGAAGCTGGATCTCGGCGGCGTTCTCGGTGAAGACGCTGGTCTGCTTGTCGCTGGCCTTGCCGCGAAGGGCGTCGAATGCCTGCTTCTCGTTGGCGAGCGTGGCCCGCGCCAGTTCGAGGATGCGCCGCGCCTCGTTGTCGATCGCCGTGCGGAGCGTGGCCTGCGAGGAACGGGCATTGATCAGGCGCGAATGCTTCGGGCCGTAGGTCTGCACCAATGAGCCGATTTCCTGCTGGAGGGTGCCGTATTGCGCCCGCAGGTTGGTCATCGTCTCGGAATCGAAGATGGCGGCGCTGTTGGCCGAGCCCCGGTCCATGGCCGTCTTCATCTGGTCGTAGCGGGTCTGGGCCTGGATGAAGCGCTGCTGCGCTTCGAGCACCTGCGTGTTCAATGTCGAGGATTGCTGGTTGCTCATCAGTTCCCCGGCCGCGCCCGACTGCAGCCCGTTCGCGCGGCGGAACTCCTCGACGCGGCGCTCGGCGTCGGTGACATTCTGGCGCATTTCGTCGAGCCGGCGCTTCAGGTTGTCGGCCACCCGGCCGACGCTCGAGGCGGCGGAATGGAAAAGCTCCTCCTCGAAGGCGTCGGTGATCGCCTCGGAGAGCGTGATCGCCTTCTGCGGCTCCTCGCTCCAGACCGCCAGCACGACGACGAAGGAGCGCTCCTCCCTTCGCGCGACCACGCGCTCGGTCAGGGCGCGCAGGACGCCGATCTTCGGGTCGCCGGCGGGCGGGCTTATGCCGATCGCCGTCATCAGCCGGGTCAGCAGGCTGGTTTTGACGAATTCGGGATCCTCGGTGAGGTTGAGCCGGTCGATCACGCGGGAAAGCACGTTGCGCGACGTCAGCACCCGCAGCTTGCTCTCCGCCTCGAGGATCTGGGCATCGCGCTGGAGGCTGGAGGAGAAGACGTCGTCCGTGACGACATTGAGGTCGGCCGGGTCGACGACGATCTCGGTATAGACCGTGTATCGCGGCGTGGCCGTCAAGGCATAGGCGAGCGCGACGGCCATGCACAGCGCGACGCAGCCGGCGATCAGCCACTTGAAGCGGAGCGTCCAGGCAACGAAATCGTCGATGCCGAGAAGGTTGAGATGCGCAAGGCCGGGCAGAAGCGCCGCCGGCTGCGCGGCGTGGATTTCCGTCCGGCTTTCCGTCCCACCTTCCGTCCGGGCGGGGAGGTCGGATGCCGGCCGGAGATCGCCTTTGCGCAGGTTCGTCGAAACCCTCGGGCCTTTCGAGTGGCGGAGCTGATCATAGAGCGCGCCGGCAGGCTCGGCGGCTCTCACGTCCGATCGCGCATGCGCAGACGAAGCGTCTCGCTCTGATTGACGTGGCCTGAACATGAACTCTCTTCTCGAACGGCGGATACGACGGGAATCGCCTCTTGGTCGTCTGGGTGAGTTCGAATATGATTCGATATGGTAAATTTTCTCCAAATTCCGGCCCGCGAGAAACGCCGGCCGTTCAGAAACCCGTCACGAGCTTGCTCCATCTCTCCGAGGCGAGCCCGCCGACGTAGATCTGTCCCGCCTTGGCCGCTTGCGCCAGGTCTTCGTGCCGGGAATTGAGACAGAAATAGCCGCGATGCCGGAAGGTCAGGCGCCGCTGCCGCATGAGGGCGTTCATGAAGAAGGGCAGGACCATGCCCGTGGCCGCCGCGTGCCCGTCAGCGGCAAGGCTCGCGAACATCTGCCCGACGACCTCGACCTCGCACCCCTCCTCGCACAGCAGGTTGAGGACGGTGGCCGAGCCCTTCGGATTTGCGAAGAAGAGGAACGCGCCGATCGTCCGGCCCTTGCTCTCGACGACCCGGCATTGCAGCCGCCCCAGATGTCCGTTCATCGCGGCCATTCGGGTCAGCCAGTCGAAATCCTCCCGCGACCAGATGGGGCGCACGGAAAAACGCTCCGTCATCGCGGGCACGCATTCGAGGAATGCCGAGAATGGCGCATCCTTCGCAAGGCAGTCCGGAGAGGCGGTCGGCAGGATCGACGGCTTCCATCGCAGGATCAGCCGGTCGGCGAGGCTCAGCACGCTTGCAAGTCCGCTACGGGCGAAGCGCGGGATTTTCCCCGATGCAGGAATGCTCGCGCTCAGCGGACGGAAGACCCGTCGCCATTCCAGGCTTTCCTGCGAAAGGATCGCCCCGCCGCCCGCGATCCAGTGATCGGCGCTCACGGGCGAGGCGTTGTCCGTGAAGCACATCTCGACCTGGCTTGCCCGCAGGCTGCGGGCGATCCGTGCGGCGCCGAGCGCGCCGGCGGCCGTGCCGTCGGACATATAGGCGCACAGAAGCCGCCCCATGAGACGGCGGCCGTGGATGCTGAACGGCATCGGCAACGCCAGGATGGCGCTGTTGATGGCCCCCTTGCCGTTGTCGTAGACAAGGCTGCTGTCCGCCTCGCTGTAATTCGGATTGTCGAAGAAAAGCGCTTCGACATAGGCCGCGAAGTCCGGTGCCGACCCGGCCTGATGAAAGGCCCGTGTAAAGAGCGCCTGCACCGCCGGGATGTCGCTGCGCCGCATGGCACGAATATGACCGCGAGAGGACGGGTTCGCCGGCTGTTCCTCCGCGGAAACCGGGATTGGGGACGTCATGTTCATCGTGCTTGCCCACCTGCCTTCACACGATCCCGTCGCATCATTCGCACGAAGACCGTCCAACTTGCGATTACCATCGCGATCTCGATAATATAGAAGGAAACAAAGGTTCCGGTCGGCGGGGCGTACCAGGTGGCGCAACCGGCGAACGCCGCGCCGGCAAGACTGCCGCCGCCCATGACGAGCGCGCGCTGGGCCTGTCTTCCGGCGGCGCCGAGCGCCTCCACCGCCACCGCCCACATGCCCATCGGGATCACCAGCCAGCACAGGATGCGGGTGAAGGGGACGAGCGACACATAATCGTGGCTGAAGATATAGGGCAGCAGGGGCGCCAGGACGAAGAGCGTGACGGCCGCGCAGACGCTGATGCCGGTCGCGGCCAGCAGCACCTTGCGGACCCGGCCCAGGGCATGGTGCAGCCCGTGTTCGGCCATCCGCGCCGAGCCGGGATAGATCAGCCGGTTCAGCGCCTCCACGCCGAGATAGCTGCTTTCCAGCATGCGGCGCGCGACGCTGTAGCTCGCCATGATCTCCGCCGAGGCCACCATGCTGAGGACCAGGAGGTCGGCGTTCTGGCGGATCGCGCGCAGGATGAAGGGGATGCTGAAATAGAGGCCCTGCGGGATTTCCTCGCGCACGAGGCGGAAGACGGGCCGGCCCAGCGGCCTGACGGCGAGGAAGCAGGCGAGGGCGACGAGCACATGCGCGGCGAACTGCCAGACGGCCCAGGCCGCGACCGTCGCCACGCCGAAACCGACGCAGGCGAGGGCGGCCACGACGGTGCGCGCGAGCGCGAAGCCGAGCACCACCTTGTTGGCGGAGGCGAAATCGGTATGGGCGATGAAGATCTGCTCGGAAAGGACGATGACCCGCACGAGAACGATGTTCGTGACGAGCATCAGCCCGATCGTCCCGATATTGACGAGGGGATCGGGGGAGAGCGTGAAGAAGAACGGCAGGATCACGATGCTCAGAAGGACGAGCAGCGTGCCGCTTGCCGCGGTGAGCAGGATATTGTGCCCCAGCATCGCGGGATACATCGACCGGTCGCGGGCCACGCGCCGCACGAGGCATTCCATCGCGCCGAGGCCGCAAAGATGCACGGCGATATTGGCAATGGCGGTGATGGTCACGAAGAGGCTGAATTCGTGCACGCCCAGCCAGCGCGCCAGGATGGCGAAGGTGACGAGCTGCGCCGCCGAGCCGGCGATAAGGCTGCCGCCCGAGGCGGCATAGGAAAGCGCCATGGGCAGCAGCGCCCGCAAACCCGGCTTCAAACCGCCGATACTGTTCTCGACCTCAAGTCCCATTCGCTGCCCATTCGCCTGGCCGGAGCGCCGGCCCGGCCATCCTGTTCTTCCCTCTTGTATCCTTCCAATAGCGGAAACTAATGAGAATGCAGTTAATGGCTGTGGCGGGACTTTCCCGGCAATCTTTACCGGATCGGAACAAATTGCGGCGATAGTCCCGACATCTCCATGCGGAACATGACGGGTTCGAAGGCTGCCGGATGACTGGGCTACATCGTTTCATGAACATCGACCTCGAACTGTCCGCGGACGTCCTCGTCCCGCGCGAGGAGACGGAACTGCTGGGCCGTCGCGCGGTGGCAGCGCTGGAAGGGGTCGCGACACCCCTCGTCGTGGACATGTGCTGCGGGTCGGGGAACCTCGGCCTGGCGATCGCCGCCAGCGTTCCGTCCGCGCGCGTCTGGAGCGCCGACCTGACGCCGGAAACGGTGGCCCTT
Organism: Shinella sp.; assembly: GCA_039812945.1. Taxonomy (GTDB): domain Bacteria; phylum Pseudomonadota; class Alphaproteobacteria; order Rhizobiales; family Rhizobiaceae; genus Shinella. The sequence continues at coordinate 118,448 of JBDHSZ010000001.1, forward strand.
GCCCAGCGCAACGCCGAACGGCTCGGCCTTTCGGACCGGGTGACGGTCCGCCCCGGCGACCTTTTCGGCGCGCTGGAAGGGCAGGGGCTGGAGGGGCGCGTCGACATGGTCGTCTGCAACCCGCCCTATATCTCGACCTCGCGTCTCGAGGGCGAAAGCGCCCATCTTCTGGAGAACGAGCCGCGCGAGGCCTTCGACGGCGGCCCCTACGGCATCTCGATCCTCCAGCGCCTGGTGCGCGAGGTTCCCGATTTCCTGAAGCCGGGCGGCCGGTTGCTGTTCGAGTTCGGCGAGGGCCAGCATCGCCAGGTGGCCGCGCTGCTTTCCCGCACCAAGGCCTATGAGCCGGTCGCATTCGCCGAGGATGGCGAGGGCCGGCCGCGCGTCGCCATGGTGCGCCGGATCGCCGGCGACTGACCAAGGCTGAAATCCATACCCTTCGTTCACCTGCCCCGCACGGCGGCGTCCTCGGACGCCGCCGTGAGCGCCGTCAGGCGCGCACTTCCCGGACGGGTTCGACGAGCAGCGGCTCGCTGTGCAGGTAGCGCGTGGCCTTGCGCTTGGCGGCGATATCGGCCCAGACGCGCTGGACCTGTTCCTCGCCAAGCCCCGCCGCCGCCGCGACCTCGGCCGCCGGCACGCCGTTGTTGAGGCCGTAGAGACAGAGGTCCATCCGGTCGTAGGGCAGGGAGAAGTAGAATTCCTCCTGGGTCTGCTCCAGCGAATAGGTATCCGTCGTCGGCGGTCGGCGGCGGATCTCCTCCGGCACGCCGAGATGGGCGGCGAGCGCATAGACCTGGCTCTTGTAGAGATGGGCGATCGGCTTGACGTCCGCGGCGCCGTCGCCGTTCTTGACGAAGAAGCCCTGGTCGTATTCCAGCCGGTTCGGCGTGCCGATGACGGCGAAGTTCAGCCGGTCGGCGTGATAGTATTCGACCTGCTTGCGCGTGCGCTGCTTCATGTTGGTCGCCGCGACGATGCCGAGATAGGCGGACGGCGGAAGGCGCAGCTTCTGCCGCTTGCCGTCCGGATCCTGCACGACCAGCGAGGAGATGTTGTAGGCATCGGCCTCCAGCGCATTGGCGATGACGATCTTCGAGGCCCAGCCCTCGCCGTATTCGGGCACGACCTGGCGGATGAAGGCGTCGCGGCGCTCGTAGCAGCCGAGGGCCTTCAGGGCAGGGCCGATGTCCTCGACGGCCGCGTCCACGCCGAACGTGTCCGCGACGAGGCGGCCGAGGTCGAGGCTTTCCGGATCGGAATCGTTTTCCGGCATGAACAGGCCGAAGACGTTCTTCGCGCCGACGGCGCGCACGGCGAGCGCCAGCGAGACGCTGGAATCGATGCCGCCGGACAGGCCGAGCACGAGGCCGCGCTTCTTCATCGTGCGAAGCTGCGCCCGCAGGGCTTCGGTGATCCTCCCGATCTCGGCGGCGGCGTCGATCGCCAGCGTATCGGCGGAGAAGCGGGGCTCGGAAACGCGCAGGTTCATTGGATGGGCTCCATGGCTTCGGCGGCCAGCCTGCGGCTGACCTTGCCGGTGTCTGTCTTGGGCAGTTCGTCCCGGAACTCGACGATCTTCGGCACCATGAAGTCCTCCAGATGCGCCGCGCAGTAGCGGATGATCTCACGCTCGCTCAACGCCGGGTCGGCAAGGACGATGACCGCGCCGATCGCATGGCCGAGCACCGCGTCCGGCACGCCGATCACCACGGCCTCGGCGATGCCGGGATGGCCATGCAGCACCGCCTCGACCTCCTTCGGCGCGACCTTCTCGCCGCGCGTCTTGATGATGTCGTCCTTGCGGCCGACGAAATAGAGGAAACCCTCCTCGTCGACGCGGAAGAGGTCGCCGGTGTGCAGCAGCTTCTCCCAGGGATTGCGGCCGGGGCGCAGCATGCGCGCCGTCGCCTCCGCGTTGCGCCAGTAGCCCTGCATGACATGCGGGCCGCGGATCACCAGCTCGCCGGGCTCGCCGGGCGGGACCGGATTGCCCTCGTCGTCGAGCACGAAGGCCTCGGTGTTGGGAATGGCGATGCCGACAGAGCCCGGCCGGCGGTCCAGCTCGGCCGGCGGCAGGTAGGTGCAGCGCTTGCACTCCGTCAGGCCGTACATGGAATAGAGCCGCGCGCCGGGGAAGAGCTCGCGCAGCCGGGCGATATGCGGCGGCGGAAGGGCGGCGGCGGTGTTGGTGAGATAGCGCAGCGAGGGCAGGAAGCCGGGCTCGATATCCCGCATCTGCAGGATCATCGCCGCCATGGTCGGCACCAGCGGGAAGCCGGTGACCTTCTCCTCGCGGATGCGCTCGAAGATCGCCTGCGGGAAGGCGAAGGACTTTTCCAGCACCAGCGTCGCGCCGAGCCGCATGGCCATGAGGAACTGGTAGAGCCCGTAGTCGAAGGCGAGCGGCAGGACGTTGAGGATGATGTCGTCCTCGCGGTTCTCCAGATAGGTGGTGATCGATTCGGCCGCCGCGTCGATGTTGCGGTGCGTCATCATCACGCCCTTGGGCCGCCCGGTCGAGCCGGAGGTATAGACCAGCATGGCGAGATCGACGTCGATGCCGCCATGCGCCTTGACGGCCGGATCGGCCGCAAGGCAGGACTCGAACGCGGCCGCGCCCTCGGGAACGGTGCCGTTCGGCGCGGCCGTGGCGGCGACGAACAGGTCTTGCGCGCCCGCCATCGCCTTGGCCTCGGCCACCACGGGGGCGAGCTTGGCGAGGGTGAGGACGGCGGCAGGCTCGCAATCGGTGATGATATAGGCGAGCTTGTCGGCCTTGGTGGAGGCGTTGATCGGGCTGAACGTGGCCCCGGCCTTCAGGGCGGCGAAGATCGAGACCGCCGCCTCCCAGCAATTGTCCATGAAGACGAGGACGCGGTCGTTGCGCTTCACGCCTGCGGCGGCAAGGCTTGCGGCCAGCCGCCCGGAAAGGTCGTCGATCTCGGCATAGCTCAGCCGCCGCTGGCCGGCGACCAGCGCCGTCTTGTCGCCGCGCAGGCGGGCATTGTCGGTAAGATAGCGCTCGATCCGCATGGGCATGGTCCTGTCGGCTTATTCGGCGGCCTGGGCCTGGCCGCGCGCGGCCACGAAGGCGGCGATGCGGTCGAGGGAGTCGAGATTGGCGGGCACGATATCGGCATCCGACATCGCGATGCCGAACTCCTCCTCGATGAAGGCGACGAGCTCGAGGACGCCGGTCGAATCGATGATGTCGTTCTCGATGAACGAGGTGGCGTCCGCGGGCGCCTGGGAGGCGTCGCCGAACAGGAAGTTCTCGACGATGAAGTCCTTCACGCGGCTCTTGATGGTATCGGTCATGGCGGTTCTTCCTTTGCGGTTTGAGATCAGGCGGCGCGGGCGATGCCGGCGCCCGCGGCGGTGAATGTGTCGAGCCAGAGCTGGGTGGACAGCACGCCGACGAAAGCGACATTGTCGCGGTAGCCGTTGGCCTCGCCGGTGCCGCACTTGGCATGGAGCTTGGCGACGGCCTTCGGATTGAAGAGGCCGGTCGCCGCGATATTGTCCTCGCGCATCGCCTCGCGCACGTAGTCGAGCGCCCCGGCCCCGGTGAAGGAGCGGCTGTCGGGGGCGCGATAGGGCTGCTTGGGGCGCCGGCTGATGAGCGGCGGCAGGATGTCCTTCGTCGCCTCGCGCAGGATGTGCTTCTCCGTCAGGCCGCGCAGCTTCATCTCCGGCGGCAGCCCGGCGGCGAATTCCACGAGGCGGTGATCGAGGAAGGGGAAGCGCCCTTCCACGCCATGCGCCATCGCCATGCGATCGCCCTGGCTGGAGAGGATATAGCCCGGCAGCAGGAAGCGGCTTTCCAGATATTGCGCCTGGTGCAGCGGATGCCAGCGCGAGAACGCTTCCGGCAGCAGGCTCGCCATCTCCTCCGCCGCGTCGTAGCCGGAAAGGCTGGCGCGCAGGTCGGCGGAGAAGAACAGCTTGGCCGCCGCCGTGCCGCGCAGGCGCGGCCCGTGCGAGAACAGGGGATCGTCGAGGCCGTCGCCGCCGACGCCGAAGAAGGCGGCGAGATACTCAGCCGACTGCTGGCGCAGGCCCGGCAGATAGGGATAGAGCTTGCGGAAGAGATGCGGGCGCATGCGCGATTGCGGCTGCCGGCCGCAGAAGCGGCGCACGCGCGCCTCCTTGAAGATGTCGTAGCCGGCGAAGACCTCGTCGGCGCCCTCGCCGGTCAGCACCACCTTCAGCCCGGCGTCGCGCACGAGGCCGGAGAGCTTGAAGAGCGGGGCGGGGGGGGGGGG
>JBDHSZ010000002.1:0-77038 GCA_039812945.1 Shinella sp.
TCTTCGCCTTCATGCCGCTCTACGTGCTCGGCCTGATGGGCGTCACCCGCCGCGTCAGCCAGTTCGAGGATCCCTCGCTGCAGATCTGGTTCGTCATCGCCGCCTTCGGGGCCTTCCTCATCGCGCTCGGCATCGCCTCCTTCATCGTCCAGCTCGTCGTCAGCTTCCTCAGGCGCGATCAGCTCCGTTGCGACAGCGGCGATCCCTGGGGCGGCCGCACGCTGGAATGGTCGACCTCCTCGCCGCCGCCGGACTACAATTTCGCCTTCACGCCCGTCGTGCACGATCACGATGGCTGGTACGACATGAAGAACCGCGGCTATGTGCGCCCGCTGGAAGGCTTCAGGCCGATCCACATGCCGAAGAACACCGGCACCGGCGTCATCCTCGCCGGCCTCAGCACGGTGCTCGCCTTCGCGCTGATCTGGTACATCTGGTGGCTGGCGGCCGTGTCCTTCATCGCGATCGTTGCGGTGGCGATCGCCCATACGTTCAACTACGACCGCGACTTCTTCATCCCCGCCGAAACGGTGACGGCGACCGAAGAGGCGCGCACGAAGCTGCTTGCAGAACGGACCTGAGCCATGAGCGCGACCCAAGTCCAGGACACCGACGAGAAGCCGGTCTTCTACCTTACGGAAGAGCATCACCCGGAAAACAGCACCATGCTGGGCTTCTGGATCTACCTGATGAGCGACTGCCTGATCTTCGCCGTGCTCTTCGCCACGCACGGCGTTCTCGGCCGCAGCTACGCGGCCGGCCCGTCGCCGGCCGACCTCTTCGACCTCAGCCTCGTGGCGATCAACACGGCGATGCTGCTCTTCTCCTCCATCACCTACGGCTTCGCCATGCTGCAGATGGAGCGCAATGCCAAGATGGAGACGCTGGTCTGGCTCGGCGTCACCGGTCTCTTCGGCGCGGCCTTCGTCGCGCTGGAGCTCTACGAGTTCTATCACCTGATCCTCGAAGGAGCCGGCCCGACGCGCTCGGCCTTCCTGTCGTCCTTCTTCACGCTGGTCGGAACGCACGGCCTGCACGTCACCTTCGGCATCGTCTGGCTGGTCACGCTGATGGTGCAGGTCGGCCGGCGGGGCCTCGTCCCCGAGAACCGCCGCCGCCTGATGTGCCTGTCGATGTTCTGGCACTTCCTCGACGTCATCTGGATCGGCGTCTTCTCCTTCGTCTACCTGCTGGGAGCCCTCGGATGAGCCACGAAGCCCGCCACGCGCACGGCCACGAGGCCGCCCACGGCTCCTTCCGGGGCTACATGATCGGCTTCCTCCTGTCGGTCGTCCTGACGGCCATCCCCTTCTGGCTGGTCATGGCCGGCGTTCTCGACAGCAAGCTCCTGACCGCCGTCCTCGTCATGGGCATCGGCGTCGTGCAGATCGTCGTGCACATGGTCTATTTCCTGCACATGAATCCGCGCTCGGAGGGCGGCTGGACGATGATGGCGCTGATCTTCACGCTGATCATCGTCGGCATCGCCATCGCCGGTTCCCTCTGGGTCATGCATCACCTCAACGCGAACATGATGCCGATGACCCACGAGATGATGAAGACGATGCCTTGACGGCGGAGGGGGTGTGATGTCGGCATCACCCGAACCGTCCTCCCGCGCCCGGCACCTCCTCACCGGCTTTCTCGTCTTCCTCCTCGCCGTCTTCCTCGCCCTCGGCACCTGGCAGGTGCAGCGGCTCTTCTGGAAGCTGGACCTGATCGCGCGCGTCGAGGCCCGCATCCATGCCGAGCCGGTGGCGGCGCCGGCGCGTGCGGAATGGCCGGATATCGAGCGGGAGAAGGACGAATACCGCCGCGTCGCCGCGACCGGCCTCTTCCGGCACGACAGGACGGCGCTGGTGCAGGCGGTGACGGAGCGCGGTCCCGGTTTCTGGGTGCTGACGCCGCTTACCCTTGCCGACGGCTCCGCCGTCCTCGTCAACCGCGGCTTCGTGCCGGCCGACCGGAGCGCTCCCGAGGCGCGCGTGGCGAGCGAGCTTGCCGCGGGGCCGGTCACCGTGACCGGTCTCCTGCGCATCAGCGAGCCGGGCGGCGGGTTCCTGCGCGCCAACGATCCGGCGAACGAGCGCTGGTTCTCCCGCGATGTCGCCGCCATCGCCGCCGCCAAAGGGATCGAGGACGTCGCGCCCTATTTCATCGATGCGGACGCCACGCCCAATCCGGGCGGCCTGCCGATCGGCGGGCTGACGGTCGTCGCCTTCCGCAACAGCCATCTCGTCTATGCGCTGACATGGTATGCGCTGGCGGCCATGAGCGGCTTTGCGGCCTATCAGGTGCATCGTCGCCGGCTGGGCTAGGCTGGGCTTGGGGAGGAAAAAAGCCCCGCACGAAGCGGGGCAGCGAGCGCCACGGTTGGCTCCCAATGACGCGGGGAAGCTCGCGGGTTGCGCGAGTGCTCTCCAAGTAGGGGTTCAAAGGCGCGCGGGGAAGGTCTGATTCGGCGATTCCGGTACGCTTCAGTAAATAAACCGCGCTTTTCAGCGCGCCTGCCGCATCGCCTTCTCCAGTACGGCATAGATGCGCGGCTCGATCATATGGGCGACGTTGAAGCGCATGAAGCCCGCCGCGCGCTGCGAGACGCTGAAGACGTTGCCGGGCGCCAGCACGACGCTCTCGGCGAGCGCGGCCTGCGCCACCGGCGCGGAATCCAGCCCCTCCGTCAGGCGGCACCAGAGATTGAAGCCGCCGCGCGGCAGGAGCACGGGCTCGATGCCGAGCCGGCGCAGCCTGTCGGCCGTCTCGCGCCGCGCGCGCACCAGGCGGCGGCGCAGCTCCTCCATATGCTTGCGATAGAAGCCGCCGGCCAGCATATGCGCCAGGATCTCGCTGGAAACCGGGTTCGGCCCGCCGAAATTGGTGGCGATCTGCAGGTCCACCAGCCCTTCGATCCAGTCCGGCCGCGCCGCGATATAGCCGCAGCGCGCCGAGGCGGAGAGCGTCTTGGAGAAGCTGCCGATGCGGATGACGCGGCAGAGCCCGTCGAGCGCCGCGAGCCGGGTGGACGGCTCCGGCTCGAAATCGGCGAAGATGTCGTCCTCGACGATGATCGTGTCGCCGCCCGCCGCCGCGTTCAGCAGCCGATGCGCCACCTGCGGGGCGAGTGTCGCGCCCGTCGGGTTGTGGATCGCCGAATTGGTGATGTAGAGCCGCGGCCGCTCGGCCGCAAGCACGGCCTCGAAGGCCGCGATATCGGGGCCGTTTATTCCATAGGGCACGCTGACGATCCGCGTCTGGTGGGCTTTCAGCAGGGCCTGGAAATTGAAGTAGCACGGATCGTCGACCAGCACCGTGTCGCCCGGCCGCAGCAGGAAGCGGCAGACGAGGTCGAGCGCCTGCGTGCCGGTATTGGTCAGCATCAGGTGCTCCGGGCCCGCCGCGATGCCGTCCTCGCCGAGCCGCCCGAGCAGCAGGCGCCGCAGCGCCGGCGAGCCGCGGGTGCTGCCGTAATAGGAGAGGAGGTCGCCGCTGCCGCGGGCGAGGCTGCGGATGGCCCGGCGCAGCGCCTCGTCCGGCATCCAGTCGGCGGGCAGCCAGCCGCAGCCGGGCTTCAATGCCGCCGCGTCCGCGTCGAGCGACTGCCGCGACACCCAGAACGGATCGACCGCCCGCGCCTTCGGCGTTTCCGCCCCGGCCAGCTTCAGCGGCGGCGGGGCGGCGTTCGAGACGTAGAAGCCCGATCCGCGCTGCGGCCGGATCAGTCCCTCCGCCGCCAGCCGGTCATAGGCCTCGACGACCGTCGAGGGCGAGACGCCCATCGCCGCGGCGAAGCGCCGGATCGACGGCAGCCGGTCGCCCGGCGCGAGCGCGCGGCTGGCGATCCGGCTGCGTATGGCCGTCATGACCTCAAGGGTCCGGCCGGCGGTCGCGGCTGTCATCGTATGGGTTCCTATACCGATACAGTTTGCCGGAACTGTACTGTTTTGTCCCTCCCTTTGCCAGCCCTCCGGCGGTATCGGGAAGGGGAAAGCGAGGAACCATGAAAGCATCTCTGGAAGGCTGGGGCAGCGGGCTGCTCGGCGTCGTCATCTTCAGCGGGTCGCTGCCGGCGACGCGCATCGCCGTCACGGATTTCTCGCCGGTCTTCCTGACCTCGGCGCGAGCGGTCATCGCCGCGCTGCTCGGCGCGGCACTGCTCCTCGCCCTGCGCCAGCCGAGGCCGTCGCGCGGCGACCTCCTGTCGCTGGCCGTCGTCGCGCTCGGAGTCGTCGTCGGCTTCCCGCTGCTGACGGCGCTGGCGCTGCAATATGTCACCGCCGCCCATTCCATCGTCTTCGTCGGCCTGCTGCCGCTGGCGACAGCGCTCTTCGGCGTCCTGCGCGGCGGGGAGCGGCCGAAGCCGCTCTTCTGGCTGTTCTCCTGCCTCGGCAGCGCCATGGTGGCGGGCTTCGCCCTGAATTCCGGCGTGGAGGTGTCGCTCGCCGGCGATCTCCTGATGATCGCCGCCGTCGTCGCCTGCGGCCTCGGCTATGCGGAGGGCGCGAGGCTGTCGCGCCGGCTCGGCGGCTGGCAGGTCATCTCCTGGGCGCTGGTGATCGCGCTGCCGCCCATGGCGGTCGTCGCGCTCGCCTCGCTGCCCGGGACATGGGCCGGCATCGCCGGCAGCGCCTGGGCGGGGCTCGCCTATGTCTCGGTGTTCAGCATGCTGGTGGGGTTCGTCTTCTGGTATCGCGGCCTTGCGGTCGGAGGCATCGCGGCGGTCGGGCAGTTGCAACTGCTCCAGCCGTTCTTCGGCCTGCTGCTCGCCGCCGTGCTGCTGCACGAGACGATAAGCCCGCTGATGATGGCGACGACGCTCGCCATCGTCCTCTGCGTCGCCGGCGCGCGGCGCTTCGCGCGCTAGGCTTCGCTCAGGCCTCCTGCGCCGCTTCGGCGGGCGGGGCCGCGATCCCGGCGGCCTGCTCGCAGACCTCGACATGGCGCGCCAGCGCCTGGTTCGAGAGGATGGCGCTGATCGTCGTGATGTCACGTCCCTGGTACTTGGGCATCCGCTGGGCGGCTTTCAGCCTTTCCAGAAGGGCGAGACGGGTCATGACATACTCCTTTGATAACGATGATGTGGCTTCCGGCCACGGGCGGGTTCGGTCGGTGCGGTCCTTCGCGTCTGGAGCGCCGGGCATCGGGGGACGCCCGGCAGGGCAGGGGTCGTCAGGCGGCCTTCTTGCCGGCGTCGAAGGGGATCTCGATGTCGACGGCGAGGGTGGAGACCTGCGCGCCGCGCTCCATCTTGATCGAGACCTTTTCGTCGTCGACCTGCATGTGCTTGGAGATCGCTTTCAGGATCTCGTCGCGCAGCTTGTTGACGAGGTCGCTGTCGCCGCTGGCGGCGCGCTCGTGGGCGAGCAGCACCTGCAGCCGCTCGCGGGCCGCCGGGGCCGACTGGCCGCGGGAGAAGAAACGGAACAGGTTCATGCCGCCTTCCTTCCGAAGATCTTGCCGAGGAAGCTGCGCTTGTCGCCGGGGATGGTCATCGGCAGGTTCTCGCCCTTCAGCCGCCGCGTCGCCTCGAAATAGGCGAGCGCCGGGGCGGAGCGGCCGTCGGCCAGCGTCACCGGGGCGCCGACATTGGAGGCGCGCAGCACGTCCATGCTTTCCGGGATGATGCCGAGCAGCGGGATCGAGAGGATCTCCAGCACGTCCTCGACCTTCAGCATGTCGCCGCGCTCGGCGCGGGCGGCGTCGTAGCGGGTGAGCAGCAGGTGCTTTTCGATGCGCTCGCCGTTCTCCGCCTTCTCCGTCTTGGAATCGAGCAGGCCGATGATGCGGTCCGAATCGCGCACGGACGAGACTTCCGGATTGGTCACGACGATGGCGATGTCGGCATGGCGCATGGCGAGCGTCGCGCCGCGCTCGATGCCGGCCGGGCTGTCGCAGATCACCCAGTCGAAGGCGTTCTTCAGGGCGGCGATGACCTTCTCGACGCCCTCGGGCGTCAGGTTGTCCTTGTCGCGGGTCTGCGAGGCGGCCAGCAGGTAGAGCGTCTCGACCCGCTTGTCGCGGATCAGCGCCTGGGTGAGCTTGGCCTCGCCCTGGATGACGTTGACGAGGTCGTAGACGACGCGGCGCTCGGCGCCCATGACGAGGTCGAGGTTGCGCAGGCCGACATCGAAGTCGACGACCACGACCTTCTCGCCGTTCTGCGCCAGCGCGGCGCCGAGCGCGGCCGACGATGTCGTCTTGCCGACGCCGCCCTTGCCCGATGTGACAACGATTACCTTGCCCATATGTGTCTCCAGTGCGTTGGGTTTCGTCAGCCGAGTGTCGCGGCCTTAATGGTTTCGCCTTCCAGCCAGACCTGGACGGGCTTGCCGCGCAGCTCGGGCTCCATGTCGTCCGCCGTCTTGTAGAAACCGTCGATGGCGATCAGCTCGGCCTCCAGCTTGCGGCAGAAGATGCGCGCGGCGGCGTTGCCCGTCGTGCCCGCCATCGCCCGGCCCCGCAGGGGGCCGTAGACGTGGATCGAGCCGCCGGCGACGATCTCCGCGCCCGAGGCGACGGAACCGATGATGGTGACGTCCCCTTCCGGGAAGAAGATCGACTGGCCGGAGCGCACCGGCCGCGAGACGACCAGCGACGGCACCGTCTGGGCCGGCGCTGCGGCGGCGGCGGGCGCGGCCGGCCTTGCCGGCTCGACCGCCGCGGCCTTTTCCGCCGGCTCGTCCGCCGGGGCCTCGACGTCGCCCGCCGGGCGTCCGTCGGCCATGGCGGGCGGCATGTCGGGGCCGAGCTGCGAGGAGCGCGCGCCCTCGATGCCCATGACACGCACGTTGCGGGCGTTGAGCTGGTCGACGAGGGCGCGAAGCTCCGCCCGGTCGACGTCCAGCCCCTCGACGTCCAGCACCACCGGCCGGCGAAGGAAGAAGCCGGCCGAGCGGGCGGCGAGGCCGTCGAGCCGCCGCAGCCAGTCCTCGAAGGGCAGCTCCGGGGTCAGCGCAAGCGCAAGGAAGGACCGCCCCTTGAGGCGGATCGGCCGGGGTTGAGTTAACACGTCAGTCATCTTGGTTAATTTTCGGTAGCCCCGATGTAGCGGTGAAATGGTTAACAAAAGGTTAATTCGCAGGCCAGGCTGGCGCGAGGCATGCCTCGCCGGGGTCCATGACAGGAGTTCCGGAGGGTGGAGGAAACGCGAAGGTAGACGTGCCCTATTCTTCGCGCCCGACGCGGGTGGCGAAGGCTCTTGTGACGGGCCTGATGCGAGGTGATTCGATGGAGGACGGGCGCAAGGCGTGGCCGGGTGCTACCGTCCCGCCGGCAGCAGGTAGCGCAGGCCCTCGCGCGGCGCGGGCGGCGTCGGGCGCATCCGCCGGCGCGCGGCCGCCAGCTTGTCGCGCAGGATGCCGCCGGCGATGGCGGGCAGGGCCGAGGGATTGCCGGCGGCATAGGCGAGGGCCGCGCCCGCGCCGTTCTCGCGCTTGCGGTCGAGGAAATGGCGCAGCGCGTGGCGCCGGCCGATCTGGCGGCAGTGGCGGCGCATCGCCCCGGCCGCCTCCGGCGGCACGTTTCCGGCGGAAAGGATCGCGCGCTCGGCCGCGTGCAGGATCTTGAGGTCGTGCGTGCGGTGCTGCCCGCTCAGCGAATCGGCGCGCACCACTGCGCCGTAGCCGCAGCTCTCGATGACCGTGTAGCGCGCGCCGGCGATCAGCGCGCGCAGGTAAAGCTCGTAGTCCTCGCCGAGCCGCATGTCCTCGCGGTAGCGCAGGTCGTGGGCGTCGAGGAAGGCGCGGCGCATGACGGGTTTGAGGAAGCCGAGCTCGCCGCGCGGCGCGCCGCGGCGCGAGATGTTGCCGAGGATGAAGTCGGTGAGGCCGAGCCGGCGCGGCTGCGGCGCGAAATCGTCCGGCCGCCGGGCGGGGTCGGCCTCCTCCATGAAGGCGATATTGTCGGCGATGAAATCCCAGTCGGGGCAGGCGAGCATGCGCCGGAAGCGGCCGGGAAAGAAGAAGTCGTCCGCATCGAGGACGGCGATCAGCGGCGCGCGGGACACGGCGATGGCATGGTTGCGGGCGGCCGAGGGCCCGCGATTGACGCGGAAGCGGATGATGTCGAGCCGCCGGGTGGCGTCGTCGGCGGCGGCCGCTGCCGCCATGGTGCGGTCCTGCGAGGCGTCGTCCACCACCACGACCTCGCCGACCTCCGGCTCGGCCAGCGCAGAGCGCACGGCCCGGCCGATCGTCTTCTCGGCATTCCTCGCGGCGATGATGACGCAGACCTTCTCATCCGGGCGCATGGCGGACCTCCCTCACGCATTGACCTTCGCGCGGGCGCGCCGCGCTGCGATGCAGCATGAAAGGCAAAGGGGGCACAAAAACGGCCCGGCGGGCGAGAGGGCGGCCGGCGAGCGGATCAGGGCCGCCGATCAGGGCTTGGAATGGCCCGGTTCGTTCATCGACACGGCGACCTTGGCCTTCGGCTTTTCGGGTTCCGCCTCGCCGGCCTTGCGCGCCTTGGCGGCGCGCCGGACGAGAAAGAGCAGGGTCAGGAAATAACCCGCCTGGATGAGGACGGCGCAGACCAGCGTGCGGATGGCGGTCGTCGCGAGGGAGCCCGTGCCGATATAGGTGATCGTCGCGAAGGCCGCGAGCGCGATCGCCATGCTGAGGAAGAAGCGCGGCGCATAGGCCGTGCTGTCCCGCCATTTGGTTTCCGGCACAGGTGTCATCGATGGATCCGCCTTCTCGTTAGAGGCTGGCCCGAACTATAGGGTGCGGCGCGGCGGCATGCAATCGCCAGGATCAGCCAGTGCGCGCCGGTTGTGGCCGCCTCGAGAATCGCGCCGGCCCCCTTCCTGCCGCGATTTGGTCGCCCTTTCCCCGCACCCGGCGGAAAATGCGCCGAATGGGCGAGTGCGCCGGCCGGCGGCGCAGCCATGGGGTTGCGGCGGGGCGGGCTGCGCGATCACACTTTATTACAATATGAGCGGATTCTAACGGGATGATGTGCGGCGCAATATAATATTGCACCGCGATATCGCCGTCGATTTTCAGGTATCGGCGCGTCTCTCGTCCGTTCTCCAGCGGAAAATTTGCGTATAGATACGTACATTCAGCGGTGTCGATTCGGTAAGAACAAGTGACTTTTCCTCGATGACATGAAGAATTCCGATTTATCAAGTTTCCATCGGCTCAAAATCCTGTTTCGTTGCTTGACGGATACTTCAATACGCAGCGGAAACGAATATCAAAATTTCCTTAAATGCCATCTGCAGGCGAACAATTCGGTGGGCAGGGCGGCGAAGAACAAACTGTGACCATACAGTCCGCATTGGATATGCGCGTCCGAGGGACCCGACCCTATCGCAAAATCCAATGGAGCCATCTCTATGAAGTCCGCGACACGATCGGCCAGTTCGCCGTTTTTCACTTCGGTTGCAGCCGGCGCTCCGCCGGTGGGGGGCATGTCGAAACGCAGCTTCGATATCCTGGCGGCGCTTGCCGCCCTCGTCCTGCTCAGCCCGATCTTCGTGCTGATCATGGCGCTGGTGAAATATTCCGACGGCGGCCGCGTCTTCTATGGCCACCGCCGCATCGGCTACAACGGATCGGCCTTCCGCTGCCTGAAGTTCCGCACCATGGCGGAGGACGGCGACGCCCTTCTCCAGCGCCATCTGGAGCAAAACCCGGAGGCGCTCGCCGAATGGCGCGCCACGCGCAAGCTGCAGGACGATCCGCGCGTCACCGTCGTCGGCACGGTGCTGCGCAAGCTCAGCCTCGACGAGCTGCCGCAGCTCATCAATATCCTGAAGGGCGAGATGAGCATCGTCGGCCCGCGCCCCGTCGTGGAGGACGAGCTGGAGCTCTACGAGGCCTCCGCCGTCTATTACCTGCGCAGCCGCCCCGGCCTGACGGGCCTGTGGCAGGTCAGCGGCCGCAACGACGTCTCCTATGCCGCCCGCGTCGCCTTCGACACGCATTATGTCCGCAACTGGTCGCTCGCCGCCGATCTCGTCATCGTCGCGCGCACCATCCCGGCCGTCTGCCTGTCGCGCGGCAGCTACTGATATTCCGGAGACAGCCATGAAGACGATCCCGAACAAGGCGCTCTGTGGCCTCGCTTTCGCCCTCGTGCTTTCCGCCGGGCCGGCGGCGGCGGAGGAATACCGGCTCGGCGTGATGGACAAGCTGCGCATCCGCGTCGCGGAATGGCAGACCGCCGAGGGGGCGATCCGCGACTGGAGCGCCGTCAGCGGCGACTACAGCATCGGCGCGGACGGCGCGCTGTCGCTGCCGTTCATCGGCCAGCTTCCGGCCGACGGCCGCACGGCGGCGGAGCTTTCCGCCGATATCGGCCAGAAGATGCAGGTGCTCTTCGGCCTCAAGGATCTGCCCTCGGCCTCGGTGGAGATCGCCGAGTACCGGCCGATCTACATCGCCGGCGAGGTGCAGACGCCGGGGGCCTATCCCTATGCGCCGGGCCTGACGGTGCTGAAGGCCGTCAGCTTCGGCGGCGGGTTGAGGCGCGCCGATCCCGGCCAGCGCTTCGCCCGCGATTTCCTGCGCTCGGAGGGCGAGGCCGCCGTCCATGTCGCCGAGCGCAACCGCCTCTTGATCCGCCGCGCGCGCATCGCCGCCGAGATGAGCGGGGCGACGGACATCGCCATGCCGAAGGAGCTCGGCGGATCGGACGAGGCGCGGGCGATCCTTGAGAGCGAGAAGGCGCTGATGGCCTCGCGGGAGAAGCGGCTGCGGCTGCAACTGACGGCGCTTACCGACCTCAAGGCGCTGCTCGACAAGGAGATCGCCTCGCTCGGCAAGAAATCCGAGACCCAGACCCGCCAGCTCGAACTGGTCCAGGGCGACCTTTCCAAGATGGACGCGCTCGCCGAGAAGGGCCTCGCCATCAGCTCCCGGCGCCTTGCGCTGGAACAGCGCACGGCCGACCTGCAGGCCGCCCTGCTCGATATCGACACGGCCTCGCTGAAGGCGAAGCAGGATATCAACAAGGCCGCGCAGGACGAGACGAATTTGCAGAACGACTGGGACGCCCAACTGGCGCAGGAGCTGCAGAACACCGAGCAGGAACTCGACACGCTGACGCTGAAGCTCGCCACCAGCCGCGACCTGATGTCCGAGGCGCTGATGCAGTCGGCCGATGCCGCCAACCTCAAGGGCGGGCTCTCCGCCGCCAATATCGGCTACTCGATCCTGCGCACGGTGAAGGGCAAGGCCGAGGAGATCCGCGCCACCGAGACGACGCCGGTGCTGCCCGGCGACGTCGTCAAGGTGGACCTCAACCTGGCGACCCAGTGATGCGGATCGCCAAGACGCGGCTAATCGGACCGGACGGCAACGAGGCCTATGGCGCGCTCGCCGTGGCGCTGTCCTTCTTCGTCTTCGCCTATTCCTTCCGCTTCGGCCCGGTGTCGATCCTCGCCTATTACGCCCTGTGGCTGCCGCTGGTCGCGGTCGACTACAGGCGCGTGCTCGGCAATTACCGGCGCTATCTGTGGATCCTCGCCTTCGCGCTCTTCGCCTGCCTCTCCGTCTTCTGGTCGCAGGCGCCGGGCGTCTCGGCGCGGGCGGCGGTGCAATATCTCTCCCATGTCGTCTGCGCGCTGATCGCCATGCGCGTCGTCGGCACGCGCACGCTGGTGCGCGGCGGGCTCGTCGGCACGGGGCTGGTGCTGCTCTATTCGCTGGCCTTCGGCGTCTATCATCTCGATCCGCTCGACGGCACCTACAGCTTCGTCGGCGCCTTCGCCTCGAAGAACCAGCTCGGCTTCTACGCCTCGCTCGCCGTGCTCCTCGCCGTCTCGGCGCTCTTCCTCGGCCGGGAGCGCGGCGTCTGGAAGCTGGCGGCGCTCGGCTGCATCCTCATCGCGCTCTATTGCCTGAAGGCCTCGCAATCGGCGACCTCCGTGCTCACCACCGTGGCCGTCGCCGGCCTCTGCCTCGCGCTGCGGGCGCTCGAGATGCTGGCGCCGCTCCACCGCAGGATGCTGTTTGCGGCGCTCGCCGTCGTCACCGTGCTGGCCGGCCTCGCCGCCGCCTATGGCGGCGGCTTCGAGCTGGTGCTGGGCGCCTTCGGCAAGGACGCGACGCTCACCGGCCGCACCTTCCTCTGGCAGCAGGGCATCGCGGCGGCGGGCGAGGCGCCTCTCGTCGGCATCGGCTACCAGGCCTTCTGGGTGCAGGGTTTCGCCGAGGCGGAGCGGCTCTGGGCGGCCTTCTTCATCGCCGGGCGCAGCGGCTTCCATTTCCACAACACCTTCATCGCCGCCACGGTCGAGACCGGGCTGATCGGCTGCCTGCTGCTCTCGGCGGTGCTCGTCGCCACGCTGACGGGGCATCTGCGCCGGCTGCTGACGGTGGCGCGCGATCGCGAGGCGCTGGTGCTGTTTTCCGTCGCGGCGCTGCTGGCGGTGCGCACCTTCGTCGAGATCGATATCCTCAACCCCTATCACGTCGGCTCCTTCCTGCTCTATTTCGCCGCCGGCAAGGTGGCGGACGGGCGGCGCCGCGCGGCGGTCCGCCCGGTCCTCGCCCGCCTGGTGCCGGCATGACGCCCGCCGCCGCGCCGAAAGGGACGCTCTACGGCATCCAGTATCTGCGCGCCTTCGCCGCGCTGGCGGTCGTGCTGTTCCACGCCGCCGAGCGCAGCGGCCATGCCTTCGCCATCGGCGCGGCGGGCGTCGACGTGTTCTTCGTCATCAGCGGCTTCATCATGTGGGTGATCGCCGAGCGGCGTCCCGTCTCGCCCGGCCGCTTCCTCAAGGAACGCCTCCGGCGCATCGTGCCCGTCTACTGGCTGGCGACCGGGGTCATGGCGGCGGGCGCGCTGGCCGGCCTGTTCCCCAATCTGGTGCTGACGGCCGGCCATGTCGCCGCGTCGCTATTCTTCGTGCCGCTGCGCTCGCCGAGCAGCGGGGAGGTCTGGCCGGTGCTGGTGCAGGGCTGGACGCTGAACTACGAGATGTTCTTCTACGCCGTCTTCGCCGCCTGCCTGCCGCTGCCGGCCCGCCTGCGGCTCGCCGCCGTCGCGCTGGTCTTCCTGCTGCTGGTGGCGCTGGGCGTCGCGGTGAAGAGCGATGATGCGCTTTTCGTCACCTATACGCGGCCGATCATCCTGGAATTCGTCGCCGGCATGCTGATCGGCCGGCTCTGGCTCGCCGGCCGTGTCGTAAGCCGGCTCTGGGCGCTGGCCCTCGTCGCGGCGGCGCTGGCGGGCTTTGCGGCGATCGGCATCCTGAAGCTGCCCTTCGACGAATGGCGCTGCGGCCCGCTCGCCGCCGCCCTCGTCTACGGCACGGCCTCGCTGGAGGCGCGGGGCGGCGTGGCCCGGCTGAGGATCCCGGCCCTCATGGGCGCGGCGTCCTATTCGATCTATCTGTGGCACACTTTCGCGATCTCCGTCGCGGCGAAGGCGGGCGCGGCCCTCGGCCTCGCCCCGTCGATCACCTTCGCCCTATCGACTTTGATCGGCGTGGCCGTCGGGCTTGGTGCCTATGCCCTGATCGAGCGGCCGCTCCTGCAGGGCAGGGGATTGGCCGCGGCGAAACGAACGGCGGGCGTGACGCGCCCGCCGTTGCGGGAGGGTCAGGCGCGGTCGGCGCGATAGGCGACGCAGTCGATCTCCACCCGGCAATCGACCATCATGCGCGACTGCACGCAGGCGCGGGCCGGCGGGTTCTTGCCGAAATATTCGGCATAGACGCCGTTGAAGCTCCAGAAGTCGCGCGGGTCGTCGAGCCAGACGCCGATGCGCACGATGTCCTCGACGCCGTAGCCGGCCTCGTGCAGGATGGCGATCATGTTCTCGATGGCCTTGCGGCTTTCCGCCACGATGCCGCCGGAGACGATCTCGCCCTTTTCCATCGGCACCTGGCCGGAGACATAGAGCCAGCCCGCCGCCTCGGTGGCGCGGGCGAAGGGAAGCGGCTGGCCGCCGGCGCCGGTTTCCCCGGCGCCATAACGCTTGATCGTCATGGGATATTTCTCTTTCTTGGTTGGATCTGGCTCAGTTGAAGCTGGAGGTTTTCAGGAATTCGGCGAGACGCTCGGTCTTCGGCCGCACGAACATGTCCCTCGGGTCGCCCTCCTCGCAGATGACGCCCTGGTTCATGAAGATGACCCGCGAGGAGACCTCGAAGGCGAAGCGCATCTCGTGGGTGACGAGCAGCATGGTCATGCCGTCGGCGGCAAGGCCCTTGATGACCTGCAGCACCTCGCCGACCAGCTCGGGGTCGAGCGCCGAGGTCACCTCGTCGAACAGCATCAGGCGCGGCGACATGGCGATGGCGCGGGCGATGGCGACGCGCTGCTGCTGGCCGCCGGAAAGCTGGCCGGGATAGTGGTCGGTGCGGGCGGCGAGGCCGACCCGGTCGAGCCATTTCTCGGCGATGGCGCGGGCCTCTGCCCTCGCCATCTTCTTCACCTTGACGAGGCCGAGCATTACGTTCTCCGCCGCGCTCATATGGGGGAAGAGGTTGAACTGCTGGAAGGCCATGCCGGTCAGCGCGCGCTGGCGGGCGATCTCCTTCTCGCTCTTGCGCCGGCGCGTCGTGCCCTCGACATGGTAGCCGATCTCCTCGCCGTCGAGGCGGATCGTGCCGCCCTCGAATTCCTCCAGCATGTTGATGCAGCGCAGCATGGTCGTCTTGCCGGAGCCGGACGAGCCGATGATCGAGATCACCTCGCCTTCCTCCACGGCGCAGTCGACGCCCTTCAGCACCTCGTTCCGGCCATAGGTCTTGCGCAGGCCCTTGATGTCGAGAATGGTCTTGGCCATCGGGGTCTCCTCAGGACGGCAGGGCGGTCTTGCGCTCAACATATTTGCCGAGCCGCTCGATGCCGAAATTGACGATGAAATAGAGCGCGCCAGCCAGGAAATAGAACTGGAGGCTCATGAAGTTGCGCGAGATGATCTCCTGCGTGCGCAGGAGGAGCTCGGCGACGCCGATCACCGACAGCAACGTGGAGGCCTTGACCATCTCGGCCGCCGTGTTGACCCAGGCCGGCAGGCACTGGCGCAGCGCCTGCGGCCAGAGCACCGAGGTGAAGGTCTGGCCGAAGGTGAGGCCGATCGCCTTGGCGGCCTCGGTCTGGCCCTTGGGAATGGCCTGCAGCGCGCCGCGGACGATCTCGCCGATATGCGAGGAGCAGAACACGGCGAGCGCCAGGATGCCGGCCGAGAAGGGGCCGAGATCGACGCCGGCGGCGGCGGAGACATAGTAGCTCGCCAGCACCAGCACCAGCACGGGCGTGCCGCGCACGATATCGGTATAGGCGCGCACGACGAGGCGCAGCACCCGCCCGCCATAGACGAGGGCGAGGCCGACGAGGACGCCGGCGAGCGAGCCGGCGACGATGGCGAGCAGCGAGATCGATACCGTGGTGCCGAGGCCCGTCAGGATGACGTAGCGGGCGATCCAGAGCTGTTCGAGGAAGGCGAAGGAGGACATCGGGTTCACCTCGGCAGGGCCAGCCGCCGCTCGACCTGGCGCAGCAGGGCGGCGATGAGGAAGCAGGTGGCGACATAGAGGGCCGAGGTCACCATCCAGGTCTCGATGACGCGGAAGCTCTCCACGTTGATCTTGCGCGCGGCAAAGGTCAGCTCCGGCACGGCGATGGCCGCGGCGAGCGAGGTGTCCTTGAACAGCGAGATGACCGTGGAGGAGAGCGAGGGCAGCACGTTGCGCAGCATCAGCGGCGCGATGATCGAGCCGCGGATCTGCATCGGCGTGAGGCCGATGGCGAGCCCCGCCTCCGTCAGGCCGCGCGGGATGGACAAGAGGCCGGCGCGGAACACCTCGGCGAGATAGGCGCCCGAATAGAGCGACAGCACCAGCACGAAGCTCTCGATCTTGCCGAGGCGGAAACCCATCTGCGGCAGGGCGAAATAGGCGAAGAGCACCAGGACGAGGATCGGCAGGTTGCGGATGACCGTCACGTAGAGCCGCGCCGGCACGCCGGCCAGCCGGCTCTTCGAGGTCAGCGCGAAGGCGACGGCAAGGCCGATGGCGGCGCCGATAAAGATGGAGACGACCGCAAGGCCGAGGCTCAGCGCAAGGCCGCTGAGCAGGAGGTCGAAGCTGCGCCAGACGGCGGCGAAATTCAGCGTGTAGCCCATGTCAGGTCATCCCGGCCCGGGGAGCGGGGACAGGCCCCGCTCCCTCGACGATTGCTTGAATTCGGCTTACTTGAACTCGACGGGGAAGCCGATCTGCGGCGGCGTCAGCTCCTTGCCGAACCAAGTCTTGAAGGACGTGGCATAGAAGTCGAACTCGACGCCGGTCATGGCCTCGTGCAGGGCGGTGTTGACGAAGTTCAGCCAGTCCTGGTCGCCGCGCTTGACGCCGCAGGCATAGGTCTGCGGGTTCCAGCCGTAGCCGGCGTCCTTGTAGCGGCCGGGATTCTGCGTCATGTACCAGGCGAGCGACGACTGGTCGGTGGCGACCGCATCGGCGCGGCCGGATTCCAGCGCCTGGTAGATCAGGTCGACGGATTCGTACTGGTCGACCGCCGCGTCGGGCAGCGCGGCATGCACCATGTCCTCGGCATAGACGTTCTGCAGCACGGAGATGGTGACGGAGGAACCCGCCGCCTTCAGCGCCGCATAGTCGGCATATTGCCCGTCCGCCTTCAGCATCAGGCCGACGCCCTCGCGATAGTAGGGGATGGTGAAGGCGATCTGCTGGGCGCGCTCGCCCGTCACCGTCATGAACTGGCAGGTGATGTCCACCTTGTCCGTGGTGATGTTCGGGATGCGCGCGTCGGACGACTGGTTGACATATTCGATCTTGTCCGGATCGCCGAACAGCGCCTTGGCGACGATGCGGCCCATGTCGACGTCGAAGCCCTGCAGCTTGTCTTCCGCGCTCTTGAAGTGCCAGGGCGCGTTCGTGCTGCCGGTGCCGAGGATCAGGTGGCCGCGGGCGATGACTTCATCGAGCTTGCTGCCGTCGGCGAAAGCCGGCGTGGACAGCAGCGCGGCGGAAACGGCCAGCGACAGCGCGCCGGCGCGAAAGGAAATGGTCATGGTGTTCCCCCCCCATAGGAATTCGTAAGTCCAGTATAGTGGACGTCTGTCCGTCTTACTGGATGAGGCATCAAGCGCCATGTGGGCCGACTTGTCAATAGCTCCGCGGCGCGCTCTGACGCGAAGTTCTTTGTGAGGCGACAAAGACCGCGGCCCCGTCCGCTGCTCTAGCTGCGCCGACCAAAAACGGTGAGAACGCATGGCAAGACAAGTCCAGGAGGCCCGTGAGCCGGGCTGGAGCGCGGGCGGATGCCCGGTCGACTGGGACCCGCGCGAGCCGCAGGTGCAGCGCGACCAGATCCGCGCCTATGACCGCATGCGCAAGACCTGCCCGGTCGCCCATAGCGACTATCTCGGCTGGTCGCTCTTCGGCCACCGCGACGTCGAGCGGGTCCTTCAGGACCACGAGACCTTCAGCAACGTCGTGTCGCGCCATCCCTCCGTGCCGAACGGCATGGACCCGCCGCAGCACACGCTCTATCGCGCGATGATCGAGCCCTATTTCGCGCCGGAGCGCATTGCGGCCTTCGAGCCGGTGTTCCGCCGCATCGCCCGCGACCTCGTGGCGGAGATCGGCGCGACCCCGTCCGGCGACGTCGTCCGGGACTTCGCCGAGCCCTATGCGGTGCGCGTCCAGTGCGGCTTCCTCGGCTGGCCCGACAGCCTGCATGCCCCGCTGCTGCAATGGATCTACCGCAACCGCGCGGCGACGCTCGCCCGCGACGCCGCGGCCATGGCGGCCGTCGCGCTGGAATTCGACGGCCATATCCGCGCGCAGCTCGACCTGCGCGAGCGGGCCGGCCCCGCCGCCGGCGACGACCTGACCACCTGCCTGCTGCGCCAGACCGTCGAGGGGCGGCGGCTGGAGCATGGCGAGATCGTCAGCATCCTGCGCAACTGGACGGTGGGCGAGCTGGGAACCATCGCCGCCTGCGTCGGCATCGTCCTGCATTTCCTCGCCGGGCGCCCCGATGTGCAGGACCTGCTGCGCCGCGAGCCCGACCGGCGCGCGCCGGCCATCGAGGAGATCCTGCGCCTGCACGGGCCGCTCGTCTCCAACCGCCGCGTCACGACGCGCGCGGTGACGCTGGGCGGGCGCACGCTTCCGGCCGGGGAGCGGATCACCGTGATGTGGGCCTCGGCCAACCGTGACGGCGCGGTCTTCCCCGAGGCGGAGGAATACCGTCCCGGGCGCGACCAGTCGCGCAACCTGCTCTATGGCGCGGGCATCCATGTCTGCCCCGGCGCGGGCCTCGCGCGCCTGCAATTGCGCATCGTGCTGGACGAGCTGCTCGCCGGGCTCGCGCCCTTCGCGCTGCCTTCCGGCGTCGAGCCGGTCCGCGCGGTCTATCCGGCAAGCGGCTTCTCCTCCCTCTTCCTGGCGCCGGCATGCTGATCGGCGTCGTCACCGTATCGGACCGCGCCAGCCGCGGGCAGTACGAGGACCTCAGCGGCCCGGCCGTCGAGGCATGGCTGCGTGAGACGATCGTCACGCCCTTCGAGATCGTCCGGCGCATCGTCCCGGACGGCGT
Organism: Shinella sp.; assembly: GCA_039812945.1. Classification (GTDB taxonomy): domain Bacteria; phylum Pseudomonadota; class Alphaproteobacteria; order Rhizobiales; family Rhizobiaceae; genus Shinella. The sequence goes on from JBDHSZ010000002.1 coordinate 18,525, forward strand.
CCTCCCCGTGCGCGACGCGCTTCTGGCGCTGTGCGACGAGGCGCGCGCCGGCCTTATCCTGACGACCGGCGGGACCGGGCCCGCCCCGCGCGACGAGACGCCGGAGGCCATGCGCGCGGTCGTCACCCGCGAACTGCCGGGCTTCGGCGAGCAGTTGCGCCGCGCCGGCCTAGAGCAGACGCCGACGGCGATCCTGTCGCGGCAGACGGCCGGCACGCGCGGCAGCGCGCTGATCATCAACCTGCCCGGCAGGCCTGCCTCGATCCGCCTCGGCCTCGAGGCCGTCTTCGCCGCGGTGCCCTATTGCCTCGACCTGATCGGCGCGGGCCGGATCGACACCGATCCCGCCCGCGTGAAGGCCTTCCGCCCCTCGCCGGGCTGAACCGCCAGCATTCCCGGAAAGGCGCGGCGCGTGGAGAGCAAGGGAAGAGACCGTCCGCTGCTGATCGCCCATCCGGCGGGCGTGTTCTTCGCGCTCGCCGCGGTGATGGCCGTCGCGCTGCCGTGGCTCTGGCTTCTCGGGCTGGAGGAGCCGCGGCTCGCGCATGCCCGGCTGGGCCTGTTAGGCTTCGGCGGCCTGGCCGTCTGCGGCTATGTCATAACGGCGCAGAAGGCCTGGACGGGACACTGCCTTCCCGCGCCGGCCGTTCTGTGCGCCGCTGCGCTCGCCCTCGGCGGGCGGCTGGCCTCGCTGGGCTTTCCGGGCGACCTGTGGCCCGTCCTCCTCCTTCCGCTGCCGGTCGCCGCGATGATCCTCCGGCCCGTCCTGCAGGTGGGGCGATGGGACAAGGCGCCGCTCGCCGTGACGCCGCTGCTGCTCGTCGCGGCGGAGGCGCTGGTCGTCGTCCGGCCGGAGCTCGCCGGCCGCGTGCCGATGGCGCTGGCGGCGCTCGTCTTCCTCGTCGGGGGACGGCTCGTCGCCGCCTTCTGCGCCGAATCGCGCCGCCGGCGCGGCCTCGGCGCGCCGCGCCGGCTGCCCTCCCGACCGGGTGCCGCGCTGCTGGCGATGGGCCTCCTGCACGAGGGGAGCATCGGCACGCTGGCGCTGCTCGCCACGCTGCCCTGGGTCGTCGTCGCCGGCCTCGGCGGCCTGCGGCTCGGGCCGGCGAACCGCATGCTCTGCCTCGCCTATGCCGGCCTCGTTCCGGGCATCCTCGCCGTCGTCGTGACGCGCTGCGGGCTGATGCCGGAGGTGGCGCAGGTGCATGTCCTCACCATGGCGGTGATGGGGCCGATGATCCTCGCGGTCGCCGCGCGCGTGACGATGCGGCGGCCGGCGGGCGCGGAGCTCGCGCCCCGCCGCCGCCACTGGATCGCCCTCGCGCTGATCTTCGCCGCGGCGCTGGCGCGCGGCCTTGCGGAACTGCCGGGGCAGGGGCCGTTCTGGCTGCCGGCCGCGGGTCTCGGCTGGTCGGCGGCGTGGATGACGTTCCTGTCGGTCCATGTCGGGGCGCTGGCAAAGCCCGCGCCCTTCCCGTTGTTGAGCGCGGAGCGCGCGGCCCGGCGGGCGGCGGCGCGAGTCTAGGGAGTGGCCCGCGGCTCGCAATAGGAACGGTAGAGGGCGTTCAGCACCTCGCGGGCCGGCGCGCTCTCGATGTGATACCAGATGGTCTGCCCGTCGCGCCGGCCGGCGATCAGCCGGTCGCGGCGCAGCAGCGACAGATGCTGCGACACGGTGGAATCGCGGATGCCGAGGAATTCCGCCAGTTGCCCCACCGATTTCTCGCCGTCCAGCAACTGGCACAGGATCAGCAGGCGATGCCGGTTCGCCAATGCCTTCAGGAGCTCGCTGGCGTCGTTGGCTGCGCCCTGCATGATGTCCAGATCGATCCTCATTGCTGCGAATATACGGCGGCGCGAAGATGAGGGTCAAGGCGCGAATTCCGTGGAGGGCACGGCCCGTGACGCGGTCTCACTTTAGGCTTGCTGTATCTTCGATAATACGTATATTGGTATATACACTGTCTTGAAGGAGATTTGCAATGACCCTCGATCGCTCCGTCCTCGCCTTCGCCGGCGCCATGATCCTCCTGTCGGTCGCGCTGACCGTCTGGGTGTCGCCCTATTTCGTCTGGCTGACGGTCTTCGTCGGCGCCAACCTGCTGCAATCGTCCTTCACCGGCTTCTGCCCGGCGGCGATGATCATGCGCCGGCTCGGCATCAAGCCCGGCACGGCGTTCTGAGGCCTGTCATGCGCCTGATCATGCCCCTCATCCTGGTGCTTGCCGCCTCGCCCGCCATGGCCGGTCCGGTCACGGTCGAGGCGGTGCCGCTGACCGAGTGGAAGGCCGTCTACGGCCGGATCGAGCCGCGCAACGTCGTGCCGGCCCGCGCCCGCATCGGCGGCACGGTGGTCGAGCTGCTGGTAAGCGAGGGCGATACCGTCGAGGCGGGCGAGCGCATCGCCGCCGTGCGCGACAACAAGCTCGCCTTCCAGGTGGCGGCCATCGACGCGCAGCTCTCGGCGCTGCGGGCGCAGCTCGAGCGGGCCGAGACCGAGCTGGCGCGCGGCCAGTCGCTGAGCCGGCGCGGCGTGGCGACGGCCCAGCGCCTCGACCAGCTCCGCACCGATGTCGACGTCGCCGGCAACCAGATCGCCGCGACCGAGGCGCAGAAATCCGTCGTCCTCCAGCAGCAGGCGGAGGGCGACGTGCTCGCCCCGCTCGCCGGCCGCGTGCTGGCGACGCCCGTCACCAAGGGCGGCGTGATCATGGGCGGCGAGGCGGTGGCGACGATCGGCGGCGGCGGCTTCTACCTGCGGCTCGCCGTCCCCGAGCGCCATGCCGGCGCGCTGGAAGAGAGCGCGGCGATCCGCATCACCACGGCCGCCGGCGAGGTCGCCGGGCGGCTCGCCAAGGTCTATCCTCGCATCGAGAACGGCCGGGTGATCGCCGATGTCGAGGCCGACGCGCTCGACACCGCCTTCGTCGACGCGCGGGTGCTGGTCGAATTGCCGGTCGGCGAGCGGCGGGCGATCCTCGTTCCCGCCGCGGCCGTGACGACGCGGCACGGCATGGATTTCGTGCGGGCCGGCAGCGGCGCGGCGACGAGCGAGCGGGCGGTTGTCGCCGGCGAGCATGTCGAGCGCGACGGCCGCGCCTTCGTCGAGATCGTCTCGGGCCTTGCGCCCGGCGAGACGGTGGAGGTCCCATGACCGGCGCCCCCCGCGACGGCCTTGCCGGCGCGCTGACGCGCGCCTTCATCGCCTCCCCGCTCACGCCCCTGTTCCTCATCGCCGCCTTCGCCTTCGGCCTTCTCGCCCTCGTCTCGCTGCCGCGCGAGGAGGAGCCGCAGATCTCCGTGCCGATGGTCGACATCCGCGTGCGGGCCGACGGGCTGCGCGCCGAGGACGCCGTCAAGCTGGTCGCCGAGCCGCTGGAGACCATCGTCAAGGGCATCGACGGGGTGGAGCACGTCTATTCGCAGTCGCAGGACGACGGCGTGCTGGTGACGGCCCGCTTCCTCGTCGGCACCTCGCCGGACGCCGCCGTGCTGCGCGTGCACGACAAGGTGCGCGCCAACATGGACCGCATCCCCGTCGGCATCCCCGAGCCGCTGATCGTCGGCCGCGGCATCGACGACGTCGCCATCGTCTCGCTGACGCTGACGCCGCGGCCCGGCATCGGCGGCGAGGCGGTCGACGCCGGCCTCCTCACCCGCGTCGCGCGCGAATTGCGCAACGAGATCGCCAGGATCGATAATGTCGGCCTCAGCTATCTCGTCGGCGAGGCGGGCGAGCGCATCCGCATCGCGCCGGATCCGGCGCGGCTGGCGCTCTACGGGGTGACGCTGCAGCAGCTCGCCGGCAAGGTGCAGGGCGCCAACCGCGCCTTCCCGGCCGGCCGCGTGCGCGAGGGCGGCGGCGAGGTCATGCTGGTGGCCGGCGAGACCCTGAAGACGCCCGCCGAGATCGGCAACCTCGTCCTCACCGCGCGCGACGGCCGCCCCGTCTATGTCCGCGACCTCGCCACGGTCGATTTCGTCACCGCGCCCGAGGAGGCGCTGGTCTCGACGGTGACGCGCGGCGCGGCCGGGCCGCAGCGCGCGCCCGCCGTCACACTGGCCATCGCCAAGCGGGCGGGGGCCAACGCCGTGACGGTCGCCGAGGCGATCCTCCACCGCGTCGGGGAGCTCGAGGGCTCGCTGATCCCGGAAAACGTCGCCGTCGAGGTGACGCGCGACTACGGCGAGACGGCGAACGAGAAGGCGAACGAGCTGCTCTACCATCTCGGCCTTGCGACCGTGTCGATCATCGCGCTCGTCTGGCTGGCGATCGGCCGGCGCGAGGCGCTGGTCGTCGCCGTGGTCATCCCGGTGACCATCCTCCTGACGCTGTTCTCCTCCTGGGTGATGGGCTACACGCTCAACCGCGTCTCGCTGTTCGCGCTGATCTTCTCCATCGGCATCCTCGTCGACGACGCGATCGTGGTGATCGAGAATATTGCGCGCCACTGGGGCATGGCCGACGGGCGCACCCGCAAGGACGCGGCGATCGCCGCCGTCGCCGAGGTCGGCAACCCGACCATCGTCGCGACGCTGACGGTGGTCGCGGCGCTGCTGCCGATGCTCTTCGTCTCCGGCATGATGGGGCCCTATATGAGCCCGATCCCGGCCAACGCCTCGGCCGCGATGATCTTCTCCTTCTTCGTCGCCGTGACGGTGACGCCCTGGCTGATGCTCAAGGCGGCCGGAAAAGCGCCGGTCGCCGGCCATGCCGGCCATGGCGGCGGCCTGCTCGGCAGGGCCTATGCCGCGGCGGCCCGGCCGATCCTCGCCTCCAAGGCGCGGAGCTGGCTGTTCCTCATCGCCGTCGGCGCGCTGACGCTCGGCTCGCTCGCGCTGTTCTACACCAAGGACGTGACGGTGAAGCTGCTGCCCTTCGACAACAAGTCGGAGCTCGCCGTGATGATCGACCTGCCGGAGGGCGCCTCCGTCGAGGAGACGGACGCGGTCGCCCAGGCCATCGCCGGTATCGTCACCGGCATGGACGAGGTGCGCTCGGCGCAGACCCATGCCGGCGCCGCCGCGCCCTTCAACTTCAACGGCCTCGTGCGGCACGCCTATTACCGCACCGACCCCAATCTCGGCGAGGTCGCCGTCAACCTCCTGCCCAAGGCCGGCCGCAGCCGCTCCAGCCACGATATCGCCCTCGACATCCGCGAGCGGATCAAGGCGGTCGCCGTGCCGGAGGGCACCAGCCTCAAGGTGGTCGAGCCGCCGCCGGGCCCGCCCGTCATGGCGACGCTGCTGGCGGAGATCTACGGCCCGGACGCGGCGACGCGGCGGGCGGTGGCCGGGAAGGTCGAGGCGGCGTTCCGCGCCGTGCCCTTCATCGTCGACGTCGACAATTCCTACGGCATCGCGGCGCGGCGGCTGCGCGCGCGCATCTCCGGCGACGACCTCGATTTCTTCCGCGTCCAGGAGAGCGACGTCTTCGACACGCTCGCCATCCTCAACGGCGGCACGACGATCGGCTATTCGCATCGCGGCGAGGGCCGCGCGCCCGTCCCGATCCGCCTGGAGCGGCCGAAGGCCGAGCGGCGCGTCACGGAAGATTTCCTGACGACCCCGATCCCGGCCAACCTGCTGCCGGGCGAGCGCGGCGTGGTCGAGCTCGGCGACGTGGTGCGGATCGAGGAGGAGAAGGCCTCCTTCCCGGTGTTCCGCCACAACGGCCGGCCGGCCGAGATGGTGACGGCCGAGCTTGCCGGCGCTTTCGAGGCGCCGCTCTACGGCATGCTCGCGGTGCAGGCGGAACTCGATGCGCAAGACTGGACCGGGCTGACGAAACCCGTGATCTCGCTGCACGGCCAGCCGCAGGACGACCGCGCCCCGACGCTGCTGTGGGACGGCGAATGGGAGGTGACCTGGGTGACGTTCCGCGACATGGGCGGGGCCTTCATCGTCGCGCTGCTCGGCATCTATATCCTCGTCGTCGCGCAGTTCGGCTCGTTCAAGGTGCCGCTGGTCATCCTGACGCCGATCCCGCTCACCTTCATCGGCATCCTCGGCGGCCACTGGCTGTTCGGCGCGCCCTTCTCGGCCACCTCGATGATCGGCTTCATCGCGCTCGCCGGCATCATCGTGCGCAACTCGATCCTGCTGGTCGACTTCATCCGCCACGCCCCGCGCGCGACGGCCGGAGGCGAGCGGCCGCTCACCGAGATCCTGCTGGAGGCCGGGGCGATCCGCTTCAAGCCGATCCTGCTGACGGCGCTGGCCGCGATGATCGGCGCGGTGGTGATCCTGACCGACCCGATCTTCCAGGGACTGGCGATCTCGCTGCTCTTCGGGCTGGCGTCCTCGACCCTGCTGACGGTGCTGGTCATTCCGGCGATCTACCGGGTGCTGCGCACCTGAGACATGGCGAAGCTTCTTACGGGAGGACATGCGATGAAACGGATCGGGACTTTCACAACGGGACGGCGCGGCTTCCTCGCGCTGGCGGCCTCCGGCCTCGGCGCGGCCGCCCTGCCGGCCGGGGCGGCGTCGCAGACCGTCAGGACCGCGGCGCGCATCGTCGTCATCGGCGCGGGCGCGGCCGGCACGACACTGGCCAACCGGCTCGCGCGGCGGCTCGACGGCGCGTCGATCACCGTCGTCGACCCACGCAGGGAGCATCTCTACCAGCCCGGCCTGTCGCTGGTCGCCGCCGGGCTCCGGCCGGCGGACTACGTGGTCAGCCGCACCGCCGACTGGCTCGACCGGCGCGTGAGGCTGGTGGAGGAGGCGGCCGCGGCGATCGATCCGCTCGCCAGGGTGGTGACGACGGCCGGCGGGCAGGCGCTTTCCTATGATTTCCTCGTCCTCGCGCCGGGGCTGGTGCTCGACTACGACGCCATCGAGGGCTTTACGCCGGAGCTGATCGGCCGGGACGGCATCGGCGCGCTCTATGGCGGGCCGGACCATGCGGCGCGCACCTGGCAGGCGGCGGCGAAATTCGCCGCGGAGGGCGGCGTCGGCCTCTTCACCCGCCCGGCGACCGAGATGAAATGCGCCGGCGCGCCGCTCAAGCACGCCTTCCTGATCGACGATATCGCCGGGCGCGGCGTCGGCCGGGGCCGGTTCGAGATGCATTACGCCGCGCCGCAGCCGGCGCTGTTCTCCGTGCCGATCGTCGCGGAGAAGGTGCGCATGCTGTTTTCCGGGCGCGGCATCGCCGCCCATCACGGCATGACGCTCGCCAGCGTCGACCCCGGCCGCAAGATCGCCACCTTCACGAAGGCGGAGGAGGCCGGCACGAGCCGGGTCGAGATGGGCTACGACTATCTCCACGTCATCCCGCCGCAGCGCGCGCCGGAGGTGATCCGCCGCTCGGGCCTCTCCTGGACCGACAAATGGACCGACCAGGGCTGGGCGGCCGTCGACCAGAAGACGCTCCGCCACGTCGCCTATCCGGAGATCTTCGCGCTCGGCGATGTGGCCGGCGTGCCGAAGGGCAAGACGGCGGCCTCCGTCAAATGGCAGGCGCCGGTGGTCGAGGACCATCTGGTCGCCGCCATCGGCGGGCGCGAGGGAAGCCTCGTCTATGACGGCTACACCTCCTGCCCGCTGATCACCCGCGTCGGCCGCGCCATGCTGGTGGAGTTCGACTATCACAACAACCTCGTCCCGAGCTTCCCCGGCATCGTCGCGCCGCTCGAGGAGCTCTGGATAAGCTGGCTGATGAAGGAGGTGGCGCTGAAGGCCACCTATAACGCGATGTTGCGCGGCAAGGCTTGAGGAGGACCGGCCATGCAGGAAATGACGCTGGAAACCATGATCGCCGTGCTGGAGGAGATCTTCGGCACGGGCCTCTTCTGGAGCATGGTCGCGGCGGCGGCGCTGATCACCGCCGCCTATCTCTATGTGCTGGTGCGCGACCGGGCACTGTCGATGCGCCGCTTCCTGTTCGCCCAGCTCAGCATGCCGCTCGGCGCGCTCGCCGCCGTCTTCTTCGTGCTGCAGGTGACCCATTCGGGCCTTGCCGATATCGGCGGGCCGGTCGACGTGATGGTTCTGCTGGGCGTCGCGGCGCTCGGCGCGGTCGGCCTCGCCATCCTCGTCTACACCGCCCAGTCGCTCGCCCGCCGGCCGTAGGCGTCAAGGGCGGTCTCGCGGCGGAAGGCGGCCGGGCTCTTGCCCGTCCATTTGCGGAAGGCGCGGTGGAAGGCGCTGGGCTCGGAGAAGCCGAGGTTCGCGGCGATCTCGCCGACGCCGAGCGCGGTGGTCTGCAGCATCTCGACGGCGAGGTCGCGGCGCACGCCGTCGCGGATGGCTGCGTAGGTCTGGCCTTCCGCCGCAAGCCGATGGCGCAGCGTCGAGGGGGAGAGGCGCATCTGCGCGGCCAGGTCCTCGAAGGGGACCCACGCGGCCGGCGGGGATTGCCGCAGCCGCTTGCGCACGCTCGCGGCGAGGCCGGCGTCGTAGCGGTAGCGCACGAGGATATTCGCCGGGGCGCTCCGCAGGAACTGCCGCAGCGCCTGCTCGCTGCGCGCCACCGGCAGCTTCAGCACGGAAGCATCGAAGGCGAGCCGGCTCACCGGCTGGCGAAAGCGCACCGGCGCGCCGAAGAACAGCCGGTAGTCCGCGCCGGCCTCCGGCTCGGCGCAGCGGAAATCGACCATCCGCAGCGGGATGCGCCGGCCGACCAGCCAGCAGGCGATGCCGTGCAGCAGGATCCAGTAGGTGCGGTAGGCGAAGGCCGAGCGCGCCTGCCCGGCATCCGCAAGCACGATCTCGGCCAGTCCGCCCGCGACATGGAGCTGGCCCTGCGGATCCTCCAGCACGACATTGAGGAAGCGCAGCGCGCGGCGCAGCGCCTGGTCGAGCGTCCCGGCATGCAGCACGCAATGGCACAGCAAGGTGAAGCTGCCGCGCCGCATCGGCCGGCCGCCCATGCCGAAGAACTCGTCGTCCATCTCGGCGGCGATGGCCAGCCACAGCGCGCCGTAGCTCTCGGCCGAGACCGGCGCGTCGATGGGCGCGGCAAGGCCCGCCTTCGCCAGCGCCGCCTCCGGCGATCTGCCCTGCCGCCGCAGGCCCTCCAGCGCCTCCTCGACGAAGAAGGGCGAGATCATCCGCCGTCCGGTTTCCGTCATCGTCTTGTCCCGCGGAATGTGGTAAAAGTGGCCGAATGTTCGCGACGCTTTGGTCATCGCATGCAATATCGCGTCGTCATAGAGTGAGGCAAGTCGAACGGGGCGACAGCCCCCCGCGAAAATCGAAATGCGCTGAGGGAGAGCAGCCATGTTGATCCGCGCAAGGACCTTTCTCGTCACCGGCGGAGGCTCGGGCCTCGGCGCGGCCGTCGCCCGGATGCTGGCGGGCGAGGGGGCGAACGTGGTGATCGCCGATGTCAACGCCGGGGCCGGGGAGGGCGTCGCGAAGGCGACCGGCGCGGCCTTCATCGAGACGGACGTGACGCGCGAGGCGGACGGCCAGGCGGCCGTCGACCTGGCGCTGGCGCGCTTCGGCGGGTTGCACGGTCTCGTCAACTGCGCGGGCGTCGCGCCGGGCGAGAAGGTCATCGGCCGCGACGGGCCGCACCGGCTCGACAGCTTTTCCCGCGCGATCGCCATCAACCTCGTCGGCACGTTCAACATGATCCGCCTCGCCGCCGCCGCCATCGCGCGCGGCGAGCCGCAGGCGGACGGCGAGCGGGGCGTCATCGTCTCCACCGCCTCGGTCGCGGCCTTCGACGGGCAGATCGGGCAGGCGGCCTATGCGGCCTCGAAGGGGGGCGTGGCGGCCATGACGCTGCCGATCGCCCGCGAGCTCGCCCGCCACGGCGTCCGCGTCGTTTCTGTCGCGCCGGGCATCTTCGAGACGCCGATGATGGCCGGCATGCCGCAGGAGGTGCGCGAATCGCTCGGCCGCAGCGTGCCGTTTCCGCCGCGCCTCGGCCGGCCCGATGAATTCGCGGCGCTGGTGCGCCATATCGTTGAGAACGTCATGCTGAACGGCGAGGTGATCCGCCTCGACGGAGCGCTGCGCATGGCGGCGCGCTGAGGAGCCTTGCCATGAGAGAAGACCCCATCGTCATCGTCGGCGCGGCCCGCACACCCATGGGCGGCTTTCAGGGCGATCTTAAGGAGGCGACCGCCCCCGAGCTCGGCGCGGCGGCGATCCGCGCGGCGCTGGAGCGCGGCGGAGTGCGGCCCGAGGCCGTGGAGGAGACGGTGTTCGGCTGCGTGCTGCCGGCAGGGCAGGGGCAGGCCCCGGCGCGGCAGGCGGCCATCGGCGCGGGCGTTCCCTTTTCCGCCGGGGCCACCACCGTCAACAAGATGTGCGGCTCGGGCATGAAGGCGGTGATGCTGGCGCATGATCTCATCGTCGCCGGCAGCGCCTCGGTCGCGATTGCGGGCGGCATGGAGAGCATGACCAACGCGCCCTACCTGCTCGACCGGGCGCGCGGCGGCTACCGGCTCGGCCACGGCCGGGTCATCGACCACATGTTCCTCGACGGGCTGGAGGACGCCTATGACCGGGGCCGGCTGATGGGGACCTTCGCGGAGGATTGCGCCGAGGCCTACCAGTTCACCCGCCCCGCGCAGGACGACTATGCCGTCACCTCGCTGACCCGCGCCCGCGCGGCCATCGAGACCGGGGCCTTCGACGCCGAGATCGTCCCCGTCACGGTGGGCCGCGCGAAAACCGTGGTCTCCCGCGACGAGCAGCCCGGCAAGGCGAAGCTCGAGAAGATCCCGACGCTGAAGCCTGCCTTCCGCGAGGGCGGCACGGTGACGGCGGCGAACGCCTCCTCCATTTCCGACGGCGCGGCGGCGCTGGTGCTGATGCGGCGCTCGCAGGCGGAGCGCGAGGGGATCGCGCCGCTCGCCACCATCGCCGGCCACGCCACCCATGCGCAGGCCCCGAACCTCTTCGCCACCGCGCCCATCGGCGCGCTGAGAAAGCTATCCGAGCGCACCGGCTGGAGCCTTGCGGATGTCGACCTCTTCGAGATCAACGAGGCCTTCGCCGTCGTCGCCATGGCGGCGATGCGCGACCTCGACCTGCCGCACGACAAGGTGAACGTGCATGGCGGGGCCTGCGCGCTCGGCCATCCGATCGGCGCGTCGGGCGCGCGGGTGCTCGTCACCCTGCTCGCCGCGCTGGAGCGCCACGGCCTGAAACGCGGCATGGCGACATTGTGCATCGGCGGCGGCGAGGCGACGGCGGTCGCCATCGAGCGGGAGTAGGACGATGATCCTCAGCGAGCAGCAGAGCCAGATCCGCGACATGGCGCGCGATTTCGCCCGCGAGCGGCTGGCCCCCGGCGCGGCGGCGCGCGACCGCGAGAGCCGCTTTCCCCGCGAGGAACTCAGCGAAATGGGCGAACTCGGCTTCCTCGGCATGCTGGTGCCGGAGGCCTATGGCGGGTCGGAGACCGGGGCCGTCGCCTATGCCGTGGCGCTGGAGGAGATCGCCGCCGGCGACGGGCCGTGCTCGACCATCATGAGCGTGCACTCCTCGGTCGGCTGCGTGCCGATCCTCAAATACGGGACGGAGGAGCAGAAGCAACGCTTCCTGCCCAAGCTCGCGTCCGGCGAATGGATCGGCGGCTTCGCGCTGACCGAGCCGCAGGCCGGCTCCGACGCCTCGAACCTGAAGACCCGCGCCCGGCGCGACGGCGACCACTACGTCCTCGACGGGGCCAAGCAGTTCATCACCTCGGGCCGCAACGGCGACGTGATCATCGTCTTCGCCGTCACCGATCCGGCGGCCGGCAAGAAGGGCATTACCGCCTTCATCGTGCCGACCGACACGCCCGGCTACGAGGTGGTGCGGGTGGAGGAGAAGCTCGGCCTGCATTCCTCCGACACCTGCCAGATCGCCTTTACCGCCATGCGCGTGCCGGCGGAGAACCGTCTCGGCGCGGAGGGCGAGGGCTACCGCATCGCGCTCTCGAACCTCGAAGGCGGGCGCATCGGCATCGCCGCGCAGTCGGTCGGCATGGCGCGGGCGGCCTTCGAGGCGGCGCGCGACTATGCCCGCGAGCGCACCGCCTTCGGCGCGCCGATCGTCGAGCATCAGGCCGTCGCCTTTCGCCTCGCCGACATGGCGACGCGGATCGAGGCGGCGCGCCAGCTCGTGCTGCATGCCGCCAGCCTGAAGGAGGCGGGCCTGCCCTGCCTCACCGAGGCCTCGATGGCCAAGCTCTTCGCCTCGGAAATGGCCGAAAAAGTCTGCTCCGACGCGATCCAGATCCATGGCGGCTACGGCTACATGGCGGATTATCCGGTGGAGCGCATCTATCGCGATGCGCGCATCTGCCAGATCTACGAGGGCACCAGCGACGTCCAGCGCATCGTCATCGCGCGCAATCTGGGAGACAGGGCATGAACGAGGTTCCGCATCTCAGCCTGCATGTGCCGGAGCCGGCGGTCCGGCCCGGCGGGCAGCCGGATTTCTCCAACGTCAAGATCGCCAAGGCCGGCGCGGTGCCGCGCCCGGCCGTCGACGTCGCGCCGGAGGAGATCCGCGACCTTGCCTATTCGATCATCCGCGTGCTGAACCGCGAGGGCGAGGCGGTCGGCCCGTGGGCCGGGCTGCTTTCCGACGAGGAGTTGCTGGCGGGCCTTCGCGACATGATGAAGCTGCGCGCCTTCGATGCCCGCATGCTGATGGCGCAGCGGCAGGGCAAGACCTCCTTCTACATGCAGCATCTCGGCGAGGAGGCCGTCTCCTGCGCCTTCCGCAAGGCGCTTTCCAAGGGCGACATGAACTTCCCGACCTACCGGCAGGCCGGCCTGCTGATCGCCGACGGCTACCCGATGGTCGAGATGATGAACCAGATCTATTCCAACGAGGCGGATCCGCTGCGCGGCCGGCAGTTGCCGATCATGTATTCCTCCAAGGCGCACGGCTTCTTCACCATCTCCGGCAACCTCGCCACGCAATATGTGCAGGCGGTCGGCTGGGCCATGGCGTCGGCCATCCGCAACGACACGAAGATCGCCGCCGCGTGGATCGGCGACGGCTCGACGGCGGAATCCGATTTCCATTCGGCCCTCGTCTTCGCCTCCACCTACAAGGCCCCGGTGATCCTCAATATCGTCAACAACCAGTGGGCCATTTCGACCTTCCAGGGCATCGCGCGCGGCGGCTCCGGCACGTTTGCCGCCCGCGGCCTCGGCTTCGGCATCCCGGCGCTGCGCGTGGACGGCAACGACTACCTCGCCGTCCACGCCGTCGCGAAATGGGCGGCCGAGCGGGCGCGGCGCAATCTCGGCCCGACGCTGGTCGAGTATGTCACCTACCGCGTCGGCGCGCATTCCACCTCGGACGATCCGAGCGCCTACCGCCCCAAGACGGAATCGGAGGCATGGCCGCTCGGCGACCCGGTGCTGCGGCTGAAGAAGCACCTTATCCTGCGCGGCGTCTGGTCGGAGGAGCGGCATGCGCAGGCCGAGGCCGAGATTCTCGACGAGGTGATCGCGGCGCAGAAGGAGGCCGAGCGGCACGGCACGCTGCATGCCGGCGGAAAGCCCTCGGTGCGCGATATTTTCGAGGGCGTCTATGCCGAGATGCCCGCCCATATCCGCCGCCAGCGGCAGAAGGCAGGATTTTGACATGGCAAGGATGACGATGATCGAGGCGGTGCGCAGCGCCATGGACGTGTCGATGGGGCGCGACGACGGCGTGGTCGTGTTCGGCGAGGACGTCGGCTATTTCGGCGGTGTCTTTCGCGCGACGCAGGGGTTGCAGGCGAAATACGGCAAGACGCGCTGCTTCGACGCGCCGATCAACGAATCCGGCATCCTCGGCGTTGCCATCGGCATGGCGGCCTATGGGCTAAAACCCTGTGTCGAGATCCAGTTCGCCGACTACATGTATCCGGCCTACGACCAGATCACCCAGGAGGCGGCGCGCATCCGCTACCGCTCCAACGGCGACTTCACCTGCCCCATCGTCGTGCGCATGCCGACCGGCGGCGGCATCTTCGGCGGGCAGACGCACAGCCAGAGCCCGGAGGCGCTGTTCACCCATGTCTGCGGGCTGAAGGTCGTCGTCCCCTCCAATCCCTACGACGCCAAGGGCCTGCTGATCGCCGCCATCGAGGACCCCGACCCGGTGATGTTCCTCGAACCCAAGCGCCTCTACAACGGCCCTTTCGACGGCCATCACGAAAGGCCGGTGACGCCGTGGTCGAAGCACCCGCTCGGCGAGGTGCCGGAGGGCCATTACACGATCCCCATCGGCAAGGCGGAAATCCGCCGGCCGGGCGGCGCGGTGACGGTCGTCGCCTATGGCACCATGGTGCATGTGGCGCTGGCGGCGGCGGAGGAGACCGGCATCGACGCCGAGGTGATCGACCTGCGCAGCCTGCTGCCGCTCGATCTCGACACCATTGTTGAGTCGGTGCGGAAGACCGGCCGCTGCGTCGTCGTGCACGAGGCGACGCTGACCTCCGGCTTCGGCGGCGAGATCGCCGCGCTGGTGCAGGAGCATTGCTTCTACAGCCTCGAAGCGCCGGTGGCGCGCGTGACCGGCTGGGACACGCCCTATCCGCATGCGCAGGAATGGGACTATTTCCCCGGCCCGGCGCGCGTCGGCCGGGCGCTGCAAGACGTGATGGAGGGCTAGAGGATGGGCGAGTTCGTCATCAGGATGCCCGATGTGGGCGAGGGCGTGGCCGAGGCCGAGCTGGTGGAATGGCACGTCAAGCCGGGCGATCCGGTGCGCGAGGACATGGTGCTCGCCGCCGTGATGACCGACAAGGCGACGGTGGAGATTCCCTCGCCGGTCGACGGCGTCGTGCTGTGGCTCGGCGCGGAGATCGGCGACACGGTGGCCGTGAAGGCCCCGCTGCTGCGCATCGAGATCGCCGGGGAAGGCGAGGCGGAAACCCCTTCTCCCCAGCGGGGAGAAGGTGCCCGAAGGGCGGATGAGGGGGCCTTGCCGCCCGCGGTGACCCCGCTGTCCTCCCCGCCGAGCGAGCCGCCCCCCTCATCCGGCCCTGCGGGCCCCCTTCTCCCCGCCGGGGAGAAGGGGAAGGAGGCAAGGCCGCTCGCCTCCCCCGCCGTGCGGCTGCGCGCGCAGGAGGCGGGCGTCGACCTGCGGCAGGTGGCGGGCTCTGGCCCGGCCGGGCGCATCAGCCATGACGACCTTGACCGCTTTCTCGCGCGCGGCGAGGAGCCCGCCGCCATGCCGGCCGGCCTTGCCCGCCGGACGGGGACCGAGGAGATCAAGGTCACCGGCCTTCGCCGCCGCATCGCCGAGAAGATGCGCCTTGCCGCATCGCGCATCCCTCACATCACCTATGTCGAGGAGGTGGACGTCACCGACCTTGAGGAGCTGCGCGCGACGATGAACGCCGCCCGCAAGCCCGGCCAGCCGAAGCTGACCATCCTGCCCTTCCTGATCCGCGCGCTGGTGAGGACGCTCGCCGAGCAGCCGGGCATCAACGCCACCTTCGACGACGAGGCCGGCGTCGTCACCCGCCACGCGGCCGTCCATGTCGGCATCGCCACGCAGACGCCCTCCGGCCTGACCGTGCCGGTGGTGCGCCATGCCGAGGCGCGCACGCTCTGGGATGCGGCCGCCGAGCTGGCGCGCCTCGCCGAGGCCGCGCGCAACGGCACGGCGGCGCGCGAGGAGCTGTCAGGCTCCACCATCACCATCACCTCGCTCGGCGCGCTCGGCGGCATCGTCACGACGCCGATCATCAACCACCCGGAGGTCGCCATCGTCGGCGTCAACAAGATCGCCACGCGCCCGGTCTGGGACGGCGCGCAGTTCATCCCGCGCAAGATCATGAACCTGTCGTCGAGCTTCGACCACCGGATCGTCGACGGCTGGGACGCGGCGGTCTTCGTCCAGCGCGTCCGGGCGCTGCTCGAAACCCCCGCGCTCATCTTCATCGAGGGCTGAGGACATGAAAGAGATCGTCTGCAAGCTCCTCGTCATCGGCGCCGGCCCCGGCGGCTATATCTCAGCCATCCGCGCCGGCCAGCTCGGCGTCGATACCGTCATCGTTGAGGCCGCCAAGGCCGGCGGCACCTGCCTCAATGTCGGCTGCATCCCCTCCAAGGCGCTGATCCATGCGGCGGAGGAATTCGACAAGGTCCGCCACATGACGGCCCCCAACGCCCTCGGCATCACCGTCGAAGCGCCAAGACTCGACCTCGCCCAGACCATGCGCTGGAAGGACGGCATCGTCGGCCGGCTGAACAGCGGCGTGCTTGGCCTGCTGCGCAAGGCGAAGGTGAAGATCGTGCATGGTGAGGCGCGTTTCCGCGACGGCAAGACCGTGGAGGTAGAGACCGAGACGGGCAGCCAGATCATCCGCGCCGAGACGGTGGTGATCGCCACCGGCTCCGAGCCGGTCGAGCTTGCCGCGCTGCCCTTCGGCGGGCCGGTCCTCTCCTCCACCGGGGCGCTGGCGCTGACGGAGGTGCCGCAAAGGCTCGCCGTGGTCGGCGGCGGCTATATCGGGCTGGAGCTCGGCACGGCCTTCGCCAAGCTCGGCGCGGCGGTGACGGTGGTCGAGGCGGCGCGGCAGGTGCTGCCGCTCTACGACGCCGAACTGGTCAGGCCGGTGCTGAAACGCCTCGGCGAGCTTGGCGTGCGCGTGCTGACGGGCGCGAAGGCCAAGGCGTATGCCGACGGGGCGCTGGCGGTGGAGACGGATGCCGGCAAAGAGGAACGGATCGCCGCCGACAAGGTTCTCGTCACCGTCGGCCGCCGGCCGCGCACGGAGGGCTGGGGGCTGGAGGAGCTCGACCTCGACCGCGCCGGCCGCTTCATCCGCATCGACGAGCGCTGCCGCACCTCGATGCGCGGCGTCTACGCCATCGGCGACGTCACCGGCGAGCCGATGCTGGCGCACCGCGCCATGGCGCAGGGCGAGATGGTGGCGGAGATCGTCGCCGGCCGCCGCCGCGTCTGGGACAAGCGCGCCATTCCCGCCGTCTGCTTCACCGATCCGGAGATCGTCACGGCGGGCCTTTCGCCCGAGGAGGCGCGCGCGCAGGGCCACGAGATCCGCGTCGGCCTCTTCCCCTTCAACGCCAACGGCCGCGCCATGACGACCCAGTCTGAGGACGGTTTCGTGCGCGCCGTGGCGCGGGCCGACACCAACCTCGTGCTCGGCCTCCAGGCGGTCGGCGCGGGCGTCTCCGAGCTTTCCGCCGCCTTCTCGCTGGCGCTGGAGATGGGCGCGCGGCTGGAGGACATCGCCGGCACCATCCACGCCCACCCGACCCGCAGCGAAGGCTTGCAGGAAGCCGCCATGAAAGCTCTCGGCCATGCTCTCCACATCTGACGTCATCACCGGCCGCGTTGGCGCGCTCGGCCGCATCCGTCTCAACCGGCCGAAGGCGCTCAACAGCCTGACCCTTCCCATGGTGCGCGACATCGAGGCGGCCTTGGACGCCTTCGAGGCCGATCCCGGTGTCACGACGATGCTGCTGACCGGCGAGGGCGAGCGCGGGCTTTGCGCGGGCGGCGATATCCGCATGGTGCATGACGGCGGCAGGGCGGGCTCGCAAGAGCCGGTCGATTTCTGGCGCGAGGAATACCGCATGAACGCGCGGCTTGCCCGGCTGACAAAACCCTTCGTCGCCTTCATGGACGGCATCGTCATGGGGGGCGGGGTCGGCGTGTCGGTCTATGGCAGCCACCGTATCGTCACCGAGCGCACGCGCTTCGCCATGCCGGAGACCGGCATCGGCTTCTTCCCCGACGTCGGGGCCTCGTGGTTCCTGACGCGCCGCGACGACGAACTCGGCACCTATGCCGCGCTGACCGGCGCGCAGCTTGCGGCCGGCGACGTCATCGCCTTCGGCCTCGCCGACCGTTTCGTCCCCGCCGCGCGCCTGCCAGACCTCGCCGATGCGCTGGCCCGCCTGCCCGCCGCCGAGGCCGTCCCCGCCTTCGCCGAGACGCCGCCGGAGGCGGTTATCGCACGGCACCGGCCGCTGATCGACCGCCTCTTCGCCTTCGATACGGTGGAGGCGATCTTCGCCGCCCTTGAGGAGGACGGCTCCGGTTTCGCCCGCGAGACGCTCGCCGTGCTGCGGACGAAGTCACCGCTCAGCCTCAAGGTGACGCTGCGCCTGCTGCGGCTCGGGCGGGCGGAAGCCGCGCTGGAGGCCTGCCTCGAACGGGAATTCGCCGCCACGGCGGCGGTGCTGCGCAGCCACGATTTCTACGAGGGCGTGCGCGCCGCCGTCATCGACAAGGACCGCAATCCGCGCTGGCGTCCGGCGCGGCTGGATGACGTCGCCGAGCGGGACGTCGCCGCCTATTTCGCGCCTTCGCAAACGCCGCTCTTCGCGCAGGGAGAACGCAGATGAGCCCCATCGCCTTCATCGGCCTCGGCCATATGGGCGGCCCGATGGCCGTCAACCTCGTCAAGGCCGGCCATGCCGTGCGCGGCTTCGACCTCGCCCCCGCCTCGCTGGAGGAGGCGCGGGCGAACGGCGTCGAAACCGCCGCCTCGGTGGCCGAGGCGGTGGCCGGGGCGGGCACCGTCATCACCATGCTGCCGGCCGGTTCGCATGTGCTGGCGGTCTGGACGGAGCTTGTCGCCCTCGTGCCGCCCGGCACGCTGCTCATCGACTGCTCCACCATCGACATGGAGAGCGCCGGCAAAGCGCATGCGCTGGCGGCGGTGCATGGCTGCCCGGCGCTCGACGCCCCCGTCTCCGGCGGCACCGGCGGGGCGGCGGCCGGCACGTTGACCTTCATGGTCGGCGGCGAGGCGCAGGACTTCGCCGGAGCAAGGCCCGTCTTCGAGGCGATGGGGAAGAAGATCATCCATTGTGGTGGAGCCTCGGCGGGTCAGGCCGCAAAAATCTGCAACAACATGATCCTCGGCGTCAGCATGATCGCCGTCGCCGAGGCCTTCGTGCTCGGCGAGAAGCTCGGCCTCACCCACCAGGCGCTGTTCGACGTCGCCTCGGTCTCCTCCGGCCAGTGCTGGTCGCTGACGACCTATTGCCCCGTGCCGGGTCCCGTCCCGACCTCGCCGGCCAACAACGATTACGAGCCGGGCTTCGCCGCCGCGCTGATGCTGAAGGACCTGACGCTGGCGCAGGCGGCGGCGCAGGGTGCCGGCGCGGCGACGCCGCTCGGGGCGAAGGCCGCCGCGCTCTACGGGCTGTTCAACGAGGCGGGGTACGGGGCGAAGGATTTCTCCGCCATCGTCACGCTGCTGCGCGAGCGGCCGGACGTGGCGGGGGCGTGAAATTTTCTCGTCTTTTCATGGATGAAGGGGAACAAAACGGCGGTCTGTGACGTATAATGGTCAGACGCCGCGCATGAGATGCAGCGGCCGGTCCAGCGACTGTGGAGGGTTCCATGAGAACCGACGGCAGGGACGTTTTCGACCTCTTCTCCGAAGCCTATGCCAACGAGGCGCGCGAGACGCTCAGCCTCCAGGAATACCTGATCGCCTGCCGCGACGACCCGTCCTTCTACGCCAACGCGCCCGAGCGCATGGTGGCGGCCATCGGCGAGCCGAAGCTGATCGACACCAGCGCCGATGAGCGCCTCGGCCGCATCTTCGCCAACCGCACCATCAAGACCTACGCGGCCTTTTCCGATTTCTTCGGCATGGAGGACACGATCGAGCGGATCGTCGGCTATTTCCGCTACGCCGCGCAGGGGCTGGAGGAGCGCAAGCAGATCCTCTACTTGCTCGGCCCGGTCGGCGGCGGCAAGTCCTCGCTCGCCGAGCGGCTGAAGAAGCTGATGGAGGAGCGGCCGATCTACACGCTCGCCATCGACGGCAGGATCAGCCCGGTCTTCGAATCGCCGCTCGGCCTGTTCAGCCGCGAGCGGATGGGCGAGCTGCTGGAGGACAAGTACGGCATCGCCAGGCGGCGGCTCACCGGCCTCGTCTCGCCCTGGGCAACGAAGCGGCTGGACGAGATCGGCGGCGACATCTCGAAATTCTCCGTCGTCCGGCTGATGCCCTCGCGCCTGCGCCAGATCGGCATCGCCAAGACGGAGCCGGGCGACGAGAACAACCAGGACATTTCCGCGCTGGTCGGCAAGGTCGATATCCGCCAGCTCGAGAATTTCAACCAGGCCGATCCCGACGCCTATTCCTATAGCGGCGGCCTCAACCGCACGACGCAGGGCCTTCTGGAATTCGTCGAGATGTTCAAGGCGCCGATCAAGGTGCTGCATCCGCTGCTGACGGCGACGCAGGAAGGCAGCTACAACGGCACGGAGAATTTCGGGGCCTTCCCCTATCAGGGCATCGTACTCGCCCATTCCAACGAGTCGGAATGGCTCCAGTTCAAGCACAACAAGAACAACGAGGCCTTCCTCGACCGCATCCTCGTCGTCAAGGTGCCCTATTGCCTGCGCGTCACCGAGGAGCGGCTGATCTACGAGAAGCTTTTGCGCGAGAGCGAGCTGTCCGACAGCCCCTGCGCGCCGGAAGTGCTGGAAAATCTCAGCCGCTTCACCGTCGCCACCCGCCTGACGCCGCACGAGAACTCGCCGCTCTACACCAAGATGCGCGTCTATGACGGCGAGAACCTCAAGGACACCGACCCCAAGGCGAAATCGCTCCAGGAATACCGCGACGCGGCCGGCGTGGACGAGGGCATGACGGGCATCAGCACGCGCTTCGCCTTCAAGGTACTGTCGGAGACCTTCAACTACGACACGAAGGAGGTGGCGGCCGATTCCGTCCATCTCATGTATATCCTCGAACAGGCGATCCGCCGCGAGCAGTTCCCCAAGGAGGTCGAGGCGAGCTATCTCGAGTTCATCCGTTCGGAACTCGCCAGCCGCTATGCCGAGTTCATCGGCCACGAGATCCAGAAGGCCTATCTGGAATCCTACAGCGAATACGGCCAGAACCTGTTCGACCGCTACATCGCCTATGCCGACGCCTGGCTGGAGGATCAGGACTTCAAGGATCCCGACACCGGCCAGATCCTCAACCGCGAGATTCTCGACAGTGAGCTGTCGCAGATCGAGAAGCCGGCCGGCATCGCCAATCCCAAGGACTTCCGCAACGAGGTGGTCAAGTTCACCCTGCGCGCGCGCGCCCGCAACGGCGGGCGCAACCCGGGCTGGACCAGTTACGAGAAGCTGCGCGAGGTCATCGAGAAGCGCATGTTCGGCCAGGTCGAGGACCTGCTGCCGGTCATCAGCTTCGGCTCCAAGAAGGACAGCGCCACCGAGAAGCAGCATGCCGAATTCGTCGAGCGCATGACCGGGCGCGGCTATACCGAGCGTCAGGTCCGCCGTCTCGTCGACTGGTACATGCGCGTCAACAAGGCGGGCTGACACCGGAACGGGGGTGGCTCATGCCGAATTTCATCGACCGACGGCTGAACCCGAAGGACCGCAGCCTCGGCAACCGGCAGCGCTTCCTGAAACGGGTGCATGACGAGCTGAAGCGGTCGATCCGCGACAAGGTGAAGACCGAGCGCATCGCCGACATGGACGCCGCCCAGGGCGTGCCGGTGCCGAAGCGCGGCGCGGACGAGCCGGGCTTCCGCCATGCGGGCGACAGCGGCGAGCGGCATCATGTGCTGCCCGGCAATGAGAGCTTTTCGGCCGGCGACCGCATCGCCAAGCCGCAGGCCGGCGGCGGGGCGGGCGGCGGGCGCGGACCCGGCCATGGCGAGGGCGAGGACGATTTCCTCTTCGTGCTGTCGCGCGAGGAGGTGCTCGACCTGTTCTTCGAGGACCTCGAGCTGCCCGACATGGTCAAGCTCGCCCTCAAGGAGACGGTGGCGTGGAAGTCCCGCCGCGTCGGCTTCACCACGGCCGGCACGCCGAGCAACATCAATGTCGGCCGCACCATGCGCAACAGCTTCGGCCGGCGCATCGCGCTGCGCCGGCCGTGCGAGAAGGAACTGCTCGACATCGCCGACGAGATCGCCGCGCTGGAGGGCGAGGCGAACCCGACCCAGCCGCAGCGCCGCCGCCTCGCCGAGCTGCGCGAGGAACTGGCGGCGCTGGAGCGGCGGCGCAGGCGCATCGCCTATGTCGATCCCGTCGACGTGCGCTTCAACCGCTTCGAGCGCCATCCGGTGCCCAATGCCAGCGCCGTGATGTTCTGCCTGATGGACGTCTCGGCCTCGATGGGCGAGCGCGAGAAGGACCTCGCCAAGCGTTTCTTCGTCCTGCTCCACCTCTTCCTCAAGCGCCGCTACGAGCGCATCGACATCGTCTTCATCCGCCATACCGACGAGGCGCATGAGGTGGACGAGGAGACCTTCTTCTTCAGCCGGCAGAGCGGCGGCACGGTGGTCTCCACGGCGCTGGAGGAAATGCGCCGCATCATCCTCGACCGCTACCCCTCCAGCCTGTGGAACATCTATGCCGCGCAGGCCTCGGACGGCGACAACGCCTCGGGCGATTCCGAGCGCTGCGCCGCGCTGCTTCAGGACGAGCTGATGAAGCTGTGCCAGTACTACGCCTATGTCGAGATCATCGACGAGCGCGAGAGCGACGTCTTCGGCGCGACGGACAACGGCACGGCGCTGTGGCGGGCCTATCGCCGGGTGGACGGCGCGGTGGCGAATTTCCAGATGACCCGCATCGCCCGGCCCGCCGATATCTACCCGGTGTTCCGCAAGCTCTTCGCCCGCCAGCCGCTTTCGGCGCGGCGCTAGGGAGGGTCTCATGGCGCGCGCCTCCTGCCTTCTCTTCGACGGTTCCGAATGGAGCTTTGCCAGCCTGTCGCGCGCCTATGAGGCGATCGAGGAGATCGCCGTCGGCGAGATGGGGCTGGAGGTCTATCCCAACCAGATCGAGGTCATCTCCTCCGAGCAGATGCTGGACGCCTATTCCTCCATCGGCATGCCGCTGATGTATCAGCACTGGTCCTTCGGCAAGCGCTTCGTCTTCGAGAGCCATTTCTATCGCAAGGGCTGGCGGGGGCTGGCCTATGAGCTGGTGATCAACTCCAATCCCTGCATCACCTACCTGATGGAGGAGAACACCATGGCGATGCAGGCGCTGGTGACGGCGCACGCCGCCTTCGGCCACAACCATTTCTTCAAGAACAACTATCTCTTCCGCCAGTGGACGGATGCCGGGGCGATCCTCGGCTACATGGACTTCGCCAAGAAATACATCGCTCGCTGCGAGGAGCGGCATGGGCTTGCCGCCGTCGAGGACATCCTCGATTCCGCCCATGCGCTGATGGACCAGGGCGTGTTCCAGTACCGCCGCCCGCCGCGCCTTTCGCCGGAAAAGGTGACGGAGCGGGCGCGCGAAAGGCTGGAATACGAGGAGCAGACCTATAGCGACCTGTGGCGCACGCTGCCGACGGCCCATGGCGGCGCGAATGTCGAGGAGGCCGAGCGAGAGGCGCTCGAGCGCAAGAAGGCGCTGAACCTGCCGGAGGAGAACCTGCTCTATTTCCTCGAAAAGCACAGCCTGATCCTGGAGCCGTGGCAGCGGGAGATTCTCAGGATCGTCCGCGTCATCGCGCAGTATTTCTATCCGCAGGGCCAGACCAAGGTGATGAACGAGGGCTGCGCCACCTTCGTGCACTATTCGATCATCAACCGCCTGTTCGACCAGGGGCGGATGGGCGAGGGGGCGATGCTGGAGCTTCTGGCGAGCCACGCCAATGTCGTCTTCCAGCCGGGCTTCGACGATCCGCGCTTTTCCGGCCTTAACCCCTACGCGCTCGGCTTCGCCATGATGCAGGATATCGAGCGGATCTGCACGGAGCCGACGGCGGAGGACCGCGACTGGTTTCCCGACATCGCCGGCAACGGCGCGCCGATGGAAACGCTGATCGACGCCTGGGAGAACCACCGCGACGAATCCTTCATGCTGCAATATCTCAGCCCCGCGCTGATCCGCAAATTCCGCCTGTTCCACCTTTCCGACCGCGCCGCCGACCGCTTCAGCGAGGTCGCCGCCATCCACGACGAGCGCGGCTACCGCGCCGTGCGCGCCGCGCTGGCGCGCACCTACGATCCCGGCGCGAACCGGCCGGACATTCAGGTGGTGGACGTGGACCTGCTCGGCGACCGCGAGCTGCGCCTGCGCCACACCGTCAAGGACGGCAGGCTGCTGAAGGAGGCCGAGCGCGACGCCACGCTCGCCCATGTGCGCCGCCTCTGGGGCTACGGGCTCAGCCTCGAAGGCGTCGATGCGGCAAGCGGGGCGCGGCTCTACGAATGCGCCCTGCCGGAGGCCGGGTGATCGCGGTTTGCGCCCGGATTGCCTGGCGGCGAACGCGCTAGCGGGCCGGCTCCTCGATCTTCGGCAGGAACCAGGCCAGCAGCCCGGCCAGCGGCAGGAACGAGCAGAACCAATAGACCGTCTCGACACCGTAGCGGTCGGCGAGGATGCCGAGGATCGCCGCGGCGATGCCGCCGAGCCCGAAATTCAGCCCGTAGAACAGCCCGCCGATCAGCCCGATGCGGTTCGGCAGAAGCTCGATGGCGTAGATCAGGATCGACGCGAAGGCGCTTGCCATGACGAGATTGATCAGCACGGTCAGCACGCCGGTCCACAGGAGGTCGGCATGCGGCAGCAGCAGCGTCAGCGGCAGCGGCCCGAGCACGGAGATCCAGATGATGCGATAGCGCCCGATCCGGTCGCCGACGATGCCGCCGATCAGCGCACCCGCCGCCGAGGCCAGCAGGAAGATGAACAGCATCATCTGCGAGGCCGGGATGGAGAGGCCGAACTTCTCCATGAGATAGAAGGTGTAGAACGACTTGAAGCTCTCGCCATAGGCGTTCTTGGTGAACATCAGCGCGGTCAGCACGATGAGGCCGGTGGCGATCGTCGCGGGCGCATGGCGGATCGTGCCGCCCGCCTTGCCGGCGTCCGCCCGCATCGCGGCGAAGGCGGCGCTGATCGCCCGCTGCTTGCCGCCGATCCAGGCGAGAAGCACCATGGCGAGCAGGGCGAGGGCGGCGAACCAGGCAAGGCTCGGCTGCCCCCAGGGCACGATGATCAGCGCCGCGAAGACCGGGCCGAGCGCGCCGCCGGCCTGCCCGCCGACCTGGAACAGGCCCTGCGCCAGCCCCTGCCGTCCGCCGGCTGCGTAGCGCGCCATGCGCGTCGCCTCGGGGTGGAAGATCGACGAGCCGATGCCGATCAGCGCCACCGAGACGAGGATCACCCCGTAGCTGTGGGCGAAGGCGAGGCTGAGGAGGCCGCTGAGCGTGAACATCATGCCGACGACCGGCGAATAGGGCGCGGGATGCCGGTCCGTCACCATGCCGATGGCCGGCTGCAGCAGCGAGCCGGCGATCTGGAAGGTCATGGTGATCATGCCGATCTGCACGAAATCCAGCGCGTAGACCTCCTTGAGGATCGGATAGGCCGCCGGGATCAGCGACTGCATCAGGTCGTTGAGGAGATGGCTGAGGCCGAGCACGGCGAGGACCGCAAGATGGGTCCTCGGCTGCGTGGCGGCGGCGGGAACGGCAACTGTCATATCTTGTTCCGTGAGCGAGCGGATGCCGCGGCGGGCCGCGGCGGCTCCCCCCGAACTCAGCATCGCCGCTCTCCTCGACCGTGCCGCCGGCGGAGCTTAAGCCCGGCCTGCGCCGGCCGCAACCGCCGGCGGGCGGAAAGCGGCGCGCGGCTCACGCCTCGTTGCGCGAGAAGCTGGCATTGCCGA
This sequence comes from Shinella sp., assembly GCA_039812945.1. GTDB lineage: Bacteria > Pseudomonadota > Alphaproteobacteria > Rhizobiales > Rhizobiaceae > Shinella. The sequence continues at coordinate 44,083 of JBDHSZ010000002.1, forward strand.
GGCCGGTGCCGATGGTGATCGCGCCCCAGCGCCCGGCGTCCGCCATGCGCGGCACTTCCGAAAGGCCCTGCACGACGGCGTCGTTGTGCATGATGACGAAGGTCGGCTGGCCGGCGATCTCGGGGATCGCCTTGCGCAGCGCCTCGGGGAGGTTGAAATGCGTGCTCTCCCAGTTGCCGCCCGGCAGGTTCTGGCCGCCGCGGGCGATCGAGCCGTCCGCCGCGATGAGGCCGGGGCAGCCGATGCCGATGACCGGCGCGAGCGCCAGCTTGGCCTTGCCGGCCTTGGCGATCAGCGTCTCCAGCATGCGCACGAGATATTCGATGGTCGCCGTGCGGCGGGGCTCGTCGTCGGCATGGCGCCACAGCTCCGATTTCCACACCTTGGCCCTGGAGAAGTCCGGCTTGTCGGACAGGTTGAGCTTGACGATGCCGGCGCGGATATTGGTGCCGCCGATGTCGACGGCGAGGATCGCGTCATGGCCCTTCAGCATCCAGGAGGGGATGAGATGCACCGCGCCGATCAGCCCGGCCTCGTCGGGGTGGTGGACGATCGGCACCAGCCCCACCTTCACGCCCTCGGCCTGCAGCAGGAGCTGGGCGCGGGCGATCGCCATCAGGCCGGCATGGCTGTCCTTGAAGCCGCCGCCGATCACCACCCGCTCCGTGCCCTTCCATTCCTCCTCCTTGAGGTAGCGCCGCAGGATATCGGCAAGCCCGGCGGCGAAATCGTCCACCGCCGCGCGCACCAGCGCCGCCGCCGGGCTCTCCTGGTCCTTCAGCAGCGCGTCGATCTCCTTCTTCGACAATTCGTCGGTCGGCACGTCGCCGAGCGGGTCGGGGCCGCCCTTGCGGACCTTCCTGCGCCAGGCCTCGATGGCGTCCGTGAAGGCCGCCTTGTTGGCCTGATCGCCGATGAAGCCCTCGCGGTCGCGCAGTTCGAGGTTGTAGCTTTCCACGCGCACGGCCGGCAGGCCCTCGGCCCCGTGCGCCACCGGCGCGCTGCTCTCCTCGGGCTGCCGCGCCGCCTTGCCGTTGCTCTTCTTGCCCTTCGCCTTGCCCTTGCCCTTGCCCATGCCAGCTCCTTCGATGCGGGGGCAGAATGCGCGGGAGGAAAACTTGTTCCGGCGCCCGGCCCTTGCCGCGCGGCCGGAGCGATCTACTTGCAACCCGATGAGCCAACCGGAAAAACCGCAACCGTCCGACGCCGCCGCGCGCCACCTCGTCCGTCGCCTCGTCGACGCGCCGGAGCGCTGGGCGCTGTTCCTCGATATCGACGGCACGCTGATCGATCTCGCCGCCACGCCCGACGCCATCCAGGTACCGCTGCAGCTCGCCGGGCATCTCGCGGCGGTCGCCGCCCGGCTGAAGGGGGCGCTGGCGCTGGTGACGGGCCGCAGCCTCTCCTATGCCGACGGGCTGTTTTCGCCCCACCGCTTCCCCATCGCCGGGCTGCACGGCGCGGAGTTCCGCGCGGCGGACGGCGAGACGTCGCTGGCGCTGGAGACGCCCGCCTTCACCGCGCTGAAACGCCGGCTCGTCGAGCGGACGGCCTGGATGGAGGGTGTGCTGATCGAGGACAAGGGCGCGGCCGTCGCGGCGCATTACCGGCTGGCCCCGGCCCATGACGCGGCGCTGGAGGCGATCATGCGCGACTTCGCGGAGGCGGCCGGCCCCGGCTGGACGCTGCAGCCCGGCAAGATGGTCTTCGAGATCCGCCCGTCGCGCGCCGACAAGGGCGAGGCGGCCGCCGCCTATCTGGAAGAGCCGCCCTTTGCCGGAAGGCTGCCGATCGCCATCGGCGACGACCTGACGGACGAGGCGCTGTTCGCCCTCGCCAACGCGCGCGGCGGCTGGTCGATCCGCGTCGGCTCCCTCGCCACGGCCACCTGCGCGCTCGCCCGGGTGTCCTCGCCCTCGGCCATCCGCTCGGCGCTCGCCGCCGTCGCGGCGGCCGGCGCGCGGCAGGCCGCCCCCGGCTGAGCTTTTCAGGCCGCGCCGAGCGTCTTCTCGCAGCGCAGCAGCATGCCGTAGAGGTCGCGCGGCTCGTCGGGGTCGGCGAGCAGGTCCAGCTCGGTGAACATGCCGTGCTCGGCGATCTTGTCGCGCACGTAGCGCAGCGCCGAGAAGTCCTCGATGGCGAAGCCGACGCTGTCGAACAGCGTGATCTGGCCGGCATTGCGGCGGCCCTCGGTCGCGCCGGTCATCACCTGCCACAGCTCGATGACCGGATGATCGGCGGCAAGCTGCTGGATCTCGCCCTCGATGCGCGTCTGCGGCGGATATTCGACGAAGATGTCCGAGCGCAGCAGGATGTCGCGGCTCAGCTCGGTCTTGCCGGGGCAGTCGCCGCCGACCGCGTTGATGTGCACGCCGGGGCCGACATGGTTGTCGGAGAGGATGGTCGCATATTGCTTGTCGGCCGTGACGGTGGTGACGATGTCCGCCCCCTCGACGGCCTCCTCGACCGAGCCGCATTGCGTGATGGCGAAGCCGAGGCCGGCGAGGTTGGCGGCGCATTTCTTCGTGGCGGATGCGTCGATGTCGTAGAGGCGCAGCCGGTCGACGCCGATGAGCGCCTTGAAGGCGCGGGCCTGGAACTCGCTCTGCGCGCCGTTGCCGATGATCGCCATGGTGCGGGCGTCGGGCCGGGCGAGGTATTTCGCCGCCACCGCCGAGGTGGCCGCGGTGCGCAGCGCCGTCAGGATCGTCATCTCGGTGAGCAGCATCGGATAGCCGTTGCCGACGTCGGAGAGCACGCCGAAGGCCGTCACGGTCTGGCGGCCGTCGCGGGTGTTCTTCGGGTGGCCGTTGACATATTTGAAGCCGTAGAGCGTGCCGTCGCTGGTCGGCATCAGCTCGATGACGCCCTCCTGCGAATGGGAGGCGACGCGCGGGGTCTTGTCGAAGACCGGCCAGCGGCGGAAATCCTCCTCGATGACGGCGGCGAGCTCCGTCAGGAACCGGTCGATGCCGACCTTGAGGACCAGCTTCATCATGTGGTCCACGCTGACGAAGGGCACCACGTTCAGTTTCGCATCGGTGTTCATTTTGCCTCCACAGGAACGATCGCAATCAGCCCGAGACGGTCGGGCGGTCCATCACCCGCTTGCCCATCAGGCTGGCGACGAGATCGACGAGCAGCCTGGCGGTCTTGCCGCGCTCGTCGAGGAAAGGGTTGAGCTCGACGATGTCGAGGCTGCTCACCAGGCCGCTGTCGTGCAGCATCTCCATGATCAGATGCGCCTCGCGGAACGTCGCCCCGCCCGGAACGGTGGTGCCGACGGCCGGCGCGATGTCCGGCTCGAGGAAATCGACGTCGAAGCTGACATGCAGCAGGCCGTTTACCGCCCGCACCTTCTCGATGAAGGTGCGCACGAGGACGGCGACGCCGTGCTCGTCGATCACCCGCATGTCGTGCACGGTGATGCCGGTCCGGCGGATCGCCGCCTGCTCGGCGGGATCGACGCTGCGGATGCCGATCATGCAGACGTTCTCGGCCGGCACCGCATGGGAGAGCGCCGGGAAATAGCCCTCGAAGCCCGGCTGGCCGGTATAATAGGCGACCGGCGTGCCGTGCAGGTTGCCGCTGACGGTCGTCTCCAGGCTGTGGAAGTCGGTATGCGCGTCGAGCCACAGCACGAAGAGCGGCCGGCCGCGCTCGGCCGCCCGGCGGGCGAGGCCCGGAACGGTGCCGGCGGAGATCGCGTGGTCGCCGCCGAGGAAGATCGGCATGCCCGTGCCGCCATGCTCGTAGGCGGCGGCCGACAGCGCCTCGACCCAGGCGACGGTCTCGCCGAGGTGGTGCACCGCTGCGTTCGGATGCGCCGTCTCGCCGAAGGGGCGGGGGGTGAGGTTGCCGGCGTCGCGGACCGTGTGGCCCAGTTCCTCCAGCGCCGTGCGCAGGCCGGCGATGCGCAGGGCGCTCGGGCCCATCTCGCAGCCGAGCTGTCCCGCACCGATTTGCAGGGGCGCGCCGATCAGCGTGCAGTCCATGATATGCTCCCGTTTGGCTTTCCCGAAGTTTAAAAGCCCCGTCCGGCAGATTGAATATTGAATTTTGGCATCTCGAGATGGCATATTGACCAAAATGGAAAGCCAAGGAGCCGATCTGGCATGGACGACCTCGACCGGAAGATCGTGACGCTGCTGCGCGGCAACGGGCGGCGCAGCGTCTCGGACCTGGCGCTGGAGACCGGCGCCTCGCGCGCCACCGTCAGGGCGCGCATCGAGCGGATGGAGAAGGACGGCACCATCATCGGCTATACCGTGATGCTGCGCGCCGACGCGCTGGAGGATGTGGTGCGCGGCGTCATGACGATCGAGATCGAGGGCCATGTCACCGACCGGGTGATCCGCACGCTCGGCGGCTTCCCGGAAATCTCGCAGATCCACACGACGAACGGCCGCTGGGACCTGCTGGTGGAGCTCGGCGCGGCAAGCCTTGCCGATTTCGACGCCGTGCTGCGCAAGATCCGCCTCGTCCCCGGCATTACCGGCAGCGAGACGAGCCTCCTCCTGTCGACGCCGCGCTCCACGCGGGCGAAGCTGTAGCCGCTGGCAGGATCGACGGTGGATTAGGGCCAATCCACATTCATGGATTCCGTTTTGTTTTGATTGCTGAATCAATGCGTTCCGGATTTGCTGATTCGGAGTGGACTGATGGGTGTGAAGCGCTATGAGTTGAGCGAGGCGCAATGGGCTCGCATAGCGCCTCTGCTGCCCGGAAAAGTCGGCGATCCCGGCCGCAGCGGCACTGATAACCGCCTGTTCGTAAATGGCGTTCTGTGGGTGCTTCGTTCCGGCGCGTTCTGGCAGCATCTGCCCGAACGCTACGGCAAGTGGAAGAGCTTGCATGCCCGCTTCACCCGCTGGGCCAAGGCCGGCGTGTGGGAGAAGGTGTTCGCCGAACTGATCAAGGACCGCGACAACAAATACCTGATGCTCGACACCACTCTGGTGCGCGTCCACCAGCAGGCGGCGGCCGGAAAAGGGGGGCCAAAACTCAGGCGCTGGGGCGTTCCCGAGGTGGTTTGACCACCAAGATCCACATGGTCTGCGACACGCTCGGCCGGCCGCTGCGCTTCATGCTCACCGCCGGCCAGCGACACGACAACCTGACCGCAAAGTCGCTGCTCGACGGCTTCCAGGCAGAAGCCGTGCTGGCCGACCGGGCCTATGACAACAACGACTTGCGCCAGACCATCGCCGACATGAACGCCGAGGCGGTCATCCCCTCGACACGCTCCCGCAAGGTCCCCATCCCGCACGACACGACCATCTACAGGCTCCGCAACCGCATCGAGCGCTGCTTCAACAGGCTCAAGCACTTCAGACGCTTCGCCACACGATACGACCGACGAGCCGAATACTTCCTCGCCTTCGTCCATATCGCAGCTATCGCCATATGGCTCCGCTGAATGTGGATTCGTCCTAGCGGACTTTTCCGTTTGGAAAGCGTTTCTCGACGGAAAGGATGGAAGCTCCGCGTACCTGTTTGGGCCGCGTATTTCTGGTGGAGTGTTTGGTCCGGGCATCGGGATAGGCCTAAGAAAAGGAGACAGCGCGCTGTCGGGGAAATTCAACGAGGCCATTCGTGGCATGGAGGCCGATGGTACGCTGAGGGCTCTCAGCTTGAAATGGTTCAACGCCGACTTGGTTACGCGGTAGGTCAACGTTTCGCGGGCGTGGACCGCCCCAACGTCTGGTCGCCTATCGTCTCGCGTATACGCTCGCCAACATCTCCGCTATCCTGCATTCTTGCGGCAAGTGACGGCCTGGAGGCGACGATTGTCGGACGGCCCGGCTTTGGGCTTTTCAGGCTGCGGAGCCTCGTGTCATGTCGGTCAGAACATCCGCCATGGTGCGGGCGAGGGCGCGGGCGGCTAGGGGAGGTTGCTTGTCGGCATAGCGGATCGTGAGCGATGAGCAGGGAAGGGGGGGCAGGAGGCTGCCCGCCGGCGATGCCTTGACGCCGCTGCCGATATCGCCTTCCGTGACGACGGCCACGGCAAGCCCGGCGCGCACCACGGCGAAGACGCCTTGCAGGCTTGTGCAGGTCACGATGCATTTCCAGCGCATGCCGTTCTGCTCCAAGGCGGTAAGCGCTGCGCTGCGATAGGCGCAAGGCCCGCGCACCAGCGCCAGCGGCACGACGCCGTCGCTCGGCGGCACCCAGTTCGGCGCGGTGATCCAGACAAGGTTCTCGGTGCACAAAACGTCGCTGTCCTGCACGGCAGGGACGTCGCGGATGACGGCAAGGTCGATGTTGCGCTGGCGCAGGTCCCGCATCAGGTCGCTCGACAGCCCGCCGCGGATTTCGATGCCGACGCGCGGCTTTTCCTGCATGAAATTCTTGAGCGCCACCGTGAGCGGTACGAAGAGGTAATGGTCGTCCGGCACGCCGACCACCAGCGTGCCGGTCAGGAGGTCGGGCTTGAAGCTCTGCTCCATCTCCTCGACGGAGCGGACCACGCGCGTTGCATATCCGATCAGTTCCCGTCCGTCTGAGGTCAGCGTGCAGGTGCGCGTCGTGCGTTCGAAGAGCTGTTTGCCGAGATGGGTCTCCAGCCGAGCGATCTTATGGCTGACGGTGGATTGCGTGATGTTCAGCCTTTCGGCTGCCTCCGAAAAGCTCTGCGTATCCGCCAGGGTAAGAAAGCACTTCAGCAGGGAGGTATCCATGGCGCGAGAGAATATATGAATTTTGTCGTTCAATCCATGGTCAAATATCGCTTCTATCGATTAGCCCTGCACGCCATCCTCCAGCGGGTCGAGATCAGGGACCGTATCGAGGGAGAGTGCGCGAATGTTGGAGATGGGCAGGGATGGCCGCGGCTGGGTGCCACTTGATTGCATTCTCGATGGCGGGCCGGCGGCACGCGCGGCCATCGGCCTCGTCGTGCTGGCGAACGACACGGTCATCGAGCCCGAGGTCCGGCGCTTCCTGCCGTTGCCCGGCGTCGAGGTCTATTCCAGCCGCATTCCGATGGCGCGGGACGTGTCGCCGGAAAGCCTCGCGGCGATGGCGGATGCGTTGCCGCGGGCGGTAGAGGTGCTTTTGCCGGAAGACCGCCTCGACGTTGTGGCCTTCGGCTGCACCTCCGGCTCCATGGTCATCGGGCCGGAGCGGATCGCCGATATCGTCGAAACCGTACGGCCCGGCGTGAAGGTCTGTAATCCCGTCTCCGCCAGCCTCGCCGCCTTCGGGGCGCTCGGCATATGCCGGATCGGCCTGGTCACGCCTTACAGCACGGACGTCAACAAGCGCGTCGAAGGCTTCTTCGCCGGTCATGGGCTCGATATCGCCGCCCGCGCGAGCTTCCACCAGGACAGCGACGTTTCCATCGCGCGTATTCGCGAGGAGGATATACTACAGGCCGCCGTTGAGATCGGCAGGCTGGATGTGGAAGCGGTGTTCCTATCCTGCACTGCGCTGCGTTGCTCGGGTATTATCGATGCGGTGGAAGCCGCGATCGGCAAACCGGTGGTGACCAGCAACCAGGCGCTCGCCTGGGACGCGCTTCGCAAGGCGGGCGTGAAGCAAACCGTGCCCGGCGCCGGGCGCCTTTGGATGCAATAGGAGAGCGTCATGACGGATACCGCAAAAAGCCCCGATTCCCGCGCCGCGATGGATGGCGAAATCGGCATTCTCGCCCGCCGCAAGATCGAGGCGGGCATCATCGCGCCGATCTATGAGGAGATGCGCCGGCAGGTCGGTGAGGAAAAGGCCCAGTCCATCCTCGATACTGCCATCCGCAAAGCGGCGATCAAGGCGGGTGCGGACTTCGCCGCCAAGACGCCCGGCGGCACGACGTTGCGCACCTTCCAGGAATTGCAGGATCTGTGGACGCTGGACGATGCCCTCGTCATCGAGGTCACGAAGGCGACCGACGAGGAATTCCATTACAACGTCACGCGCTGTCGCTACGCCGAGACCTATCGTGAGATGGGGCTCGGTCATATCGGCCACCTCCTGTCGTGTAATCGCGACGGTGTGTTCTGTGTCGGCTACGATCCGCGTATCACGCTGGAGCGCACGCAGACGGTGATGGAGGGCGCCTCGCACTGCGATTTCAAGTACCGTCTCCACGAGATCCCGCAGGCGAGCACCGAATGACGGCGTCCTCCCCCGCGCTTTCGGTCAATGCTGACCGGCTGTGGTCGGATCTCATGACGACCGCCCGCATCGGTGCCCATGGCGATACCGGCATGAGCCGGCTTGCGCTCGGCGCCTGCGATGGCGAGGTGCGCCGCTGGTTCGAAGCGGAATGCCGGGCGCTCGGCTGCGCCGTCGAGGTCGATGCGGTCGGTAACATGTTCGCGACCCTTCCCGGCTCAGAGGCCGGCCTTGCCGCCATCGCCGTCGGCAGTCATCTCGATACCCAGCCGGCCGGCGGGCGTTTCGACGGCATTCTGGGCGTGCTGGCGGGGGTCGAGATCCTGCGGGTGCTCCATGCCGCCGGGCGGCGGCTGCGCCATCCGTTGACGGTCATCAACTGGACCAACGAGGAGGGTTCCCGCTTTTCGCCGGCCATGATGGGGTCCGGTGTCTTCTGCGGCGTGCACAGGGTCGAGGACATCCATGCCCGCGCCGACAAGACGGGCGTGACGGTGGGCGAGGCGCTGGAACGGATCGGCTATCGCGGCGGGCACGAGCCGGGCCACCTGCCGATGGCGGCCTATCTGGAACTGCATATCGAACAGGGGCCGGTGCTGGAGGCTGACGGCAGCGCGGTCGGTGTGGTCAGCGGTGTGCAGGGGCTTTGCTGGCTGGATGTCGGCATCCGCGGTACGGAAGCCCATGCGGGCGCCTTCCCGATGACCCTGCGCGAGGATGCGCTGGTGTCGGCGGCAAGGGTCGTTCTGGCCACGCAAGCGGTCGCGCTCAGGCATCCGCCGGGGGTCGCGACGGTGGGCTATATCCATGCGGCGCCGAATTCGCGCAACGTCGTGCCGGGCGAGGTTCGCCTCGAGATCGACATGCGCCACCCCGAGGAAGCGGGACTTGCGGCGATGGAAGCGGACCTGGCCGCCGATATCGAGCGGCTTGCGCCGGGAGCGGAGGTCGCCGTCGTCTGGCGCAAGGCCCCGGTCGTGTTCGACACGGCCCTGCGCGGGGCGATCCGCCAGGCGGCGGGCGTGTTGGGCCTGTCCGCCCTCGGCATGGTCTCGGGCGCGGGGCACGACGCGGCCCATGTCGCCGGCAAGGCGCCGACGGCGATGATCTTCATCCCCTCGCGCGAAGGGCTGTCGCACAACGAGCGCGAATATTCTTCTCCGCAGCAATGCGGACAGGGGGCAAACCTGCTGCTACAAAGCGTGCTTCGCGCCGATGTGCTTTTCAACACGTGATGCCCAAGGACGCGGCGGTGGAGATCGCGGCCGTCATCGCGCTCGGAAAGGATTGAGCCATGAGTATCCCTGTTCCCTCGTTCCCAAACGAGCCGGTTGCCTCGCTCGACTGCGCCGATCGCGCCTGGGCGCGCCATGCCATCGGCATTCTGGAGGGCGATGCCCGCCGCTCGGCCGATACGCATCTCGTCAACCCGGTGTTCAAGGGCCTGAAGGGCATCTCGATCTATCTCAAGGACGAGAGCACCCATCCGACGGGTAGCCTGAAGCACCGCCTTGCCCGCTCGCTCTTCCTCTACGGCATCTGCAACGGGCGAATCTGCAAGGGCACGACGCTGGTCGAAGCCTCGTCGGGGTCGACGGCCGTCTCCGAGGCCTATTTTGCCAATCTGCTCGGCCTACCCTTCATCGCCGTCATGCCGCGCAGCACCAGTCAGACGAAGATCGATGTCATCGAGCGGTTCGGTGGCCGTTGCGCCTTCATCGATAGCCCGCGCGAAGTCTATGACACCGCGGCGCGCATCGCGGCGGAAACCGGCGGTCACTATCTCGACCAGTTCACCAACGCCGAGCGCGCCACCGACTGGCGCGGCAACAACAATATCGCCGAGAGTATCTTCGGCCAGATGGAACGCGAGGCCCATCCGGTGCCGAGTTGGGTGATCATGGGCGCGGGCACCGGCGGCACCTCGGCGACCATTGGCCGCTACATCCGCTATCGCAACCTTGCGACGCGGCTGTGCGTCACCGATGTGGAGAACTCGGTGTTCTACGACGCCTGGAAGAGCGGCGATATGGAAACGACCTGCGCGACGCCGTCGCGCATCGAGGGGGTTGGCCGTCCGCGTGTCGAGCCGTCCTTCATCCCGACGGTCATCGACCACATGATCAAGGTGCCGGACGCGGCCTCCATTGCCGCAGCGCATGTGCTCTCAGACCGGCTGTTCCGCCGGGTCGGCGCCTCGACGGGCACGAACTTCTTCGGCATGCTCTCGATTGCCGACAGCATGATGAAGGAAGGTCGCGAGGGTTCGCTCGTCACGCTGATTTGCGACAGTGGCGACCGCTATTCCGGAACCTATTTCAATGCGGACTGGCTGGGGGCGAACCGGATCGACATCATCCCCTGGTGCAAGTCTATCGAGACATTCCTCGATACGGGTGTCCTTGAAGCGCCCTGAGACGGGCGTCGCCTACTTTCTGAATGATCCGAAGCGGCTGCCCGGTTTCCGGGCGGCCGTTTTCGTATTCATGCCGAATATCGAAGAAGAGCGGTCTTGTGTGCGCGATTAAACGATATCCTGCATAAATCGATGATGAACATTCGCTTAAAGTTCCAGCCGGGCTGTGGTCCGATCCCCCTGCTGAAATACAGCTTTCCAACCAGAAGCAAAAGCTCGCCAAGGGGATCACATATATGCGCACGCTCATCGCAAGCACGATGCTGGTATTTTCATGTCTGACCGCGTCGGTGGCGTCGGCCGAGACCAAACCGCTCAATGTCGGCATGACGACATGGGTGGGCTATGGCCTGCTCCATCTTGCGGACCAGAAGGGGTTTTTCAAGGAGAACGGCGTCGATGTCTCGCTGCTGACCGTCCAGGACAAGCCTTCGACGGCGGCGGCCATCGCCACCGGCCGTCTCGACGGCTGGGCGACGACGGTCGATACGTTCATCTTCTACAATGCGGACAAGCTCGGCATCAAACAGGTGCTGGCGGTCGATTTCTCGAAGGGCGGGGAGGGTATCGTCGCGGCCGGTGACGTGAAGACCGTCGCGGACCTCAAGGGGCGCACGCTCGGTGCGGAGGAGGGATCCAGCACCTATTTCTTCATGCTCAACATCTTGGCCGACAACGGCATGACGACGAAGGACGTCAATCTCCAGTCCATGCGCGCGGGCGATGCCGGCGCGGCCTTCGCTGCCGGCCGGCTGGATGCCGCCGCCACCTGGGATCCGTGGCTATCGAAGGCGAAGGAACGCGGCGGCCATATCCTTGCCAGCACAGCCGACAAACCGGGCCTGATCGTCGATACCGTGGCTTTCCGCTCGGACGTGATCAAGGAGCGGCCGGACGACATCAAGAACTTCATCAAGGCCTATTTCGAAGCCTACGACTATTGGAAGTCCTCGCCCGATGAGGCGAATGCAGTGATGGCGAAGGCGCTCGGCATCGGCGCCGAGGAGTTCGACGCCTCGCTTGCCGGGCTCGAATTCGTCTCCCGGGAGAAGAACCGGGACTATATCGGCTCTGCGGCCATGAAAGGGCAGGTGGTCGACGTCACCGAGCGCGGCATCGCCTTTTACAAGCAGGTCGGCCTGCTGAAGGATGACTTCGCTGCAAGCGGCGTCGTTGTTGTCTGACAGAGAGATCAAGAATTTAGGCAATTACCGTGTAAACGCGGGTTTGCCTGAATAAACACGAAAAAGATCGAGTGGAAATAAGCGCTTACGGGAGGTGGAGGGAGCGGCTTGACGCGCATTGTAGCAGAGTGTTTTTGACAGACGAAATCGAAAAAATGAGAAAATTTGCAAGTTTGACCCACTAAGCGGCGCACTCTTTAAAAGAGGCCTCAAGAATCGGCCTTTCGGCTTTAAGGCTTCTTCAAGTCATTGAAAAACAAGAACCCCGTTGCCTTCAAGGATTTCTCGGCTTCCAACGTTTTCGGGCCGGAAACCGTGTGGAAATCTAATTTGAGGTTTCCCTTTTGGGGAAACCTCGGCAATTTCGAGCAAAATTGGAAAAATAACTTAGCAAAATCAAAGAGAAGAGATTTCCACGCGCCAGATATCGACGCTGATTTGACCGCTGCGGTCAGGCCAGACCATGGATGGCGAGGACAGCGGCGCATTCGTGCATCGTGGGGCAGCGGACGGCCTTCGGCAAGTGGCGGGGAAGCATCTTCCACGCTTTTGCATAGTCGCCCTGGGCGGCGTTAGCGAGGCGGAGGAAGTAGAGGAGCCACGGCGGCGTGACTTTTGTGTCTACAACTAAAGAGAGCATTTCTTGAGCGAGGTTACGCACGACAAGGCACCTTCGAACGGAAGTTGAAACTGGTTCGAAGGTGCCTTGATCTGGCCGCGCTGTGAATGACAAAAGCGACGGCCGAAATGGACATGAAAAAGGGCGCGGCCTTTCGGTCGCGCCCTTCCCGGATGACGGATGGTCAGACTGCCTTGCGGTCCTCTGCTTCCGCTCCTTTCAGGCGGGCGATAATACGCTCTACAGACGCCTTCCTGATATTGAGCGCTTGAGACAGGTCGGCTGCGGACGCGGCCTGCGCCATACCATGGGCGATCAGGCTTTCGCGGAGGCCCAAGGCCTTGCCAGCATCGCTGCGCGGGTTCAGCGCGTCCGCCTCCTCCATCGCAACGCTGGACACCTCATCCAGCTTCGCCATGATAAGCTTGTGGATCAGGTGCATACCGAAAGAATATTCACTTTCGTCATCGCCTCCATCAATCAACGCAAGGCTCATGTGGTTATAGGCCGTGAGCATGGCGCTGATCTCTTCAAACTCCTCTTGCAGGATCATCGTATCAGCCTCCCGTCCCGGTGAGACGGTCAACGGCGCGCTCGATCTTCTCCCGCGCGGCAACGCTGGTGAGATCGGCGGCGACCATAGCTTCATCGATCAACTTCCGGCGGGCATCCGCTTCGCGGAATTCCGCGCGAACGGCTTGATGGATGAATTCAAAGTCTTCCATTTCTCGCCGCAGCAAATTACCGATGCCGGTCGAAACAGGCCTGAGATCGCCGTCCCGCTGCAAGGTCTCGGTTATCATCCACGTCAGCGCCTTCAGGTTTTCAATACCGTCTTCCAAAGCCGTCAGGATGTGGAATGCACTGGTGAAGAGCGGACTGCCGTCTGCCGTCAACGGAATGCTGAACTTCGGCTGACCTTCCGGCGCGGGTGTGCTATTGCTGGCTACAGCTTCGGGCATGGGGGCTACTCCTTTGCCTGCGGTTAGGCCGTGCGAGGTGTTGGTAGCACCTTGCGCGGCTGCTTTTTTTGTGTCAGACATTTAATATGAAGTCAATAAGTGTCGGACAAAAAAACAGAGGCAGACCGGCAACGGGGAAAACTCCCCGCGTTAGCTTGCGCTTGGATGACGACATCACGGTCAGGATTGAGCAACATCGTTTGACGCTCGGCGAGAAGGCTACCCAGTCAGATGCTGTGCGTGATTTATTGCTCTATGCCCTTAGAGAAAAAGGCTACCTTCCGAGCGACTTAGATGGACGTTGAAGGCAAGACCATTGCAGTGAGCGCGCAAGTGGACATGGATATCCGCGCAGCCCTCTATACGCTGGCGAAGGCACAGAAGACGCGCGTTTCCGACCTCCTTCGCCCCGTGGTGATGGCGGCTATCGAAAGCGGCGAGGTGCCGGAAGAGCCGCCTTACGACCCTCGCCGGGGAAGCGTTCCCGTTGCCGTGCGCGTGCCGTTGGAAGCGCGCGAGGCGCTGCGGCAACTGGCGGCGGCGCATGGTTCCGTGGTGTCGCGTGTGCTGCGGGCGCTGGTGAGCAAGGCCGTTACGGATAAGGGAGGCGTGGCGAAGTGAACGAAACCCGTATTTCCATCCCGGTCGATCAAATCCACGTTCCCGAGAAATATGTTCGGCCGCTGGACGAAGCCGCTGCGCTCGTCTTGTCCCGCGTAATGGAAATCGAAGGGCAAAAGAGCCCCATAGCCATCTATGAGAGCCGCGCACGGAAAGACGGAAAGCCCTTCACGCTGGTCTATGGAGCGCGCCGCCTATGGGCTGCAAAGTATCTCGGTTGGGCCGAGATCGAAGCCGTGTTGCGTAGGGCGGAAGAAGCCGATATGCTGGCGATATCGGACAACTTCGCGCTGTCCACCTTGGATGCCTTGGAGAAGGGTGAGCACATAGCTCGTTTCTCCGAGTGGTGGGAAGGGATGAACGGCCCTATCGGTCGCGGCGGAGACAGACGATCAAAGTTTCACGGTGAACCTTTGATCGACAAGAATAAAAATCTGGAAAAGTCCGGTTTTTACAATGCCTTAGCTGGGAAATTCGGTGTTTCAAAATCCACCGCTTGGCGATTGCTCCAGATCGGCACATTAGACCTTTCCTTGCGCAACGCCCTGCGCGGCACGGCCTATGCTAAAGACCAGAAATACCTAAAAAAACTCACGAAATTCGAGACCGATCAGCAGAAAGATATTGCCGCTCGGCTTGCCGACACCTCCGATCTTGACGCGGTGCTTCGCGAAGGCAACGCGGAAACCGGCCGTGAGCCGGTCGGCCGTCAGGATACTGCGGAGTGGCAGGACAAGCATCTGGTAGAGCATCTGGATCGGATGCCGGCAGAGCTTCGCGATGCCGTGCTTGAGCGCTACGGCTATATTCGCAAGCCGCTAGACCCGATGCCCTCGCACCTCCCGCCAGTCATCGCCGTGCCCGCGCCGGGGAACGTCTCGCCGCTTCGGGTCATGCTGCACGATCCCTATCGGCACCTTTCGCGCCGGTTCACTTATGAGGAAGTGCAGCGCCTCAAGGTGCGCTATGAGCAGGAGGAACGGGAAGCCGAACTCTATGAGCGCACGATTGAGGCGAGCATTCAGGCCATGGAGGAAGAGCGCCGCTTGGCCTTTGCCGAAGAAAAGGAGAAGGCGGAAGCCAAGGCCGTTCGGGCGCGCCGGAAGAGAACCGGGCTTTCCGTGGTGCTGCCCCGGCGCGAGGCAAAGATGATGGCGGAGCTTGATCTTGCCCTGCAACGCAAGCTTGGCGACGTGCGCCGTGACCGGAGCGCCGAACTGGTGCGGGCCTGCCACAAGCTGGACGAGGTGCGGCAGGCCGAAATGATCCACATGCTTTACAAGGACTGCGACTATGCGCTTGCCATAGAGTGCGCCCAGGCATTGCACTATGACCAGTTAAGCAAGGCGCGCGGCACGGCGCGGCTGGAGATCGAGCAGCCCAAGCTTCCCGTCAAGGAGGGGCGCTTCAAGCGGCTTCTTCCTCAGTTGGTCTCCCGACTGTTCGCTCTCCGGCTTGACAGGTTCTATAGCGGTAGAAGCGTTTTCGGCACGCTCACACCTGAACAGCAGCTTGAAATCTGCGCCATGCTGGACGCGGGAATAGCCTTCGAGGAAGTGGAGCTGCAAGCCCGTCGCACGTCCCCGAATGACGAGGTTCGGCGCAGGCTGGAAGTGGAGATGATTGAGCAGCGGTTCGCGCTTGAGCAAGACAATATGCCCCCGAAGCCGCTTCATTGATGCGCACTGCCTGCAAGCTTCGATTTTGAAGCCGTTTTGAAGCCCGTAGGCGCTCTTTTAAGGGTGGCGCGCCCAAGCTATCGCCCAAAGGGCGGAAACGCCACTGTAGACGCCGGAGAAAGGAAAAGCACGATGAGCGACACAATCGACCTGAACGACCTTTCGAAAGAGCAGCTTATCCATCTCGTGCAGGTGCGCCAACAGGCCCTCAACTTCCACCACCAGGCCGACGCGGTTCTGATGGAGAAGCTTGAGCAGGATCGGTTGGAAAGCGGCGATCTCGAAAAATACATCACCGCGAAGAATGGCATCCTTTCCGGCCTGATGGAGGCCGAAGAGCAGATCATCGGCGGGGCGAAGCCGCTGGCGAACTGAGGCCAGCCGCGCTATGTTCCTGCCAGCGCCGAGCAGGAAGCGCCGCCTTCAGGCGGAGTGGGACAAGGCAATTCCGGCCCCCCGGCGCACTTGGTTTCCTGCCTGCCGTGGCGGGCATGAAAACCCATCGCTGGTTTTTCTATATTCACGTTGCTGCATCGTCGTTCCTGAAGCCATGACCCGCCCGCCAAGGCGGTCATGGTTTTCGGCGTTTCTAGCTGTGATGTTGCCCTCTGACACCCTGCTTCGCACCCCAGAGGACACGATGGACATCACTTTATCAAATCTGCGCACGCTCTTCACGACTGTGACCATGGCCTTTAACGAAGGTCTGGCACTGCCGAAAAGCCACTGGAAAACCGTGGCGATGCAGATCAAGTCCTCTTCCTCGCAGACGGATTATGCTTGGCTCGACGATCTTCCGGGTATTCGCGAATGGATCGGTGATCGCATTATCAACCGGCTGTCCGCGTCTAAATACGCCATCGAAAACAAGCGTTTCGAAAGCACCATCGCCATCCAGCGGACCAAGGTCGAAGATGACACCTATGGCATCTACGGGCCGCTCTTCAAGCGGATGGGCGAGCAAACGGGCGAGTTCCCGGACACGCTTGTTTTTGAACTGCTGAAGAGCGGGCACACCGAGAAGTGCTTTGATGGGCAATACTTTTTCGATGCCGACCATAATGGGTTCGATGAGGCTGGCGCTGAGGTGCCTGTTTCCAACGTGACGGGGGGCGCGGCTCCGGCATGGTACTTGCTCGATTGCGGGCAGGTGCTCAAGCCGCTGGTCTATCAAGAGCGACTTCCCTTCAAGTTCCAGTCCCTGACGAATGAAAATGACGAACACGTCTTCTGGAAGGATGAGTACGTCTATGGGGTTCGTGGCCGGAGCAACGCCGGTTTCGGCCTCTGGCAGTTGGCGCACAAGTCTTCGGCCGTCCTGGATGAAACGAACTATGTCGCCGCCCGCACGGCCATGATGAACCTCCGCAAGGCGACGGGCAAGCGCATGGGTATCACGCCGACGCATCTTGTCGTGCCGCCCGAACTGGAGGCTGCGGGCCGGAAGCTTCTCAACGCCCTGCTCATCGACGGCGGCGACACCAACGTCTGGAACGGCTCCGCCGAACTGATCGTCAACCACCACATCTAAACGTCTTCCGGTAGGTGCGGTTTCTTCCTTGGCCGCGCCTACCTGCCCCGGCAGTGGTGGAGCGCTGCCGGGGCCTCGTTCCCCGGTGCGGCGCTGTCTCCAGCAGCGCCGCCAACTGCCCCGGCCGTTTCAGCTTCCGACGACGGCCGGGGCATTTTCTCCAAGGCGAGGTTGCCATGTCGAATCGCACGATGAACCTTGACGTACTGGTCCGCCTCAAAGACCGGCTGACAGGGCCGTGGAAGAAGATGACCGCGCTGATGAAGGGCTTGACGGACTTCGCCCGGAAATTCGCTGTCCTTGGCGCGGCCATCGCCGCGATCTCCTTCATGGGGCCGATCCGCGAGGCGGCAGCTTTCCAGCAAAAGCTGCTCGACATCGCCGGCACGCAAAACCTAGCCGGAAAAGAGGCGTTCGCGTTCTTTGAGCAAGCCAAGAGCCGCTATCAAGGACTTGCACTTGAGATAGGCACTTACTCCGACGCGATTGCCGATGCTGCCGGTACAATGATTGCGGCCGGCATAGACCAGTCATTGGTTGACGCTTCCATGCGCGATATCGGGCGGGCTGCAAAGGCGGTCAATGCGGATATCGTCGACATGGCAGGCGTTGCAACCTCGCTTCTCGGCACGTTGAAGCTCCCCGCCGATCAGCTTTCGGCCTCGCTCGGCGGGCTTATCGTCGCTGGCAAGGAAGGCGCTTTCGAACTGAAGGACATGGCGCGCTACTTCCCGACGCTGACCAGCCAGATGGCAAAGTACGGCGTCGTTGGCCGCGAGGCCGTCGATTTCCTCGGCGCGGCACTGCAGATCGCCCGCAAGGGAACGGCCGACCCGGCCGAGGCGGCGAACAATCTTAAGAACTTCCTGTCGAAAATCGGCCACCAAAGCACAGTGAAGGCGTTCAAGGACATGAACGTCGACATCCAGGCCGTCATGCAGGACGCGGCGACGAAAGGCATCAATCCGATCGAAGCCGTCATGCAGAAGATCGTGAAGCTGACCGGCGTCTCCGGTGGCGAGATCGACAAGCTGATGAAGAAGGCGACAGCGAACGGGCTGGAAGGCGCGGACGCGCTCGGTTTTGTGCGTGAACAGCTTGAGGCGATCCACGGCGCGGGCAAGCTCGGCGACCTCTTCGCCGACCAGCAGGTTATGGACTTCATAATTCCCTTCCTCGCCAACGTGGATGAGTTCAAGCGGATCAAGGAGGCCGTGGCGCAGGCGACGGGCGGGGCTATCGACGCGGACTTTGAAACGCAGATGAAGAGCCTGAACACCCAGCAGACCATTTTCAAGGAACTGGGAGAGCAGGTTTCTCGCGAAATTGGTTTCGCCTTCGGGGCTTGGCTGCCGATGATCAACGAAAATCTGGCCGCTGCCGTGGAGTGGTTCCGCGAGCTGGACAAAGAAACGGGCGGCATGGTGCGCAAGTCACTATCCCTTGCCGGTGGCGTTGCCGTCCTCGGGGCGGCGTTCGGCGCGCTATCCTTCGTCATGCCGATTGTCGGATCAGGGTTGGCGATCCTCGCCACGCCGCTCACTTTGCTGGCGGGGGCGCTCACCGCGATCTCTGCGCCAGTATGGGCCGCGATCGCAGGCGTGGCAGCGCTCGGAGCCGTTGCTTACCGTTACTGGACACCCATCAAGAATTTCGCCCAAGGCGTAGCATCTCAAGTCGGCCCGGCGCTGAGCAAGGTGGGAGAAAAGTTCGTCCGCTTCCACGTCAACCTCGCCAAGATGGCGGGCAAAAGGCTGATCGACTTCGGCCGTTGGCTTGGGCTGGACGATGCGACGATTTCCAGCCTCGTTGCCGGAGCGCACAACCTTGCGCAGAACGTGGTGGACACCTTCAAGGCTCTGCCGGGACAGATCGGACAATTCCTCTCCGATATCTTCACCTTCCCCGACTTCTCCGATGCCGATGCGGCCGGGTTCCGCACGGCCGGCGAGCGCGCAGGTCGCGCGCTGATCGACGGTATCTCCGGCTTTGTGCAGCGCTTCCGTGCCATATTCAGCGAACTCGGAACCACCGTTTCCGAGAACTGGAAGATGCTTGCCAGCATGTCGGTCGATCAGTTGAAAGACGCCGGCATGAAGGCCGGTCAAGCAATGGTGCAGGCGATCAAGGATGCCTTCGGCTCGCTGCTAGAATGGTTCTCCGGCCTCGGCGGTCGCATCCTCTCCGCCATTGGCGAGATTGATATCGGCAGCTTGTTCAAGTTCAACAATGTGCCGTCATGGATGCCTGACTTCCTTAAGGCCGACAGCCCGGACGCGCAGTTGAAGGAAACCTCAAGGCCGATCCGCTGGCCGGCGTTAAGGAACGCCTCCAGAAGGCGGAGACCCCGGCGAGCAACGACAACACTCCCTTCAAGGAACATGGCGCACTGGCCAAGACCAGCCGATTTGCCAGCGCCATTCCGCGCGAAAGCTTGACCGTCAAGAGCGAGGTGGCCGTGGCAGGCGCGGTCACAGTCAACGTCAAGGGGCCGGGCGAAGTCGTCGGCAGCAACAAGGTTGCCGTTACCACCGGCCGAAGCGTCGGCCGCATCTAGGCGGTTTTGCGCGGGGCATCCTCTTTCCCCGCGCTTGATCCGGCTGGCCGCCAAACGGCCGGATCGTAGCCCCCGGCAGCGCTTCAAGCACGCTGCCGGGGGCTGAACTATCACGGAGAGCCTGAATGAAAAATTTGCTTGCCGCCGATATCGATCATGACGCAGAGTTTTGGAGTGACCAGCCTTCCTCAAAAGGAAACCTGCGACACATCCTTGGTGATGACGGCTACTTGCGGCTGATTGAGGCCTACGCTGGTACCCGGGTGTTCGTCCCGATCAACCCACTCCGCTCCTCCCTTGTCGATGAGATCACGATCCAGCACGCAACCAAGTTGAGCGAGGCCATGGGCGGGATGTTTATCAGGGTTCCTTTGGACCGGGAGTTTCGTGTCATTCGCTATAGCGAGATGGGCTTCAGTAACGCCAAGATCGCTCGCCTTTGTGGCGTTACAGAAACTGCTGTCAATAAAATCCGTGCCAAATTGAGGTTACGTGATGCAGGATGATCGCGGGAAGCCGACCATCCGATTTGTCGGTTCTGGGGTCGAGATTTCAGGATTGGAGGGAATTGAGCTTGCGAGCGGCAAAATATCCGGCATCAAAATCTCTGGCGTAGAAGTCGTCACGATCCCCCTCACCGATTATGCTGCGTTGCTGGATTGTAGGCGGAAGCTGCAAGAGACCGAACTGACCGTGGAGCAATTTCTTTCCGGCCGGAAGTCCGTCATTGATCGCAACCCGGAGGTTGCAGTCTACCTTGCACAGAATTTCGGGCTCATGCCGATGAAAGACCTGTTGCGAGTTTGTAGACGAAAATTCGGGAGGCAATGCACGCCATCCCGGTCAGCAGCCTATCGGTATTGGAAGACAGTGCGCCTCAAGTCTTCGAAGCGGCCTTGAGCGCCCTTCAAAACCACTTTTAGCAAAAAATGGTTTTTCCGTTTCTCGCTGTCAAAATTCCGATTTTTGCTGGCGAGCTACAGTCGTCGATGTCGCCCCGCTCGATGCGGCGCTCGGACAGTGAGGTGCGAGGACATGAACGCACTCAACGACACCACGTCGGCGACCGGGCTCCCAGGGGGCCGGACCGTCATCGCCCGGCCGAAGTGGCGGAGATATTTCGCCATCCGCAAGCCGCTTGCGGGGAGGGTCGCAACGAGCCTCTCCGTTGCCTTCTTCCTCTTGCTCCTGGCGGTCTGGATTCTCATATCCGGTACGGGATGGGTGAGCGATTTCTTCCTGCCGCAGCCGATGCAGGTCCTTGCGGCCGCATGGACGATGTATACTCACGATGGCTTCCTCTGGGACGTCGCCGTCAGCATATATCGCGTGCTCGTCGGCTTCTGCCTGGCCGCCGCCATCGCGGTGCCGCTCGGCCTGCTGATGGGCTCGGTGCAGTTCTTCCGTGCACTCTTGGAGCCGTGCCTCGCCTTCACGCGCTATATGCCCGCCACGGCCTTCATCCCGCTCCTCGTGCTCTGGCTCGGAATCGACGACACGCAGAAATTCTCGGTGATCTTCGTCGGCACCTTCTTTACCTTGTGTCTGATGGTGATGGTCAGCACGCTGTCGGTGCCCATCGCCCTCATCGAGGCCGCGATCATGCTCGGTGCAAGGCCCGGCCAACTGATCTTGAGGGTCATCCTGCCGGCGGCCAAGCCATCCATCTTCAACGACCTCAGGATCGTGCTCGGCTGGGCCTGGACCTATATCGTCATCGCCGAAATCGTCGCGGCCTCCAGCGGCGTCGGCTATGTTATCCTCAATGCGTCCCGCTTCATGGATACCGCGACGATCTTCGTCGGCATCCTGTCGATCGGCTGCATCGGTCTGATCAGCGACCTCTTGTTCAATCTGGGCGGTCACTATCTCTTCCCCTATCTCCAGCGCGCCAGAAGCTGAGGTTCAACGATGTCGAACGCCATCAACATACATCAGGTCACCAAGACCTTCGGCGAAGGCGGTGCCATGGTCACCGCCCTCGACAAGGTTTCCCTGACGATCGGGGAGGGAGAATTCGTCGTCTTCCTCGGCCCTTCCGGCTGCGGCAAGTCCACGCTGCTGCGGATGATCGCCGGCCTCAGCTCGCTGACCGCTGGGGCGATCAGCATCGACGGGAAGCCGGTCGAGGGGCGCAATCCGTCCGTCGGCATGGTGTTCCAGTCCTATACGTCCTTTCCCTGGCTGAGCGTTGCCGAGAACATCGGTTTCGGCCTCGACCTTGCGAAGGTGGAGAGCGCGCCGCGTGACGAAAAGGTGGCGAGGATGCTTGACAGGGTCTCGCTCGGCAAGTTCGCGCAGTCCTATCCATCGCAGTTGTCGGGCGGCATGCAGCAGCGCGTCGCGATCGCCAGAGCGCTTGCGGTCGATCCGCGCATCCTTCTGATGGACGAACCCTTCGGAGCGCTCGATGCCCTGACGCGGGTGGAAATGCAGACGCTGCTCCTCGACCTCTGTGCCGAGGACAGGAAGACGGTGGTCTTCGTCACGCACGATATCGATGAAGCCATGCTGCTTGCCGATCGCATCGTCGTCTTCTCGCCGCATCCCGGGCGGATCGCGGAGATCATCGATGTGGATATTCCTCATCCCCGCACCATGGAGCAGACCGAACGGGAGGATTTCACACATCTACGGCATCGCCTGAGGCAGTTGCTGTTCTCCATGGCGAAGAAGGCGGCCTGAATTCAGCAATCGAGGGGCCCCTCCATTGCTTAGACTTCTCATCGAGGGAACGCGACGTCTATGCCGGCCCGTCGACGCGCTACTGTCCGGCGGGCGTCTACGAATGGGTGGAGAAGGACGGCGAGCAGGTCTGCCGCCGCAGGGCGGCGAAGGGCCCGCCCACCCCCAACAGGTGAAACAAAGGAGGGTGTCCGGGTGCATCGACGTTTCTGGAGCGAGAGAGGGGTTCTCAACCGTCCATCATCGTCGGTAGGACGAGTACATCGTGGATGGTGACAGTGCGCTTTCGGCTGAGAATGAACAGAACTGCCTCCGCCACCTCGCCAGGATCGATCAACCCGCCGATGTCCTTCAATGCCTGCAGCCGATCCGGCTCCCAGTCGGCGAGCAAGGCGGAGATCACCGGGCCGGGGGAGACCTGCGCGACCCGGATGCCGTGCTTGTTGACCTGGCGGCGCACGGCCTGGGTGAAGCAGGTGATGGCATATTTCGAGGCGGAGTAGACCGGCTCGTGCTTGATCTTGGAATGCCCCGCGAAGGAGCAGGTGACGACGATGTCGCCGGTCCCACGTTCGATCATGTGGGGAAGAACCGCATGGACATTCTTGATGACGGCGTTGACGTTGAGATTGAGCATCCGGTCGATGGTGTCTGCGTCGGTGTCGACGAGGTCGCCGCCGATGAAGGTGCCGGCATTGCAGTGAAGGATGTCGATCCTGCCGGTCTTTCCGAGGGTTTCGGGAACCATCGCCGCGCAACTTTCGGCGTCCAGAAGATCCGTCACCTGCGCGATGGCCTTGCCGCCGCTTTCACCGACGAGCGCGTCCAGCGCCTCCTTGTTGCGGTCGACCATCACCACCGTCGCCCCTTCCGCCATGAGGGCCCTGGCGGTCGCAAGCCCGATGCCCGATGCGGCGCCGGTGATAACGGCAACCTTGCCGTCGAGTAGAGTCGTCATCTGAAGTCTCCGTGAATCGGGATGAAATTGTCTTGCGCCGCAAGCACCGCACGCCCGCTCAGCGCATGGCGTCGAGCACGTCGCGAACCCCTTCTATCGCCTGGACGACGGGCGGAACGCGGATGCTTTCCCTCTTGTCGAGAAGCACCGCCGTGAGGCTGAGGCCGCTCGACACCTCGGCGAGGTGGGGAATGCGCGCGACAAGCGCCGGCAGGTTGGCGACGGTGAGATCGTCGCCGGCATTCACGCCGAGACCGCATGCGCGGGCCGCATCCGCGCTCCGGCCGAGCCGGTCGAGCGATGCGGCCGACTGCTCGGGCCGAGCGTGGCTTGCGCCAGAGGGCCCGGTGTAGAGCTCTATGCGGTCGGCGCTGATTGTGAAGAAACGCGATTGCGCTAAGGTTGACGGAAGTGATGTCGACATTCTGCTGGCCTTCGACCGCTCGTCGGCGGAGCCACGAAGAACGCCTCGCCGCCGCCACGGGGAGATAGTCCCAAGAGGGATCGAAGAGGTCAAGAAATATTTTTCAGAAATTTATCTCTGAATTTCCAATGATCAGGCGGCCCCGCGCGCCGGCTGGAGGATTTCCAGTATCGCGAGCGCCGTCGCGGTGTCGGTGACGAGCGCGTTGATCATGCCGGAGCGCACGGCGCCGATGATCCCCGGCGCCTTCTCCACCATCGCCGCGACGCCGATCGACAGGCCGACATTGCGCAACTGATCGACGGAGGCCGCGATCATCCGTCCCTCGCCCTCCCAGGGCAACAGGTTCCCGGACACGTCCACATAGTGGCGGATGACATCGCCGACCGCGCCGCCGATCGAGCGCTCGTTCACCGTCGCCGCGCTCGCCTCCGGCGGGTTGATCGCATGAGGAAGGCCGATGCCGACGATGGCGCAGTCCAGCCTGTCCCACAGGCCGATCGTCTCGCGGACGAGCGGGTCGCTGAGGAACGCATCCTTCAACTCGATGGAGGACAGATAGGGCGCATGCAGGAAATGCGCGGTGCCCCCCAGTTGCTCCGCCGCCTGACGGACGAACTCGTTGATCTGGAAGTGCGGCGCCGCTTGCTGGAGCCCGCCGTTGAGCGCGACGGCGTGGATGTCGGGAATGCGGGGCAGCCCCGCCTGGATCACTTCCCGCACGGCCCGCCCCCAGCCGATGCCGATGACCGAATCCTTCGACAGTCCCTCCTCCTTGAGCAGCCCGCCCAGGGGAGCCGCCAGCGCGGCCAGCACGCCGGTCGACGGCGTATCGATCACGGCGGCGCGCTTCAACCGGAGCGCGTCGACGAGCCGTCCGGTGACCTCGTCGGGAACCGCGAGATCCAGCACCTCGATCCTGACGATACCCAGCGCTCTTGCGCGTTGCAGGAGCCGGGACACGGTGGCGGTCGAAACGCCCAGCTTGCGGGCGATCTCCACCTGCGCCATGTCCGACTCGTAGTGCAGCTTTGCAACCATATGCAGTGTCGCGCGCGAGGCCATATCTTGCGGTGTTTGCGGATGCAGCTTGCAATTCCTTTCTGCAACGTGTTACATGAACACAAAGTTACACTGAACCGGTCCGAAATTCAATGAGGACCGCACCGGCCGCGGGAGCGCTTTCCCAGGCTGGCGCGGATTGCATTCGTGCGGCCTGCGCTCAGCAACATGACCTGTTTTTCACCCCAACGCGAGAACTTTAAGGAGCATGAAATGGCACGGATGACCACGGCCGAACGGCGCGGCTATCACCAGATTTGCAACGAGAGCGGCGCCATGATGGTCATCGCCTGCGACCAGCGCGGCGGCATGCGTGCATTGCTGGCGGCAACGCCGGAGGAACAGGCCAAGATCAGCAACGAGGTTCTCGGCGAGACGAAGGCGGACATCACCGTCCATCTCGCATCAAAGGCCGGCTGTGTGCTGGTCGATCCGGTATGCGCCGTGCCCGGTCTGGTCGACGACGATATCCTGCCGCGCGACACCGCGCTGCTGATCGGCATCGACGCCTCGGGCTGGGATACGTCCCCCGAAGGCTATCGCATCTCCCGGATGGTCGACGGCATTAACGCGCGCAAGGTGCGCGAACTCGGCGCGACCGGCGGCAAGATCATGGTCTATCTGCGCCTGGACACGCCCGCGGCCAACGTCGAGAATCTCGAAACCCTGAAGAAGAGCATCGATGACTTCGCCCGCGAGGATCTCCTGCTCGTCGTCGAGTTCCTGACCTACCAGCTCGAGGGCGAGAGCAAGGAAGACTACGCGGCGAAGCTCCCTTCGCTGATCGTCGAGGGCTCCCGCGCCTGCCTCGACCTCGGGTCGAAGGTCCTGAAGATCCCCTATCCCGGCTCCGAGGAGGCATGCGCCACGGTGACGGAAGTCGCCGGCGACGTTCCATGGGCCGTCCTGTCGGCCGGCGTCGACCACCAGACCTTCCTCGGCCAGGTCGAGGCCGCGATGAAGAACGGCGCCTCCGGCGTCATCGCCGGCCGGTCGCTGTGGAAGGACTGCATTTCGCTTGACCGCAGCGTCTCGAAGGAAAAGCTTTCGACGATCGCGGTCTCCCGGCTGCGCGATATCCAGGATATCATCCGCCGCTATCGCGCGGACAAGACCGCAGCCTGAGGTTGGAATACGAATGTCTCTTGAAGATTTCGCGATCGGCGTCGATGTCGGCGGCACGAACATGCGTGCGGCACGGATCTCTCCTTCCGGAGAGATCCTCAGGAAGCGATCGATTTCCGGCAGCCGCGATCCCGCCACGGCGCTCGGCCTCATCAGGGACCTGATCCGGGACATGGACGGCGACGGCGCCCGCGCGATCGGCGTTGGCATACCCGGCCGTGTCGACGGCTGGACGGGCGAGATCATTTCCGGCGGCTTCCTCGACCTGTCGGGTATCGATCTGAAGCGGGAGCTTGCGGAGACCTTCGGCCGCCCGACCCTCGTCGCCAACGATTGCAGCATGGCGCTCATCGGCGAATTCAGGCGCGGCGCGGCCAGGGGCCTGCGCAACGCCGTCATGATGACGATCGGCACGGGGATCGGCGGGGCCGTCATGGAAGGCGGCCAGATCGTCAACGGACGGCGATGCGCCGGCCAGCTCGGTCATCTGGTGGTCAATATCGGCGGGCAGCCCTGCCCCTGCGGCCAGCGCGGATGCATCGAGACCGAATCCTCCGGCACCTCGCTGCGCCGGCATCTCGACGAGGCGGGATACGGGCCGGAAATCCGGTTCGAGCATGTCCTCAAGCAGGCCGAAGCCGGCGAGACGCGCGCAATCGGCGTCCTGCGCGCCTGGGGCGGGCCGCTTCGCGCGGCGATCAACACGCTCTCCGCCGCATTCGACCCGGATATCGTCGTGCTCGGCGGCGGCATGGGACAGGCGGCCATCCGCTCGCTCGACTTTCTCCCCGATCTCCAGGCCTGGTACGAGGTCGACGTCCGTCTCGCGGAGCTCGGAGACGATGCCGGCGTGATCGGTTGCGGCCTCGCGGCACTGGACCTTGCCTCCCGGGCGGCTCGGGGCGCGGGAAAGCGTCTGGTGATGGTCAACGGCGTACCGGCGTCCGGCAAGAGCGGGCTTGCCCGCGCGCTTGCCGGAAAGACCGGCTGGCCGGTGCTTGCCCTGGACACCGTGAAGACCCCGTTCCTGGAACTGATCGAGGGCGTCGACCGTCCCTTCAACCGCATCCTCGGCCGCGCCAGCTACAAGGCGATCTTCTCGGTCATCGGCGAGTCCGCGCCCGGGTCGACATTCATCGTCGACGCCTGGTTCGGCTTCCAGCCGGCCGACGTGCTGCGCGAGCACATCGCGACGGCCGGCATCACCGAGGTCGTGGAACTGTGGTGCCATGCGCCGCCGGAGGTCGTCGGCGCGCGCTACGGGCAGCGAAGCGGCCAGCGCCTTGCCGGCCATCCCGGCCCCGCCTACGTGCCGGAACTGATCGAGCTCGCCAGACGCGCCGAGCCCTGCCGTCTCGGACCGGTCCTTCCCGTCGACACGACCGTTCCCCTCGACGCGGACACCGTCCTTGCATGGGTGTCGGAGAACTTCGGGTAGCGGCCTCGCTGGAAATGCGCCGAGGCATCGGCCGGTGGGCAACCGGCCGATGCCGATCACCAGATCGTATAGCCGCAATCGACCGGCACGACCGTCCCGGTCATGGCGCTGGAGGCGTCGCTGGCGAGGAAGAGAATGGCCGAGGCGATCTCGTCCGGGCGGGCCACCCGCCGCATCGGCGTGAAATCCATCCAGATCGGCATCCTGGCCGGATCGGTGAAGCTGGAACTGGACATTGGCGTATCGACATATGTGGGTGCGACGCAATTCACGCGAACGCCGCGTTCCGCCCACTCCCCGCCCAGCGACTTCGTGAGATGATGGACGGCCGCCTTGGCGGTATTGTAATGCGCCTGGCGCTGCGGCTTGTTGGAGATCAGGCCCGAGATCGATCCGAGGGTGACGATGGAGCCTCGGCCGCGCGTAAGCATGTGCTTTCCGAACTCCCGGCAGGACCAGAAGACCCCGTTGAGATCCACGTCGATCAATCGCCGCCAGTCGTCGTCGGGAATGTCCTCGCCGGGGGTGTCGGGCTTCGTGATGCCAGCATTGGCGATCAGGATATCAATCGCGCCGTGCTTTTCGTTCGCCGCCAGGGCGACGGCTGCGACGTCCTCCGGCCGGCTGACGTCGAGAGTGACCGTGTCGGCCGCATATCCCTTGCCGGCAAGATGGGCGTGGCCGCAGGCGAGCACGTCCGCGTTCACATCCGAAATGACGACGCGGGCGCCGGCCTCCAGCAGAGCCTGCGCCGTCGCAAGGCCGATGCCGCGTCCCCCACCCGTGATGAAAGCCGTCTTTCCATCAAGGCGAAACTTCTCAAGATACATTCTCTTCTCCGGTTACTTTATCTGCGCGGCCACGAGCGGATGCCTCACCAGGGCGGGAAGCGCCGCGCCGTCGGCCGTAAACAGGTGGGATGCGGAAGCCTCCGCCGAAAGACGCACCTTCTCGTGCACCTGAAGCGTGCTTGCCCCGTCCACCTGGGCAATCGCGATCATGTCGGGCGCCAGCTCGACATGCACGAAGGTTTCATTTCCGAGCCGCTCGACGACGATCACCGTACCACCCAGGGGGCCTTGCTCATCCAGCCGAAGGTGTTCCGGCCGAACGCCGAGATCGAGGCGGTCGCCGGTCGAAACGCCCGCCCCGTTCACGGGCAGACGCATTCGCGTGCCGCCGGGCAGGACAACCTCGACGGCCTGCGCCGAGGCAGATGCCATCGACGTCCTGATGAAGTTCATCTTCGGGCTGCCGATGAAGCCGCCCACGAAGCGGTTCACCGGATGATGGTAGAGCTCCATGGGCGTGCCGACCTGCTCGATGCGCCCGTCCTTCAGGACGACGATCTTGTCGGCGAGCGTCATCGCCTCGACCTGGTCATGGGTCACGTAGATCATGGTCGAGCCCAGCCGCTCGTGCAGCCGCGCCAGTTCGATGCGGGTCTGGACGCGAAGCGCCGCGTCCAGGTTGGAGAGCGGCTCGTCGAACAGGAAGATCTCGGGCTCGCGGATGATCGCGCGGCCGATGGCGACGCGCTGCCGCTGGCCGCCCGAAAGGGCCTTGGGCTTGCGTTCCAGATACTGACGCAGCTCCAGGAGATCGGCCACCTTCTCCACACGCGAATCCCGCTCGGGCTTCGGCACGCCGGCGAGCTTCAGGGCGAAGCCCATGTTCTCGCGCACCGTCATGTGCGGATAGAGCGCGTAGCTCTGGAACACCATGGCGAGCCCGCGCTCGTCCGGGGGCACGTCGTTGACCCGTTTTCCCGCGATGAGCAGATCGCCGGAGGTGATTTCCTCGAGCCCCGCGATCATGCGCAGGAGGGTCGACTTGCCGCAGCCGGACGGCCCGACGAACACGCAGAATTCGCGGTCCCTGATATCGAGGTCGATACCCTTGATGATCTCCACGGCCCCGTAGGACTTCCTGACATTCTGAAGACGAAGATTGGCCATGCGATAGTCCCTTGCGTTCTGGCGATCCACTACTTGACGGCGCCGAAGGTCAGCCCCCGGACGAGTTGCCGCTGTGTGATCCAGCCCATGATGAGAATGGGGGCGACGGCGAGCGTCGAGGCGGCCGAGAGCTTCGCCCAGAACAGCCCTTCCGGGCTGGAGAACGAGGCGATGAAGGCTGTCAGCGGGCCGGCCCGCGATGCGGAGAGATTGAGCGACCAGAAGGCCTCGTTCCAGCACAGGATGATCGAGAGCAACGCGGTGGAGGCGATGCCGGGCAGCGAGATCGGGATGAGGATGTAGCGTAGCTGCGTCCAGAACCGGGCGCCGTCCATTCTGCCGGCCTCCAGGATCTGCGTCGGCACGTCCTTGAAGAAGGAGTAGAGCATCCAGATGACGATCGGCAGGTTCGACAGCGTGAAGAGGAGGATGAGGCCGAGCCGCGTGTCGAGCAGGCCGGCATCGCGGAACAGCAGATACATCGGCACGAGCACGCCGACGGCCGGCATCATCTTCGTCGAGAGCATCCACAGGAGCAGGTCCTTCGTCCGCCTGCCGGGATAGAAGGCGCAGGCATAGGCCGCCGGAAGGCCGATCGCCAGCGCGAGGATCGTCGACCCGATGGATTCGACGATGCTGTTCAGCGCGTAGGAGAGATAGTTCGCCCGGCCGTTGACCTCGGCATAGCTTTGCAGCGTCGGTTCGAAGACGATCGACGGCACGACGGCATCGATCTCCGTCTTGAACGAGGTGACGATCATCCAGAAGATCGGGAAGAACATGACGATTGCCGACAGCCATCCGACGATGCCGGCGATGAGGGAGGTCCGCGAAGCCTTCATGGTCAGTCGCGCTCCAGGTTGCGTGCGAAGGTTCGAATGAGGAAGAAGGCGACGATGTTGGCGAGGACGATCGCGATCACACCGGCCGCCGACGCCCCGCCGACGTCCCACTGAAGCAGGGCGCGCATATAGATGAAGTAGCTGAGGTTCGTCGTCGCCATGCCGGGCCCGCCGGACGTCGTGACGAGGATTTCCGCGAATACCGAAAGCAGGAAGATGCACTCGATCATGATGACGACGGAGATCGGCCGCAGCAGATGCGGAAGCGTGATGTTCCAGAACATCGAGAAGCCCTTGGCCCCGTCCATGCGGGCGGCCTCGAGCTGTTCGCGGTCGAGCGACTGCATCGCGGTGACGAGGATCAGCGTGGCGAACGGAATCCATTGCCAGGAGACGATCATGATGATCGAGATCATTGGAAGGTCGACGAACCAGTCCACCACCGGCAGGCCGGTCCATCTGGAGACGTAGGAGAAGAAACCGTTGACCGGATGCATCAGCAGGTTCTTCCAGATCAGGGCACTCACCGTCGGCATGATGAAGAATGGTGCGGTGACCAGCAGCCGCGCGACGTTGCGTCCGGGAAACTCCTGGTCGAAGACGACCGCGAAGATGATGCCGCTGACGACCGTGATCGCCAGCACGCTGCCGACGAGGACGAGCGTGTTCAGGATGGAGATCCAGAGCCGCGCGTTGAACAGTAGTATCTTGTAGTTCGTGAAGCCGGCGAAGCCCGTGATCATCGGGTTCTGCAAGTTATAGCGCTGGAAAGAGAACCAGAGCGTCAGCGCCAGCGGCACGATCATCCAGAAGAGGAGGACAGTGACCGCAGGCGCGAGCAGAGGCCCGGTTCGTACTTCCCTTGAGCGTGCAGCCATTCGTCCAACTCTCCGATCGTTCGCCAGTCCTACCCTATGGGAAAAACGCCCGGCCGCGGGGGAGGCGGCCGGGCGTTCAACGCACGCCTGACGTTACTGGATGTATCCCGCCTGCGTCATGACCTCGACGGCATTGTCCTGGGCGGATTGCAGCGCGTCATCGATCGAGGTCTGCCCCGCGAGCGCGCCCGCGATGGCCTGGCCGGTCATCGTGCCGATCCCCTGGTACTCCGGGATGATCACGAAGGAGATGCCGGCATAGGGGACCGGATCGCGGGTCGGCTTCGACGGATCGGCGGTCTCGATCGCCTTCAGGGTCATGTCCGCGAAGGGCGCGGCCTTCAGGTACTCGTCCGTATAGGTCGACTTGCGCGTGCCCGGAGGCGAAGTGACCGCGCCGCCGGTCTTCGCGACGAGCTGGACATATTCCTTGGACGTCGCCCATTTCACGAAGCTCTTCGCTGCATCAGTCTTGGTGGAGGTCGAGGGAATGGCCAGTGCCCAGGCCCAGAACCAGCCGTTGCCCACGTTGGTCACCTCGCCCGGACCCTTCGCATAGCCAACTTTATCTACGACTTTCGAAGTGTCCTTATTATAAAGCCGTCCTGCCGCCGAGGTCGCGTCGACCCAGATACCGCAATGGCCGGCTGCGAACAGCGCCTGGTTCTCGTTGAAACCGTTGGCGGTGGCGCCGGGAGGGCCGTACTTGTTCATCAGATCGACGTAGAAGTTCACCGCCTTCTTCCAAGGTTCCGAGGTCAGTTGCGGCTGCCACTTCATGTCGAACCAGGTGCCACCCCAGACGTTCGCCATCAGGGTGATGAGGGCCATGTTTTCACCCCAGCCCGGCTTTCCGCGAAGGCAGACGCCGTATTGCTCCTTGGACTTGTCGGTCAGCTTCTCGGCGAGTTCGCCGATCTGCGTCCAGGTCGGCTGCTCCGGCATTGTCAGACCAGCGTTTTCGAAAAGCTCGGTGTTATACATGGTGAACGAGCTCTCCGCATAGAACGGCACGGCGTAGAGCTTGCCGTCGGCCGAAAGGCCGTTGCGGACAGATTCGAAGATGTCGCCGTAGTCGTAGTCATCCCCGAGATCGTCGAGCGTGTTCAACCAGCCGGATTTGCCCCAAATCGGAGTTTCGAGCGCGCCGATCGTCACGATATCGAACTGGCCGCCTTTGGTGGCGATGTCGGTGGTCACACGCTGGCGAAGCACGTTCTCTTCGAGTACAACCCAGTTAAGCTTGTTGCCAGTGCTCTTTTCCCACTCGCTCGACAGCTTCTGCATTACGATCATGTCGTCGTTATTGACGGTTGCGATCGTCAACGTTTCAGCGTGGGCGAACTGCGAACCGAGAACCAGTGCCCCGAACGACAAGATGCATTTCCGGAAAGTTTTCATTGCCTCTCCTCCAGAGATCGGTCCCGGATCGTTTCCGTCGACGCACCCGGACCTTGCGCGTCAACGCGTTCTAAAGGCAACAGGCGTCCGGCTCGGCCAACCGTGAAACGGGTGGCAGGGCGTCAATTCTGCTGCGATATCGACAAACTCCGGTAGGGTCGCCTAGAGCGGCCGCTCCATAATTAAACGCTTCAAGTTCAACTGGCATCCTCCCAAAAAGCGCCGCGTATCTGGAATCAAACTGTTCCAGTTTCGAGACCATCCTCAATCGTGTTGAGCACGCGCGGGACAGCACTTACGCTGCACCAAAGAAGTGAAACACATTTCTGTACGAAATTTCAAGCCCTGCCTTGAGAAATTTTCGCGGCCCGTGTTTAGCGCTTATCAGAGGCCATCTGCGGTTAGTTTAGCCTCCGGCGAACTAAGAGTCTGAATCGTAACGACCGCCATGTTTTCAAGGCCTTGCGAGCCTGCGGGTGAGCATGCGGATATTTGCGA
>JBDHSZ010000003.1:0-57180 GCA_039812945.1 Shinella sp.
GGTCATCAGGATGACATCGGCGAAGAAGCCGATCCTGCGCTGCTCGGCCAGCCATTCGAGCCCCGTCTGGCCGGGCATGATGTTGTCCATGATCACGACGTCGAAATTCTGCTGGTCGAGCTTGCGCGACGCCTCCACCGTATCGCCGGCGATCTCGATCAGCCGGCAGCGCGGGCGCAGCATCTTGATCAGGAAATTGCAGATGCCGGGCTCGTCGTCGACGACGAGGATCGCGGCCTGCGCCAGCCATGGCCCGAATTCCGCAAGGCCCACCGGCTCCGCCGCGCTTCGGTTCTGCCCCATCGTCGTGTTCCCTCGCTCCGTCAGCGTTTCGGCTCGCCCATTTCCCGCCGCAGCTCGGCAAGCGCCCGGCGCATGCCGTGCAACTGGTCCATCAGATGCAGGATCACGTCGATGCCCGCCTCGTTCGCGCCGATCCGCGATTGCAGCTCGCCGATCAGCCGCGCGCGGGCGACGTCGATCTCGCGGAAGCGCAAGCCGGACGGCGTCCTTTCCGGCAGCAGCCATTCCTGCTCGATCCACACGTCCAGCACCTTCACCTTCAGGCCGGAGGATTTCAGGAATTCCTCTCTGGTCATGGCCATGGTCAGCCCTCCTCGCGCGGATTGAACGACTTGCCCTTTTCCCAGCCGGAAACGAAGGCCTCAAGATCGGGATCGGGCTTGCCCGGCAGCACGACCTTCAGCTTGACGAGCTGGTCGCCGGAGCCGCCGCCGCGTTTCGGCGCGCCCTTGC
Source organism: Shinella sp. (assembly GCA_039812945.1). Lineage (GTDB taxonomy): Bacteria > Pseudomonadota > Alphaproteobacteria > Rhizobiales > Rhizobiaceae > Shinella. The sequence goes on from JBDHSZ010000003.1 coordinate 757, forward strand.
CCTTCAGCCGCAGCGTCGTGCCGGTATTGGAGCCCTTCGGCACGGCCATGGTGACGGCGCCGGTCGCCGTCGGAACGCGCACGCGCCCGCCGAGCACCGCCTCGCTCAGGGAGACGGGCAGCTCGATGGTGATGTCGTCGCCCTCGCGGGTAAAGCGCGGATCGTGCAGGACATCCACCTCGATCAGCGCATCGCCCGGCCCGCCGGTGCCGAAGCCCGGCGCGCCCTTGCCCTTGAGGCGGATCGTCTGGCCGCTGACGAGACCCGGCGGAATCTTCACGTCCAGCGTGCCGCCGTCCGGCAGGGTGATGCGCCGGGTCGCACCGGCGATGGAGTCGGCGAAGGATATCTCCAGCCGGTAGTGCATGTCCTCGCCGCGGCGGTTCGTCCGCGCCTTCTGGCTGCGGCGCAGCAGGTCGGCGAAGATGTCGTCGCCGTCCATGAAGTCGGCATAGCCGGACGCATCCGCATAGGAATGGTCCGCCTGCGCGCCGGCATAATCGCGGTAATAGCTCTGGCGCGGCGGGCGCTCGGCGCCGGAGGCGTCGATCTCGCCCGCGTCGAAGCGCTTGCGCTTGTCGGCGTCGCCGAGAAGGTCGTAGGCGGCGGCGACCTCCTTGAACTTCTCCTCCGCCGCCTTGTCGCCCGGATTGAGGTCCGGGTGCAGTTTCTTGGCGAGCTTGCGGTAGGCACTCTGTATCTCGGCCGCCGTCGCGCTGGACGGCACGCCGAGAACCTCATAGGGATTTTGCACGACGGGCTCCGGAAATCATTGAACTCGATCACATATATGAGGCGGCAATCGGCTTGCGGCAACGAGGCGGAGCGCCCCGCCGCCGGATTTCTGTCGCTGCCCTCATTTGCGCTCGTCGTCGGGAATTTCGGTGAACTCCGCATCGACCACGCCGTCCTGCGCCGGGGCGGGCTCGCCGGCACCGGGCGATGCGGAGGATTGCGCCAGCGCCGCGACCTTCTCCTGCAAGGCCTCCGCCTTCGCGTGGATCGCGGCGGCGTCCTCGCCGCCCAGCGCCTCGCGCACGGCCGCCGCCGCGCTTTCCGCCGCCTGGCGCGCCGCCGGGGCGGCCGCCGCGCCCTCCTCGGCAAGCGCCTTCTCGGCCGTATGCAGCACGGCTTCGGCGAGGTTGCGCGCCTCCACCAGTTCCTTGCGCTTGCGGTCGTCGGCCGCATGCGCCTCGGCATCCTTGACCATGCGCTCGATATCCGCCTCGGAAAGGCCGCCGGAGGCCTGGATCTGGATGCGCTGCTCCTTGCCGGTGCCCTTGTCCTTGGCCGAGACGTTGACGATGCCGTTGGCGTCGATGTCGAAGGTCACCTCGATCTGCGGCACGCCGCGCGGGGCGGGCGCGATGCCCATGAGATCGAACTGGCCGAGCATCTTGTTGTCCGCCGCCATCTCGCGCTCGCCCTGGAAGACGCGGATCGTCACGGCGTTCTGGTTGTCCTCGGCGGTGGAGAAGATCTGGCTCTTCTTCGCCGGAACCGTCGTGTTGCGCTCGATGAGGCGGGTGAAGACGCCGCCGAGCGTCTCGAGGCCGAGCGACAGCGGCGTCACGTCGAGCAGCAGCACGTCCTTGACGTCGCCCTGCAGCACGCCCGCCTGGATGGCCGCGCCGATGGCCACCACCTCGTCCGGATTGACGCCCTTGTGCGGCTCCTTGCCGAAGATCTTCTGCACGACCTCCTGGATCTTCGGCATGCGCGTCATGCCGCCGACCAGCACCACCTCGGCGACGTCCTTGGCCTCCAGGCCCGCATCCTTCAGCGCGTTGAGGCAGGGCTCGATGGTCCGCTGCACGAGGTCCTCGACGAGCGCCTCGAACTTCGAGCGGGTGATCTTCACCTGGAGATGCTTCGGCCCCGTCGCATCCGCGGTGATGAAGGGCAGGTTGACCTCGGTCTGCGTGGAGGAGGACAGCTCGATCTTCGCCTTCTCCGCCGCCTCCTTCAGGCGCTGGAGGGCCAGTTTGTCCTTCCTGAGGTCGATGCCCTGATCCTTCCTGAATTCGTCGGCGAGATACTCGACCAGCCGCATGTCAAAATCCTCGCCGCCGAGGAAGGTGTCGCCATTGGTGGATTTGACCTCGAAGACGCCGTCGCCGATATCGAGGATGGAGATGTCGAAGGTGCCGCCGCCGAGGTCGTAGACCGCGATCTTGGCCTGCTTCTTCTTCTCCAGGCCATAGGCGAGCGCGGCGGCGGTCGGCTCGTTGATGATGCGCAGGACCTCGAGGCCCGCGATCTTGCCGGCATCCTTGGTCGCCTGGCGCTGGGCGTCGTTGAAATAGGCGGGCACGGTGATGACGGCCTGCGTCACCGCCTCGCCGAGATTGGCCTCCGCCGTCTCCTTCATCTTCTGCAGGATCATCGCCGAGATCTGCGAGGGCGAGTAGGACTTGCCCTCCGCCTCCACCCAGGCATCGCCGTTGCCCGCCTTGACGATCGCGTAGGGCACCAGCCCCTGGTCCTTGGTGACGGTCGGATCGTCATAGCGCCGGCCGATCAGGCGCTTGACGGCGAAGATCGTGTTCGTGGGATTGGTCACCGCCTGCCGGCGGGCCGGCTGGCCGACGAGCCGCTCCCCGTCGCTGGTGAAGGCGACGATCGACGGGGTCGTGCGCGCGCCCTCCGAATTCTCGATGATGCGCGCCGCCTTGCCCTCCATGACCGCCACGCAGGAATTGGTTGTTCCCAGATCGATGCCGATGACCTTTCCCATCACGAACTCCTCTTGCTGTTGCTCTTCCGGTCGGCGAATGCCGTTTCCATCCTTTCCACAGCAATGGCCATGCCAGTTTGGAAGCCGGGGAAATTCAACCATTTAAGGGAAGGACGGCCGCGGCCGTGGACAAGCTGTCCGCATTTCGATGGACAATCTGTCGGCGCTGGAGCCCTCCCGACGCATAGACCGTCGATCACGGCCGCACGACACGTTCGTGGCCTCCGGTTCGCCGCGGCCCACGCATCCGGCGGCCTTCCGGCAGGAAAGACGGCGAGGGCGACGGGTGGCGGGCCGCCCTCGCCTATGCCGGCGGCCCGCCCCGCGCAACGCCCACCTTCGCGGCGCGTAGCGGGCGCGAGCCGATGACATAGCCCGGCGATACGACCGTGCTGACGGTGCCGTTCGGCACCGAAGGGTCGTCCGCCTCGAACAGGGCCTCATGGAGGTTGGGGTCGAAACGCTCGCCGAGCGGCTCGATGCGGCGAATGCCGTGTTTCTCGAAAACCTGCATCAGCTCCTTGCCCGTCAGCGCGACGCCATCGGCGAGCGTCCTCAGCGCGGCCGAACCCCGCCCGGCCTCCGCCGGCACGCTGGCCAGCGCCCGCTCCAGGTTGTCGGCGACGCTGACGAGATCGCCCGCGAACTTGCCGACGGCATATTGCCGGGCGTCGCTGACATCGCGCGCGGCGCGGCGGCGCAGGTTCTCCGCTTCCGCGAGGGCCCGCAGCAGCCGGTCCTTGAGGTCGGCGACCTCCGCTTCCAGCCGCACCGCGGCCTCGCCGGGCTCGGTCGGCATTTCCGTTTCCGCATCGTCCGGGATGGTGCGCTTGCTCATGGTCTTCTCCTCGCTCCTGATCGTTGATGCCTGGAGCATTTCCGAAGCCGAAGCGATTTCGCCTCGGCTGGAAACGCTCTAGCGGCCGGGCGCCGGCTCGCTGAAACGCAGGCGCCGCGCCGCCTCGAAGCGGCCCAGCGTCTGCGGCTTGACGAACAGCGCCACGACATCGGGATGCGCCTCACGCACGCGCGTCTCGATCGCCGCCACGCAGCGCTCGATCGCCCCGGCGTCGAGGGCGCGGTCGAATTCGATGCTGAGCGCCACCATGGCCTGATCCGGCGCGAGCTGCGCGGTGATCGCGCTGTTGGCGTGAACGACGCCCGGTTCCATCGCCGCGATCCGGCAGATCGCCTCGACGAGCGCCGGGGTGGCGCGCTCGCCGATCAGAAGGCTCTTGCTCTCGATGGCGAGCAGCAGCGCCACGCCGGCGAGGACGAGGCCGATGAGGATCGAGGCGACGCCGTCGAGGCGCGGCATGTCGAGAAGATCGGCGCAGAACAGGCCCGCGGCCGCGATCAGGATGCCGACCAGCGCGGCGCTGTCCTCGAACAGCACCATGAAGGACGGCGGGTCCTTGCTCTGGCGGAAGGCGGCCCAGAACCCGAGCGTGCCGCGCGCCGCCTTGAAATTGCGCCAGGCGACCAGCCAGGAGCCGCCCTCGAAGAGGAAGGACAGGGCGAGCACGGCATAGGCGACGCCGAGCCGGCCGGCCGGCTCCGGCTCCAGCACGTGGCGAATGCCCTGGTAGATGGAGACGCCCGCGCCGAGCGCGAAGAGGAGCAGGGCGACGATGAAGCTCCAGAAATAGAGTTCCCGCCCGAAGCCGAGCGGATGCACCGTGTCCGGCCGCCTGGCCGCCCGGCGATAGCCGTAGAGCAGCAGGCCCTCGTTGCCGCAGTCGACGACGGAATGCACGGCCTCGCTGAACATCGCCGCGCTGCCCGTGAGCACCGCGGCGACGAGCTTGGTGACGGCCACCGCCACATTGCCGGCCAGCGCCGCATGGACGGAGGAATGCGCCGGATGCGGCGCCGGCGGACGCGAGCCGGAAAGTGCTGCCTTCAAATCCGTTCCTCCCCTGCCGCCGGCCATCAGGCCCCCAGCCGGAACCACAGGACCATCGAAACGAGGCCGAGCACGCCGAAGCGGGCGGCCGTCGCCCGTCACTTCCGATGCTCGTCAGGCGACCACCCGCACGGGAATGGATTTCGCCGCCGGCGTGCCGCTGATCCGGTCGTAGTAGTCGAGCGGCAGCAGCGGGTTGAGCTCCGGGTAATAGCCGGCGACCGCGCCGCGCGGCATCGGATAGTCCAGCGCCGTCAGGCCGTCGACGCGCCGCGCCAGGCCGTCCGTGCTGATGGTTTCAAGCGCGATCCGCGCGCCGGAGGCAAGGCCGCGCTCCGCGAGGTCGTCGGCATTCATGAACAGCACCATCCGGTCGTTGTAGACGCCGCGATAGCGGTCGTTGTTGCTGTAGATGGTCGTGTTGAACTGGTCGTGCGAGCGCACCGTGGCGAGCCGCAGCATGGCGGGATCGTCGACGACGTCGTTCACCTCCAGCCCCGGCAGCGGCAGGAAATTCGCCTTGCCATTCTCGGTTGGCCAGACGCGCCGGCGCGGCGGAATATCGAGATGAAACCCCTTCGGGCTCTTGATGCGCTCGGAAAAGCCCGCATAGATTTCGGGATAGACCTCGGCGATCCTGTCGCGGATGAGATCGTAGTCGTCGATATAGCTTGCCCACGGCACCCTGCTCTCCGGCAGCGCCGCCATCGCCATCCGGCAGACGATCTCCACCTCCGGCATCACGTGCGGGCTTGCCGGCGTCAGCACGCCGCGCGAGGCCGTGACGTTCGACATGGCATCCTCGATGGTGACGAACTGCTCGCCGGCCTTCGTGCGGATCCATTCCGAACGGGCGACGACCGGCAGGATCAGCGCGTCGCGGCCATGCACCAGATGCCCGCGGTTGAGCTTGGTGGCGATGCCGACCGTCAGCGCCAGCTTACGCATGGCCGCATAGGACCGGTCCGTATCCGGAATGGCGCGAACGAAATTGCCGCCCATGCCGATGAAGACCTTGGCCGTGCCGCTCTCCATCGCCTCGACGGATTCGACCGTGTGGTGGCCGTGCGCGCGCGGCGGATCGAAGCCGAAGACGTCGCGCACCCGGTCGAGATAGGCCTGCGAGGGCTTCTCGTCGATGCCGACGGTGCGGTCGCCCTGCACGTTGGAATGGCCGCGGATCGGCGCGATGCCCGCGCCGGGCTTGCCGTAGTTGCCGCGCAGCAGCAGGAGGTTGGACACCTGTTGCAGGAGGCGCGAGCTGTGCTGGTGCTGGGTGAGCCCCATGCCGTAGCAGACGATGGTGGCGCGCGAGCGGATGTAGATCTCCGCGCAGCGGCGGATCTGCGCCTCCTCAATCCCCGAGACGCGGACGATCTCGGCCCAGTCCTGCGCCATGGCGTCGGCGCGGATCGCCTCGATGCCGGCCGTATGCTCCGCGATGAAATCCGTATCGAGCACGTTCTCGCCGGCCGCCTCGCGCTCGAACATCACCTTCATCATGCCCTTGATGAGGGCGAGGTCCCCGCCGATCCTGATATGCACGAACTCACTGGCGATGGGCGTCGAGCCGAAGGTCGCCATCTGCACGACGTCCTGCGGCTCGGTGAAGCGGATGAGCGCCCGCTCCGGCATGGGGTTGACGGCGACGATGGGCGCGCCGCGCTTGCGGGCCTCGACCAGGTTGGTCATCATGCGCGGCGAGTTGGTGCCGGTGTTCTGGCCGATGACGAAGATCGCCTCGGCATGCTCGAAATCCTCCAGCACCACCGTTCCCTTGCCGACGCCGATGGCCGGCGGCAGGCCGCGGCTGGTCGGCTCGTGGCACATGTTCGAGCAATCGGGGAAATTGTTGGTGCCGAACTCGCGCACGAAGATCGAATAGAGGAAGGCCGCCTCATTCGGCGTGCGGCCGGAGGTGTAGAATTCCGCCTCGTGCGGGCTCGCCAGCGCCCGCAGATGCCGGCCGATCATCGCGAAGGCCTCGTCCCAGCCGCACGGCACATAGCGGTCGCTCGCCGCCTCGTAGCGCATCGGCTCGGTGAGGCGCCCCTGCATTTCCAGCCAGTAGTCGGACTGCTCCATCAATTCGGTGACGGTGTATTTCCGGAAGAATTCGGGCGTGACGCGGAACTTCGTCGCCTCATGGGCAAGCGCCTTGGCGCCGTTCTCGCAGAATTCCAGCGTCTTCTTGCAATCGGCATCCGGAAAGGCGCAGCTCGGGCATTTGAAGCCGCCCGGCTGGTTCATCGCCAGGAGCGCGCGCGAGCCCTTGGTGATGACGCTCTGCTCCATCAGCACCTTCGCGGTCGCGGCGGCGGCGCCCCATCCCCCGGCAGGATGGTTGTAGGTCTTGTATTGCGGCTTTCCATCGGCCATGCCAACGCTCCAATGCGACATAAATCAATTACACCACTTTATCCATTTGAAATCCATAGACAATTTGTCCAGAACCCACGGACAACATGTCCGGCCCCATTCCTTCGCCACGGCTAAGCCGTTGAGTTCGCTGAGGGCCGGCCCCTGGTACGCATCCTGCGTTGAGACGAGAACACGCCGTCCCGACAAGGCATCACCTTCACGATCGACGCCTCCACAGCGCATCGTTCACACGACTGTTCGACCGACCACGGACAGACAGAACAGGAGCCGACATGAGACAGATATCCCGGGCTTTCCTCGCCATCCCCCTCGTCGCATTCCTGCCCGCAGCCCTGCTGCCGGCCGCTGCCGAGGACGGCGAGGAGACGCCGCGCTGGTTCGGCGCGGCCTATGACGGCATGACGACGCTCGCCTATGGCATACCGGACAGCGACTATGTCATGCTCCATTTCTCCTGCACCGCCGGCAAGCCCGTGACAACAGTCTACCTGCAGGACGAGGAGAGCGATGCCGAGGCGGGGGCCCTCCTGCAGGTGCGCCTGTCGGCCGGCGGGGAGCGGATCGAGTTTTCCGAAAAAGCCCTCCCCAACGAGGATTCGGGCCCAGCCACGCTCTTGGAGCTGCGTTCGTCATGAGATGCCCAGGCTTGGCGAAAGAAGACGACCGGCACGGCGCGATGCCGCTCGCCGGCAACCGCGAAGGACGGTTCGGGGCTTTGGAATCCCGGCGCTATCGAAGCTGGGCCGCGATGTCGTCATGCACGGCGATGAGCCTCTCGATCAGGGTGTCGACCTCGGCTTCCGAAATGCACAGCGCCGGCGCCAGGGCGAGGACGCCTTCCGCATAGGCGCGGAACAGGATCCTGTGCTTCTCCCCCGCCGCCAGAAGCCTGTCGGCAATCTTGAAGCCGGGATCGATCGGCTGCCTGGAGGATTTTTCCGCCACCAGCTCGATCGCCGCGAGCAGGCCGCGCCCGCGGACATCGCCGACGAGGGGAAGCTCCCGCAGCTCGGCGAGGCGTTTCTGGAAATAGGCCCCTGCCTTCACGCCGTTCGCAAGGACACCTTCCTCCTCGTAGATGCGGAGGACTTCGAGGCCGACCGCCGCGGCGACCGGATGCGCCGAATAGGTATGGCCATGGCCCACCGGCGTCCCACTCGCCAGCGCATCGTTGATGCGGCTGAAAACCCGGTCCGAGACGAACACCGCGCCCATCGGGACATATCCCGCGGTAAGGCCCTTGGCGACGATCATGAAGTCGGGATCGATTTCCTCGGTATAGCTGGCGAACAGCGGGCCTGTCCGCCCGAATCCGGTCACGACTTCATCGACGATGAACAGGACATCGAGCTCGCGGCAAGCATCCCGCATGGCCTTCATGAAGCCGAGCGGAGGAACATGAACCCCGCCGGAGGCCTGGATCGGTTCGCAGATGAAGGCCGCGACCTTGTCCTGCCCCAGTTCCGCGACCTTCCGGCGGAATGCCTGCACGGTCGTTGCGATCACGGCCTCGGCATTGTCGGGCTGGGCGTGCCGGTAGGGCGAGGGCGTCGGGATATGGTGCTGGAATGGAGAGGGAACGTCGAAATTCTTGTGGAAGAGCGGCATGGCCGTCAGGCCTGCGGACGTGCTTGAAACGCCGTGATAGCCGCGATCGAGCGCGATGAAATGCTTCTTCTCGGGCTTGCCCAGAAGATTGTTGTGATACCGAACGTACTGGATCGCGGTATCGACGGCGTCCGATCCGCCGCCCGGCGTGAAATAGACATGCCGGCAGTCTCCCGGGCCCCGTTCGCCCAGCGCCGCGGCGAGGCGCGCGCCTGCTTCATAGGCCTGGCCGAAATAGGCCGGCGCATAGGGCAGCCGGCGCATCTGTTCGGCCGCGACCTCGGCGACCGAGTCGTGACCATAGCCGATGTTCACGCACCATAGGCCCGAAAACGCATCGAGAAGCTCGCTTCCGTCCGCCGCCTTGAACCAGACCCCCTTGGCGCTTTCCAGGATACGGGAAGGGCCCGTGCGAACCTGGTCCCCCCAATGCGAAAGAGGATGGATCCAGGCCTTGTCCATCTCGGCGATCGAGTTTGCTCTAGTCATTTCGAGACTCCATTTAGAATTCTTTGCAAAGCGGCGACCTTACCTGCGTCCTCGGCGACCCCTCGGAGGCAGGCGTCAGACAACGGAAGCAAGCGCTTAACCAATCCTCGACAGCCCTGAAAATCCCGCTCTCGGCGCCGCAAGCCCATATCCTCGTCTGCGTAAAGCACGGCAAACTATCCACACTTTAAGAATTTTGTCGACAGATAAAAAGTTTTGTGTGCATGATACCTCCAACAACGGGATGGCTTCCCATCGAGGAAGCGCAATCCTGGAAAAAGGGGGCGCGCCGTGAACAGGGTTGGATCCGTGAACATTGTCGAGGTGGGGCCGCGCGACGGCTTCCAGCCCATCGAGCCCTGGATCGCGACGGAGACGAAGGTCCGGACCATTTCCAGCCTGCTGGACGCCGGACTGCGGCGGATAGAAGTCACCTCCTTTACCAGTCCGAAGGCGATCCCCCAGCTCAGCGACGCCCCGGCGGTGCTCGAGGCATGCGCCCGAATGGAAGGCCTCACCGCCCAGGTCCTCGTTCCCAATACCAACCATGCCCGCAGGGCGATGGCGGCCGGCGCGAAGAACCTCGCCTATGTCTTTTCGGTTTCCGAGGCGCACAATCTCAACAACGTCAAGCGCACCGTCGACGCATCCGTCGACGACTTCCGTGAACTCCTGAGCGGTTCGGAGGCATCCCTGTCCCGCTTGAACCTCGCCACGGCCTTCGACTGCCCGTTCGACGGGCGGGTGATGCCGGAAGCCGTCCTTCGGGTGCTCGACCGGCTCGGGGACCTGCCCGGGGCCTGCGAAGTCTGCCTGTGCGACACGACCGGCCGCGCCGATCCGGAGCAGGTGCGGTCGCTGTTTTCCTTGGCCATGGATCGGTTCCCGTCGATCACGGCATGGGCGTTTCACGGCCATGACACATACGGCCTTGGCACCGCCAACTGCTACGCGGCCTTTCAATCGGGCGTGCGGGTGTTCGACGGCGCGATCGGCGGGCTGGGAGGATGCCCCTTCGCGCCCGGCGCAACGGGAAACACGGCCACGGAGGATATCGTCTGGATGTTCGAGCGGATGGGGCTCGCCACCGGGACGGACTTGCGAAAACTTGTGGCGGCCGCCGAGGAAGTGACGCAAATTCCCGGCGCATTCAAGGGCGGGCGGGTGCGGCAGGCATTGACCGCGCGTCGCCCGGCAACTGAAAGACCGAACACGGGAGCCGGTAATGTCTGAAATCAAAATCCTGGCCGACGAGGCCGGCGATCTCGTCAAGGCGATCGCCGACCGCCTGCGCAAGGAGATCGTCGGGGGCGTGCTGCAGCCCGGCCAACGCATCTATGAATCGCAGTTGGCGCGAAATTACGGGGTCTCCCGCGCGCCGTTCAGGGAGGCGGCGCGTATCCTGGAAAGCGAGCACCTGCTCGTCTCTCAGGCGAACAAGGGCTTTCTCGTGCGCGAACTCACGGTTCCCGACCTCGTCGACCTCATGGATACCCGCTGCTGCGTCGAGCGGCATGCGGTGAGGGTCGCCATGGCTCAGCCGGACGTGGGCGATCTGATCCAGAGCCTCGATGCGATCACCGAACAGATCGCGGTCCATGTCCGCAACGGCGACCGCGAGGAAGAGGCGAAGGCCGACTTCGAGTTCCATCGCCGGATCGTCGAGCATACCCGCAACCAGAGGCTGCTGTCGATCTATGACGAGCTATCCGCCGAACTGGTGATCGCCATGCGAATGATGGGCTTTGCCTCCTGGCTCTGGGAAATGCTTCCCGAGATTCACCGATTGGTGGTCGACACCATTCGCGCCGGCGACAGGCAAGTCGCCGAAGAAGAAATCCAGCGCCATATCGAAATGAGCTGGTCGGAAACCATTCAGGATCTTGAGAGAAAGAAGGCCAGCATCCCCATTACTTCGATCCTGCAGAACATCAACTGATGCATAGACGGCCGGGAGCAGGCAATGAATGAACACTCCACCTCCGAGCAGATCGCAGCGCTTGTAAAAAAAGCGCGGGATGCGCAGTCGATTCTGAATGGTTACAGCCAGGAGCAGGTCGATCTGCTTGCAGGCGTCATCGTTTATACGTTCTCGCGTCCCGAACTGGCGTTGCGCATCGCCGAAATGGCCCATCAGGAAACCCGGATGGGCCTCGTCGACAGCAAGGTCGCCAAGCTGACGGTGAAGATGCCGGCGATCTTCCATGACATCCGCCGGGAGAAGACGGTCGGGATCATCGATCGGGACGAGGAAAACGGCATCACCACCATCGCCAAGCCCTATGGCGTCATCGCCGCCCTGGTTCCAAGCACGAATTGCGAGGCCACGCCGATCTTCAAGGCCGTCCTGGGGTTGAGGGCGAGAAACGCGGTGATCTGCGCCCCGCATCCCGCCAGCAGGATGACGACGATCTTCGTCGTGAACATCATCCGCCAGATCCTGCGCACCCTCGATGCGCCGGCCGATCTTGTCCAGTGCATAGAAAACCCGTCCAAGGCGCTGGCGGCGGAGTTGATGGCGCAGTGCGACATCACCATGGCGACAGGGTCCGGCGACATGGTCAAGGCGGCCTATTCGTCCGGAAAGCCGGCCTATGGCGTGGGCGTGGGAAATGCGGCGGTGATCGTCGACGAGACCGCGGATCTTGCCGAAACCGCCGTTCGGATCGCCGTCGGCAAGACCGGCGACAATGCGTCCGGCTGCTCGGCGGAAAACTCCATCATCGTGCAGGAGGCGATCTACGCGGATTTCCTTCGCGCGCTGGAAGGCCAGGGCGCCTATATCGCCAGCGCTTCGGAAAAGGCGAAGCTGCAGGCCGTGCTCTGGGAGGACGGCCATGTGTCGCGCAAGGTCGTCGCCCGCCCGGTGCTGGAGATCGCCGCGCTCGCCGGCCTCGACATCCCGAGCGACCGCAGGTTCATCGTCGTCGAGGAAACGGGCGCCGGTCCGGATTATCCCTTCTCCGGAGAAAAGCTGAGCCTGGTGCTGACGGCCTACAGATACCGGGCCTTCGATGACGCGATCGCCTTGGTCAATGCGATAACCGACTATTCCGGCGCCGGTCATTCCTGCGGCATTCACAGCAACGACAGGGACCATGTCCTCCGGCTCGGGCTGGAGACCAGAACCTCGCGCGTCATCGTCCGCCAGCCCCATGGCGTGGCCAATTCCGGAAGCTGGTCGAACGGCCTGGCCAAGACGTTTTCGCTCGGATGCGGGAGCTGGGGCGGCAATTCCGTGTCGGAGAACGTCACGCAGAAGCACTACTACAACACCACGCGCATCGCCGAGCCACTTGCCCGCCCGGCGCCCGGCGAGGACGCGATCTACGGCCCGCTGTTGAACAGGATAGCCGCGGTGCATGTCGAGATCGAAGCATAAACCCCTTCGATGGAAGTCCGACGACCCGAAATCACATAAAAGCAATAGAGGAGGAACGAATGTCTAAAAAATTCATGTCAATTTCCACGGCCGTCATCTCGGCCTCGTTACTGCTTGCAAGCGCGGTGACAGTTCAGGCGGCGGGTGATGGATCGCTCGACCGCATCAAGGAGGCGGGTTCGGTGACGATCTGCACGTCGAACGACGTTCCCTACGCCTACAAGGACCCGAGCACGGGCGAATTTTCCGGCGTCGACGTCGACATGGTGAGGGCTATCTTCTCCAAACTCGGGATCACGAATGTGGAGATGTACAATATCGAATTCTCCGGCCTGATACCGGCGCTCCAGTCGAAGCGCTGCGACCTGATCGCCGACAATATGGGCATTTCACCGCCCCGGTCGGAACAGATCAATTTTTCCTGGCCTATGTACAATGCCGGGCTGGTGATTGCGGTTTCTCCGGGAAATCCCAAGAAAATCATGAGTGTGGACGATTTCAAGGGCAATACGGTCGGCGCCTATCTCGGCACCATCCAGCTCGAATGGATGAAGCAGATGGCCGAGAAGGATCCGAGCATCACGGTCAAGGCCTTCAAGGGCGTGCCCGAGATCATCGCCGAAATGCGGGCCGGCCGGCTGGACGCCGCCGTCACCGACGGCATGGTCCTCAGCTACATGCTGAAAGCCGACCCGACCATCCCTCTCGAGGTGGTGGACCACCAGCTCAAGCAGGCGGGAGGGCGCTACGCCGTCGGCGCCGGCTTCCGCAAGGAAGACAACGATCTGCGCTATGCCTTCGACGACGCTCACCGGCAGGGGCAGCTTTCCGGGGAGTTCAACACCATCCTCGCGAAATGGGGTCTCGAGCCCAAGACCTTCTACGCTCCTTTCGAAAATTGCTGCGTCGACCCGAAGTGAATTGCGGGCGGGAGCGGCTTGCGCCGCTCCCGTTGTCTTCAAGCCTCCAGCAAAGATAGCGCTTTATGTCATTTGCGAACATCATCTCGGCTCTCCTCCAGGCGAGCATGGTAACGGTTGGGGTCACGTTCGTTTCGATCGTCATCGCGACCTTCCTCGGGCTGATCGTTGCCCTTGGCAGACTGTCTTCAAGGCGCACGCTTCGCTATCCGGCTGTCGCGTTCGTGGAGTTCATGCGCGGGACGCCGCTGATCCTTCAGCTATTCTTTCTCTATTTCGTCGGCCCCTATATCGGCATCAGCCTCGATGCCATTCCGGCGGGCATCATCGGCCTGTCGCTCAACTATTCGGCCTATATTTCCGAGGTGTTCCGCAGCGCGATCAAGGCGATCTCCAAGGGCCAGTCCGAGGCCGCCACCGCGCTCGGCCTATCCAAAATCCTGTCGTTCCGCTTGGTGATCTGGCCGCAGGCGCTGAGGATCGCTTTGCCGGGGCTGGGAAATTACTTCATCGCGATGTTCAAGGACACGGCCCTCCTCTCGATCATCACCGTTCAGGAGATCATGTTCTCCGCCCAGCAACTGGCCTCGACAACATTCCAGTATACCAACACCTACATCGTCGCCTTCGCCATCTATTTCCTGATCAGCTATCCCGCCTCACAGCTCGTTCTATTGATGGAACACCGCCTCGAGGCCGGGCATAAACGCTAGTTTGTGCTGCATTCTTCTCCGGAACCGAGGATCCGCAAATCATCTTGGATTGGTTCCCTGGCGATGCCGGGAGATTGGTCGGCATTTCGCGAGCCAGCATTGGCGCGATTGCGTGCCGGCGAAACGACGCGGCCGATCGAAGACATTCCAGGTTCCACGCCCAGTCCCGCCCCGCACCAGCTCGTCCGCGCCGAGCGGGCCTGATGGACGGCCACGCAGAGCTGCGGCGGTGATTTGGGCTCCGGCCGAGCGCACCGAGAGCGGCCGGCGCCATCCGGTGAGGAGGAATTCGATGTTTGTAATAAGATATATGTTGCAAAACACGATCGCGACCGGTAGCATTTCGCATCATGGGCTGACTGCGGACTCCGGCCAAGCGGGCCGCCGGCGCCTCCCCGAGGGATAGGTTCGAACAACGGCATGAACGACGGGAGGGATCGGGCTTCCCGCCGAAGCCGGGAGAATGACAGTGTCTGGCAAGAAATCGACAATCTCCTATGTGCTGGAGACCTTCGGATCGCTGCCGGTGCCCGTGGAGCGCGCCATTCCCCGCCCCGAGGGGGGCGAGGTGCTGCTCAGGGTCCTCAATGCCGGGGTCTGTCATTCCGATGTCCATATCCTCGACGGGTATCATGACCTTGGAGACGGAAACCGCTTCGACTATCGAACATACCAGACGCTGCCGCTTACGCTCGGCCATGAAGTGGCCGGCGAGGTGGTCGCCGTGGGAAAGGACGGCGACCAGAGCCTGATCGGCACGAAGAAACTCGTCTATCCATGGATCGGATGCGGGCAATGCCTGTCCTGCAGGATGGGCAAGGAAAATCACTGCCCGGATATCCGTGCGATCGGCATATTGCGCGACGGGGGCTATGGCGAGCATGTGCTGGTGCCCGACGCCAGTTATCTCATCGACATCGACCGTATCGATCCGGCCTGGGCGTGCACGCTGGCCTGCTCGGGGGTCACGACCTACAGCGCGCTACGGCAGCTCGGCCCGATCGTTGCGGGCGGTGCCGTCGCGATCATCGGCGCGGGCGGGCTGGGGCTGATGGCCATCGCCATCGCCAGGGCGCTCGGGATCGAGCGGATCATCGCCTGCGACATCACCGACGACCATCTGGCCGCGGCGCGGAATCTCGGGGCGGATGACATCGTCAACACGGCTCTGCCTGACGCGGAGCAGCGCCTCGGCACGGCCGGAAACGGGCGCATTTTCGGTGTCGTCGACACGGTCGGCATTCCGGCGACCGTCCGCCTCGGCATGGCCTCGCTGATGCGGGGCGGCAAGCTGGTGCTGGTCGGCCTTCAGGGCGGCAAGATCGAGTTGCCCCTGCCGCCGATAGCCTTCCGGGCGATCTCGCTGACCGGTACGCAGACCGGCTCGCTCGACGAACTCAAGGAACTGGTCGCCATCGCCAAGTCGGGAGCGCTCGCGCCGCTGCCGCTCGAGATCAGGCCGATGCGCCGTCTCGGCGAAACGCTGGAAGCCCTGAGATCCGGTGCGGTGAAGGGGCGGGTCGTACTCGATCCCTCGGCGGACTGACCTTGCACAGAACCCAACCGGACAGGAGAATTGCCGTGACGGATGAAGTCCAGCGCCTGCGCGCCATGTTCTGCGATCACCTTTCGGTCATGCGCGGAAAATATCTGCCCGCTTCCAAGATCGGTGACAACGAGACGAATTTCGCCCGGACCGTCTTCGGCGTGCACTATGACAAGGAGCAGTTCATCGAGGTGCCCGGCACCGCGACCGAGAACGGCTTCACGGACATGCTCCTGCGCTGGAAAGCCGACGATATTCGCTGCGGCTGGGAAACCGGGACGCAAGTCGTCGTCGGCGACCTTCTTACGACGGACGGCGCGCCGCTTTCGCTTTGCCCGCGCGGCGCCCTGAAGCGCGCCGTCGCCGGCTGGGAGAAACACGGCCTGACCCCGAAGGTGGGCATCGAGCTCGAGGCCTATGCATTCGTGCGCAACGCAGCGGGGGAAATCGTGCCCTACGACACGCCGGGAGGCGTCGTCTACGGCACCGGCAACTTCGCCGATCCGCTGCGCTTCACCGATGCGATCTGGAACATGGCCCACCGGATCGGCATGCCGCTCGATCTGATCACCACGGAAACGGATACGCCGTCCTTTGAATTCACGCTGACATTCGACACGGCCGTCAGGCATGTCGACACCGTCGTACTCTTTCGCCAGATGGCGCGCGAGGTCGCCTACGACCACGGGATCATCCTGACCTTCCTGCCGAAACCCATCGAGGGAAAAGGCGGCTCGGGCATGCACGTCAATGTATCCTACAGCGACGCCGACGGCGCCAACAGGCTGGCCGGGGGCGAAGAGGACGGGCTCGGCGCGCTGGCGGGCGGCTGCGTCGCCGGCTGGATGCACCATCATCGGGCGCTTGCCGGCATCGTCGCGCCCAACGCCACCTCCTATCTGCGCCTGCGGCCGGCAAGCCTTTCCGGCTATCTGCGCAACTGGGGGCGGGACAACCGCAACGTCACCGTCCGCGTTTCGTCGGACCGGGGTCCAAAGGCGCGGCTGGAGCATCGGATGGCCGACGCCACCGCCAATCCATATACGGTCGTCGCCGCTGTCCTTCAGGCCGCCCTGCTGGGCTACGAGAACGCATATGGCCTGCAGCCCGCCGCGACCGGGGACGGCTGCACGGAGATCGACACCGCGCCGGGGATCGGAGCGTCGCTGACCGAGGCACTCGACGACCTGCAAGCCGATATCGCCCTGGTGAACGCGATCGGCGCGGAACTGATCGAAAACCATGTCTTCATGAAGCGCGCCGAGGTCGCCAAGACCGCCGGCCTGGAGGGCGCGGCGTTGCGTGACTGGTATATCTGGTATCTTTAGAACCGGGAGACATGTCGGAGCCGGCGGTCAGGTCTTCCATTTGTCCTGAAGGAGCGCCTTTTCTATCCGGTCGCCGCCGACGAAAATATCGCTGGCGATCGCCGCGCGCGCCGCGGCGCGGTCGCCCTTCTTGAGCGCATCGATGACTTCCAGATGCTGCTCCACGAATTCCTGCGGATCGGCCACGACCGCGCCATGGCGCATGATCGGCGACATCCGCAGCCAAAGCTTGTCCAGAATCTCCTGCAGGACAGGCAGTTGCGCCATGCCGTAGAGCCGGGAATGGAACAGGCGGTTGAGGGAAAGCCCCCTCTTGATGTTCTTTTTCTTCAGCGCGCCGACGATCCTGTCGTTTATATCCTCCAGCGCCTCTATCTCCGCCGGGGTCGCGCAGGCCACGGCCATCTCCGCGCCGTAGCCTTCGAGCATCATGCGGATGTTGCGGATTTCCTTGAACTCCTCGTTGGAAATGAGCGGGACGCGAATCTCACGCGCGCTCGGCATGATCAGGGCCCGCTCCATCACGAGCTGCAGCAGCGCATCACGCACCGGCGTGGCGCTGACGCCCATCTGCTCGGCGATCGCCCGGATCGTCAGGATCTCGTCGGGCTCGAAATCACCTTCAAGAATAGCCGCGCGAATTTTCAGATATGCCGAGGAACCCAGTGTCTCTTTCGGCATTGCCGAGAATTTTGCCATGATAGATGCTGTTCTCCTGCGCAAAACATATCCTGCCGGACCGCGGCAAGTTCCGGCCGGCGCCCGCTGTCGTGGCAAGGGCGCCGGACCGACATTCCCTAGCACGGATATCGGTGTTATTTGAAATATAACAGATATTATTTCGCCGGCACACCCCGCGCGCCTTCATCTGACGCGACGCTCGATCGCGTTGAAGAACAGGATCGTCAGGCAGAGCACGATCAGCAGCAGAATCCAGGACGCTGCCGCGCCTTCGTTCAGGGACAGGCCCAGGAACGCCCGCCTGTAAGCGTAGTAGCTGAGGACGTCGGTCGCGTTGCCCGGTCCGCCCCGGGTGAGGATATAGGGCAGGTCGTAGGTGCGGAACTCGTTGATCAACTGGATGATGACCGCGATCGCGGCGACGGGGCGTAGCATGGGCAGCGTGATGTAGTAGAACTGCTGCCAGGAATTCGCGCCGTCCACCTCCGCGGCCTCATAGGGTTCGCGGGGCAGAGAGGCGATGCCGGCTGCAAGGATCAGCACCACGAAGGACGTTTGCTGCCAGATATCCACCATCGCCATGGACATCAGCGCCAGGCCCGGGTCCCCGAGCCAGTCCACCGTGCCGAAGCCTATCCCTTTCAGGGCCTCGTTGACGATGCCGAGATTCGGTTGCAGCAGCATGCGCCAGATGAGGGCCACGGCGATCGGCGAGATCGCCATGGGGATCGTCAGAATGGAGAAGTAGACTGCGCGCCAGCGCAGCACCTTCTGCAGCATCAGCGCGATTGCCAGCCCGATGATGAACTCGCCGGCGACGGTGATCACCGCATAGCGCATCGTGAGGAACGTCGCCTGCCAGAACAGCGGCGCCTCGAACAGGTTCACGAAATTGCCGAGCCCCTTGAAGGGGCTGAGCTGAAACTGGCGCAGGGTCATCGATGACAGGGCCATCAGGAAGGCATAGACGACCGGAAAGCCCATCATCACGACCAGCAGGGACAGACCGGGGGCAGCGAAACTCCAGCCGGTGCGGATACGCGAGATGGCGGTCATTCTATGTCCTTCCGCAACACTTGCGCCAGGGGAAGCCGAAATGGGCCTTCCGTCAGCGCGCCAGCAAGTCGTTCAGCCCCTTGTTGGCGGCGCTCAGCGCCTCGTCGATCGTCGTCTGGCCCGAGGCGGCAAGAGAGATCTGCGTGCCCAGCACATCCTCGAACTCCGAGGTGTAGGTGAAGATGGGGAAGGACACGCCCGACTCGACGACCTTTTCGGCCTCCGCGTAATAGGGGAATTTGGCCAGCACGTCCGGGTCACGGAAGACCTCCGACTGCACGGGCGCATGGCCCAGCAGCGCGCGCTGCTTGGCGACCTCCGGGCTCTGCACCCATTTGATGAACTCCCAGGCGGCCGCCTTTTCCTCGTCGCTCACGTTGGAAGCAATGCCCCAGCCCCAGCCGCCGCCGTTGCCGCGACCGCCGGGCATCACCGCGAGCGCGAGCTTGCCGGCCACGGCCGGGCAATCGGTCGCGTCGCTCAGCGGCGCGAGCATCAGCCAGTAGCTGATCATGCTGAAGGCCTTGCCCGAGCACATGAGGCGGCCGGTGTCGTCCAGATTGGCGTTCAACGCGCCCTCCTGAGCGGCCTTCTGGATGGCCTCCACATAGAGCGACAGCGCCCTCTTGCTGGCCTCGCCGTTCAGCACCACCTTCCCGTCGGCATCGAGATAATTGCCGCCGGCGGCGAAGAGATAGCTGGAGAATTCCATCGAATTGGGGTCGCCGCGCTGGCCCTGCATGGCGGCGCCGACCACATCCTTGTCGGCCTTCATGTCCGAAATCAGCTTGACGAAGCCCTCGAGCGTATCGGGAAAGGCCGCGCCGCCCATCAGGTCGGTGCGATATATGACGCCCATCGAATAGGTGGAGGCCGGGATGATCGGGATATAGTCGCCCTTGCGGCCCATGATATCCCACAGCGAGGAGATGAACCCGTCGAGGTTCATACCCGAATCCTTGGTCATCGGACCGAGGTCCGTGAGCCAGCCGGCGCTCGGGAACTCTTCCGCCCAGAGATAGTCGACCAGCAGCAGGTTGTAATAGCTCTCTGGGCTGGTGAGCTGCAGCGCCAGCTTGTCGTGCATGTCGCTGTAGACGGCTTTCTCGACCTCGATCTTGATGCCGGTCTTCTCCGTGAACTGGGGCAGAAGCTTCTCGATGATGCTTGCCTCGGGCACGTCCTCCCAGAGCGTGCGCAGGGTCACATCTGCCGAGGCAGGCGCTGCGAAGGCCAGGACGGACGCGGCAAGGCCGAGCGTCATGGAGCGGGCGAACCGGAATTTCCTCATGGCTGTTTCCTCCTCTTGATGGTCTGGTTTCTTGCTACGACTTGTCTATTTCACCGCCCCGAATGTGAGCCCCGCGACGATGAAGCGCTGGATGAAGCGCGAGGCGATGACGAGGGGCAATATCGCCAGCACGACGCCCGCGGAGACAGTGCCGATCTGTACGCCGTTGGAACTCTGAAGCCCCGCCAGCGCCACGGGGATGGTGGCGGTGCGCGGCCCGCTGAGGACCAGCGCGAACAGGAACTCGTTCCAGGACAGGATGAAGCCCAGCACGCCGGCGGCGGCGATGCCCGGCAGCGCCGTCGGCAGCACGACGATGCGGAAGGCCTGCCAGGCGGTGGCGCCGTCCGACATCGCGGCCCATTCGAGATCGACCGGGATTCCCTTGAAGAAACCCATCATGATCCAGGTGAGAAAAGGCAGGTTCAACGTGGCATAGACCAGCGTCAGGCCGAACAGGCTGTTGGTGAGACCGGCCGAGCGCAGGATCGCGAATGCCGGCAGCACCAGCGCCACCGGCGGCAGCATCTGGGTGGCGAGCACGGAAAACCGCGCCAGACGCCCCCCTGTGTCGAACCGCGCGAAGGAATAGCCGAGCGTCACCGCGAAGGGCATGGCCAGCACCACGGATCCCACCGAGACGATGAGACTGTTGAGGTAGGACTGCGGGAAACGGCCGGAGAACAGCTTGCTGAAGTTCTCAAGCGAAAAGGCCGGCAGGATTTCCGGGCTGAACGACATCGCCTCCGGCACGAACGCCACCCGCACCACCCAGAGGATGGGCAGCAGGATCGCCGCGCAGGCCATGATCAATCCGAGATGCAGGGCGATCTGCCCCGCACGACGCCCCTGCGCCGCGCCGCCCGCCGAACTCATCGCTTTGCCCCTCCGGAAAATCGTGGGATCACCAGCTCCGTCTCGGGCTCGAAGATGTGAGCCGCGCTCATGTCCGCATGAAGCCGGATCGTTTCGCCGACGCGCGGCAGGAACGTCTTGCCGAGCCTCGTGCGGATGGCGGGCTGCTCGGGCGCGCCGCAGATCCTGCCCGTGGCGATACATTCGTGGCCGAGAGTCTCCACCGCCTCCACCTGCATGTCGAAGCCGACCCGCTCGCCGGCTTCGACATGCAGGTCCTCGGGGCGGATGCCCAGCATCACCTCGCCGCCGGCATGCGCGGCCCAGGCCGGCACGTAGGCGGCGGGAACCGGCCAACTCACCTCGGGGCTCAGCCACATGCGCGGCTCCCCCTCGCCGTCGATGCGCACGCGCAGGAAATTCATCGGCGGGCTGGCAAGGAAGCGGGCGACGAAAATATTGGCCGGATTGTTGTAGACGTCGAGCGGCGTTCCCACCTGCTCCAGCCGACCCGCGCGCAGGATGGCGATGCGATCGCCCATGGTCATCGCCTCCGTCTGGTCGTGGGTGACGTGAACGATGGTATTGCCGAGGCTCTGATGCAGCCGGACGAGCTCGCCGCGCATTTCGCCGCGCAATTGCGCATCGAGGTTGGACAGCGGCTCGTCGAGGAGGAACGCCTCGGGCTCACGGACGATGGCGCGCCCCAGCGCCACGCGCTGGCGCTGGCCGCCGGAAAGCGCCGCCGGTTTGCGGTTGAGATAGTCCGAAAGGCCGAGCAGCCGGGAGACCCGGTCCACCCGCGCCGCGATCTCGGCGGCCGGGAACCCGCGCATCCTGAGGCCGAAACCGATATTGTCGGCCACCGTCATGGTCGGGTAGAGCGCATAGGACTGGAACACGACCGCGAGATTGCGCTCGCGCGGCGAAAGGCGCGTCACGTCGCGATCCCCGATCAGGATGCGCCCCGAAGTCGTTTCCTCCAGACCGGCGATCATGCGCAGGGTGGTCGACTTGCCGCAGCCGGACGGCCCCAGAAGGATCAGGAACTCGCCGTCGGCGACCTCGAGGCTGACTTCGTGCACCCCGACGGCCCGGCCTTCCCATACCCCGTAGAAGCGGGATGCCTTATCTAGAATGATCTGCGCCACTAGCCATTTCCCAGTTCGTGATCTTGACAGGATGGAGGCGGCCCCATGGACCCGGCGACCGCTCGAAAGAAACGATACGATGCACGCGGCCGCCGATGATTTTCACGTCCGGCGGAAGGCGCCGCCTGTCTCCGCGCCGGATTTCCGGTCCATACGCCACATGGTCACACTTTCACAAATCGCGGCATTAAACAAGATACGTGTTGTAACAAATTTTTAAACACCTCGCCGCGCCCTCTCCCGGACCGCTGCCGGCCGGCCGGTTCGGCTCTCCCCATGTCGTGCGTTCCTGCGAAAGAAGTCCGCGAAGGTGCGCGCGACGACACCGGCGTCGATATCGTCGGTCAGTCGGGAAAGCGCCTCGTCGGCGAGATCCGGCGGAATTCTGGTCCCCCTGTTCAGGGTGAGCGACTCACGCAGGAAGGCCGGCTCGAACTCGGGATGAAACTGGACGGACAGCGCCGGAAAATCATAGACCAGACCGGCATAGGGAGAGCGCTCGCCGGACAGGCAGACCCGCGCGCCGGCGGGCAGCCGGGTGATCTGGTCCTGATGATAGGCGAGCGCTTTAAGCCGGACGCTGCCGCCCTCTCTAAAGGGCGAATCGGGGGATTGCTCATAGGAGATCAGCCCCAGGTTCCAGCCGAAGCCGGATTTGCTGACCTTTCCGCCGAAGGCCTCGGCCATGACCTGATGTCCGAAACAGATGCCGCCGATGGGGATGCGCGCGTCCCGTGCGCCGCGCAGGAGCGCTTTCAGGTCGCCAAGCCAGGGGAGATCGTCATAGACGCCATGCGGCGAGCCCGTGAGCAGCAGGGCGTCGACCTCGCCGAGGGACGGCAACCGAGCGCCGTCCGGCAGGCGGCATACGGAAAAGTCGGCGTCCGGCATCACCGGCCCGAGCCAGCGCCGGAACATTTCCGGAAACGCGCCGTAGCGCGCCAGCGACGGCCGGCCGGTTTCGATGATCCATAGGCGAAGGGCGGAGCGACCACCGCGGTCCCTGGCGGCCATTTCCCTATCCGAGCTGGCAGGCGGCATCGAAGCACTCCATGAAATGATCGACATTCTCCCGGCTGAAGACCAGCGGAGGGCGAATCTTCAGGCATTCCCCCGACGGCCCGGCCTGCCCGACCAGCACGCGCCGCTCGCGCAGGCCGTTTGCGATCCGGGTCGCGCCCTCCGGTGAGGGATCGGCCGGGTTGGCGGGATCGACGATGTCGACGCCGATGAAAAGTCCCACCCCACGCACCGCTCCGACGCGGCCGCGTCCCGCATATTCGAGCAGACGGCTTTTCAGATATGCCCCCACCCGGGCCGCATTCTCCAGCAGCCCCTCGTCGCGAATGACCTCCATGACGGCCATTCCCGCCGCCGCCGCCGTGGCGTTGCCGCCGAAGGTGTTGAAATAGCGGGCCTGAGCGCCGAAGACGTCCAGCAGCTCGGGCTTTGCAACCAGCCCCGCGATGGGATAGCCGTTGCCCATCGGCTTGCCGAGCGTCACGAGGTCCGGCACGATGCC
Organism: Shinella sp.; assembly: GCA_039812945.1. GTDB lineage: Bacteria > Pseudomonadota > Alphaproteobacteria > Rhizobiales > Rhizobiaceae > Shinella. Next base: position 24,324 of record JBDHSZ010000003.1, read on the forward strand.
GTGGCGCATGAAACCCCACATATGCTCGCCCGTGCGGGCGAAGCCCGACTGGACCTCGTCGGCGATGTAGAGGCCGCCGGCCTCGCGGAACGCCTCCACGGCCGGCCGAAGGAAGCCCGCCGGGTCGGCGAACACGCCGTCGGACGAGAAGATCGAATCCAGCAGCAGCGCGGCGGGCCTGACGTTCGCGGCCCCCATTTCCGCCAGCGCGCCGGCGATCCCGGCGGCGAATTCCTTCCCGACATCCGCATCCGGCCTCCGCGGAGCCGGGACCGTCCAGACGTCCCTGCCCCGCGGAACGCCCACGCCCAGGGAGGGAGAGGCGCCGGCGACGGTTTCGGTCACGCCATGATAGGCGTTCGCGGTAACGATGACGCCCGTGCCGCCGGAGCAGACCTTGGCGACACGCAAGGCCAGGTCGTTCGCTTCCGAACCGGAGCAGACGACCATCAGGTTCCCCAGCTTGGCGGGAAAGCTCGCCAGCAGCGTCTCGGCGTAATCCAGCACAAGCGCGTGCAGATAGCGCGTATGGGTGCTCAGGATCGCCGACTGCCCGGCGATGGCTTTCGCCACATGCGGATGGCTGTGGCCGAGCGACGTCACATTGTTGTAGGCGTCGAGATAGGCCTGCCCGTCCTGATCGTAGAGCCACACCCCTTCCCCTCGGACGAAGTGGACCGGCCGCTGGTAGAACAACCGATAGGCCGGTCCCAGCAGCTTTCTGCGCCGCGCGATCATATCGTGTTCGGATGGGGCTCCGGTCGGGCTCATGCCTGCTCCTCCTGACGGGTGGCGTCTTGCAGCGCTGCAAGCAATTCGGCGCGGTCGAGCCGCTCCAGCCGCTCCAGGCCGCCGGCGGCTACGTCGAAATTGCGCAGGATATAGGCGGCGTTCTCGGGATGACGGTCGGCGCGCCAGCTCGAGACGGCGATGATGGTGGCGAGCCGGACCGCGATCAGGTCCGGCAGCAGGGCGATCTCGCCGGGCAGCAGGGCGTAATGCCGATGCCATTCCCCGACGAATTCGGCGGCGGTCCCCACGGGCGAGGCATAATCGACCTGATAGGCCGCCGCCACGGCGACGTCGCAGACGAGCGGCGTATACACCATGTCGCCGAAGTCGATGACGCCGATGATCTCGTCGCCGTCCTCGTTGCAGATGAGATTGTTCGGATTGAGGTCGGCATGGACGAACTGATGCCGCAATCCCCTGAGGACCGGAACGACGCGCCCCTCGAAATTATCGAGCACGGTTTCGACCGATCGCCTCAGGGACGCGGAGGGGATCGAATCGAGAATCGGTCGCAGATCGGCCGCGTGCTGGATGTCCCAGATGAGCTTTTGCGCGCTGAAGCGATGAGAGAACGAGCCGAGCGCCCTGTCGAGCGAGGCGCCGATCCGCGCGGCGGATTTCCGGATGGCTTGCGACTTCGGCACGGAGGTCGCGCCGCGCCCTTCCAGATAGGTCAGCATGCGCAGGAAGCCGCCGCCATCGCGCCGGATATAGAGTTCATTGCGCAGTCCAGAGACAATTCTGGGCACCGGCAGGTCCGGCGCCGTCCGTTCCAGGTGAAGCAGGGCCGCCGTCTGGAAATCCGTCGCCTCCACCGGCTCCCGCGCATTCGTGATCTTGAGAAGGCGGCCGACGCCCGTCGCCGAACGGATCAGGAAATTCGCGTCCCGCTCCGATGCGAGACGATGGGCGACACCTTCCACGCCGAAGTGGCGCGCCGACAGCGCGGCCGCCTCGGCCTCGTCGACCGCCGGGGGCGGCGAACGCAGGGTCGCCTCATGATCCATTCCGCTGGCAGACATGACGCTCCTGGTTCTCCGGCGCTTCGGGCTGGCGGCGCGGGCGCGCTTTCAGATGTTTAATACGTGATATAACATGCACTCAAGCAGAAAAAGCCGCCGATGTCGAACGGATTCTGCGGATGGCGGCGAAATCCCCGCCGGCCGGCCTCGCCGGGGTGATAAATGACGGGTAAAGTCCGCGCGATGCTTAGATTTACGAACACTCCTGTGCCAGTATCGGCCGGCGTGACGGCGCGGGATTTTCGACTGATGAGAGCGCGAAAGAGATGACGACACCGGACAAGCCTTTGATCGGGCTGGGCGCGATCGAAACGCGGACCCTGCGTGAGGTCGTCTACGAACGACTGCGCAAAGCCCTGATGTCGGGCCAGGTCGAGCCGGGCCGCAAGCTCTCCTCGCGCAAGCTCGCCGCCGAGCTCAGCACCAGCGACATGCCCGTGCGATCGGCCCTCACGCGCCTCGAGGCGCTGCACGCGCTGGAGCCGCTGCCGAACGGCTCGCTGACGCTGCCGGCCATGAGCCGGGCGAAATTCGCCGACCTGATGATGTCGCGGCGGATCTGCGAGGGGGCGGCCACGGAGCTTGCGGCCGGCCGCATGGGGGAAACGGGGCTGCGCGACCTGAGGCGGGCCTGCCGCGCCTTGACGCTCGCGGCCGAGGACCGTGACATCGACGAATATCTGCTACGCAACTATGACTTCAAGTTTACGATCTACCGGGCCTCCGGCTCGCCTTCGCTGATGTTCCTGATCGAGACCCTGTGGCTGCAGGTCGGGCCGTTCCTGCGCCAGTTCGGCCAGAGCTTCAACGGCAACCTGAACGAAATCCTCGACATCGACTATCACGAGGAGGCGCTGGAGGCCCTCGAACGCGGGGACGGCGCGGCGGCGCGCGCGGCGATCTGCGCCGACATTCTGGACGGGTGCAAGTTCCTGCTGGAGAACGGCCGGTTCATCGACTAGGGGCCCGGAGCGGCGGCCCGGCCGCTCCGGCAGGAAAATCAGGCCAACGCGCCGCTGACAGCCTTGATCTCGAGGAAATCCTCGATGCCCCAGATACCGCCCTCACGCCCTATGCCAGACTGCTTGTAGCCGCCGAACGGACTGCCGAAGGGCAGATCCGTTCCATTGAAGCGCACCATGCCGCTGCGCAACTGCCGGGCAAGCCTTGCGATGCGCTCGGGGTCCGAGGTGGAGCAATAGGCGGCCAGCCCGTAGGGTGTATCGTTCGCGATCGCCACGGCCTCCTCTTCCGTATCGAACGGGATGATGCACATGACGGGGCCGAAGATTTCCTCGCGCGCGACGGTCATGTCGTTATCGACATCGGCGAAGACGGTCGGGCGGACATAGAAGCCGTCGGCAAGCCCCACGATCGGCTCCGCGCCGCCCGCGACCAGCCTCGCGCCCTCCTCGACGCCCCTGCGGATCAGCCCCACCACGCGGCGGAACTGCGTTTCGTTCACCAGCGGCCCCATCTGCGTGTCCTGCGAGGCCGGATCGCCGACGCGAACGGCCTCGGCGGCCTTGCGGGCCTCGTCGACGGCATCGGCGAGCGCGCCGCGCTCGACCAGCAGCCGGGACGGGGCATTGCAGGATTGCCCGGTATTGCGGAACATGACCTGCGCGCCGTGGCGCACCGCGGCGCGGACGTCGCAATCGGCGAAGACGATGTTGGCGCCCTTCCCGCCCAGCTCCAGCTTGATCCGCTTGATACCGGCCGCGCCGCTCCGCATGACTTCGCCGCCGGCGCGGGTCGAGCCCGTGAGCGACACCAGATCGACGTCGGGATGCTCGCTCAGCATGCGCCCGACGCCCACGCCATCGCCCTGAACAAGATTGAAGACGCCCTTGGGCAGGCCGGCCTCATGCACCGCCTCGGCAAAGATCTGCGCGGAAAGAGGCGCGTTTTCGGACGGCTTCAGGACCATGGTGCAACCCGCCGCCAGCGCCGCCCCGACCTTGAGCGCGATCTGGTTCAGCGGCCAGTTCCAGGGCGTGATCAGAACGGCCACGCCGACCGGCTCGCGCCGCAGCACCCAGGCGTCACCCTCACCACGCACCTCCCGCCACTGGACCTGCTCGATCGACCGCGCGAAATCCGTCAGATGCCCAAGCCCCGCGCCGTATTGCGCGCCGCGCGCGAGCGACACCGGCGCGCCCATCTCCATCGACATGGCCTCCGCCAGCTCATTCTTGCGGTTCTGATAGGCGGCGACGATGCGTTCCAGCGCGGCCTTGCGCTCGGCGACCGTCGTCGCCGACCAGGCCGGGAAGGCCGCCTTCGCGGCGCTCACCGCCCGCTCGACCTCGTGCGGCTCGGCGATGGCGACCTTCGCCACCACTTCACCGGCGCGGGAGGGCGTCACCAGATCCAGCCGGCGAGGGCCTGAGGCCGGGATGAACGCGCCGTCGATGTAGAATCGTTCCGTCTTGTCGAACATGAAACCCGTTTCCTTTTCGCATCAGCGCGATCGCCGTCAAAATGCGATCGCAATTATATCTTCCTGTAAGCTGCTCGTCAGAGCCTTGATGATGATATCAATACGATATGAATCAATGCACTCGAGCGCAATATACCCACTTGCGGAAACTGGCCTTTGGCTGCACTATAATTATGCGATCGCATTTTATCGACATATGGTGAACGGCAATGTCGTCAAATTCAGGCCAGAGAGAGACAGTCGCCGTGATCGGCTGCGGGCTGATCGGAGCGAGCTGGACCGCGCTGATGCTGTACCATGGCCATGACGTCGTCGCGTGGGACCCGTCGGAAGAGGCGCGCCGGGGCCTTGCCGGACGGGCGGCCTCGCCGATGGAACAATTGCGGGATATCCGCCCGGTCCCCGTAGCCCCAACCGGACGGCTGACAATCGCCGAAACGCTGGAGGAAGCGGTGGCCGTCGCCGGCGTGGTGCAGGAGAACGGGCCGGAGACGCTGGACAGCAAGCGAGCGCTCTACAGGGCCATCCTCGCGGCCGCGCCGAAGGAGACGGTGATCGCCTCCTCGACCTCCTCGCTGGTGTGGAGCGACCTGTCCGCCGAGGCGGGAGAGGACGCCCGCCGCATCGTCACCGCGCATCCGTTCAACCCGCCGCATCTCATGCCGCTGGTCGAGCTCTTCGCGGCCGACGCCGTGATCCGGGAGCGGATGGCGGATTTCTACCGGGGCCTCGGCCGCGAGGTGATCGTCCTGCGCAAGGACGCCACCGGACATGTCGCCAACCGCCTTGCCTCGGCCCTCTGGCGCGAGGCCGTGCATATCGCGGCGGAAGGGATCGCCGACGTGGAGGATATCGACCGCGCGCTGGTTCACGGCCCCGGCCTGCGCTGGTCGGTGGTCGGCGCCCATATGGCCTATCATCTCGGCGGCGGCGCAGGCGGTATCGAGCATTACCTGCACCATCTCGGCCCCAGCCAGGAACGTCGCTGGGCGAGCCTCGGACAGCCGGCCCTGACGCCGCAGGTGCAACGCACGCTGGTCGAGGGCATCGCCGCCGAGGCGCGGGGCCGCAGCATCGCCGAGCTCGAGGCCGAGCGCGACGCGCGCCTCATGGCGATCCTCAAGATCAGGCCGGACACGCATGACTGACCACCCTGCCCGCCGCATAGCCCTCATCCATGCCCTGGAGGAATCGGTCCTGCCGGTTCGCGCGGCCTTCGCCCGGGTCTGGCCCGAAGCGCGAAGCTTCGACCTTCTCGATACCTCGCTTGCACCCGACCGGGCGCTGGCGGGCCGCTGCGACGAGGCGATCGTCGAGCGCTTCCGGCGACTTGCGGCCTATGCCGCCGACAGCGAGGGCGCCGGCGGCCGGACGGCGGGCATCCTTTTCACATGCTCGGCCTTCGGTCCGGCGATCGAGGCCACGCGGCGGCGCGTGGACATCCCGGTGCTGAAGCCGAACGAGGCCGCCTTCCGCGACGGGCTCGCCATCGGCCGCCGCATCGGGCTGTGCGTGACCTTCGAGCCGTCGCTTTCCTCCCTGACCGGCGAGCTCGAAGCCGAGGCCCTCCGGCAGGGCGGCGCGGCCAGCGTCACGCCGGTTCTCGTCAAAGGCGCCCTCGCGGCCCTCAAGGCGGGTGACGGCGCGACGCATGACCGGCTGGTGGGCGAGGCCTGCCGCGCATTGCGCGATATCGACGTCCTGATCCTCGGGCAGTTTTCCCTCGCGCGCGCCGCCGCCACGCTCCGCGACCTGCCCTACCCGGTCATCACCACGCCCGACGCGGCCGTCGGCGCGCTTCGCCGCCTCGTCCTGAACGGCGCGGACTGATCCGCGCGAAATGCCGCCACACACGCAGAAAGGTTGCTCCATTGAACGACGTGACAAGCAAGCCTAACCTTATCGACGGTGAATGGGTGGCGTCTTCCGACTCCGTCGCGAATATCAATCCCAGCGACCTGTCGGACCTGATCGGCAACTATGCCCGCGCGGGGGAAGCCGAGACCGAAGCCGCCATCGAAGCGGCGTGGCGCGCCTTTCCCAAATGGGCGTCCGCCTCGCCCGAATTGCGGGCCGATATCCTCGATCGGGCGGGACAGGAGATCCTCGCACGGCGGGAGGAGCTCGGGCGCCTGCTTTCGCGGGAGGAGGGAAAGACCCTTGCCGAGGGTGTCGGCGAAGTCGCCCGCGCCGGGCGCATCCTCAAGTATTTCGCCGGCGAGGCGCTGAAGCTCGGCGGCGAGCGCCTCGCGTCGATCCGCGAAGGGATCGATGTCGAGATCCTGCGCGAGCCCGAGGGCGTGGTCGGCATCATCACGCCGTGGAATTTCCCCATCGCCATTCCCGCCTGGAAAATCGCGCCCGCGCTCGCCTACGGCAATACCGTGGTGTTCAAGCCCGCCGAGCTGGTTGCCGGCTGCGCCTTCGAACTGACCGACATCCTGCATCGCGCCGGCCTGCCGAAAGGGGTACTCAACCTGGTCAACGGGCCCGGCCGGGTCGTCGGCGAGACGATCCTGCGCTCCCGACGGGTTCGCGCCGTCAGCTTCACCGGATCGGTCGCCACCGGCAGTTCCATCGGCATGGCCTGCATGCAGACCGGAAAAAAGGTGCAACTGGAAATGGGCGGCAAGAATCCGCTGATCATCTGCGACGACGCGGATCTGGCGACCGCCGTGGACGTCGCGGTCAACGGATCCTATTTCTCGACCGGGCAGCGTTGCACCGCCTCCAGCCGCCTGATCGTCCAGGCCGGCATTCACGACCGCTTCGTCAAGGCGATGGTCGCGCGGCTCTCCGATCTTTCCGTCGGGCATGCGCTTCTGCCCGGCACCGACATCGGCCCTGTGAGCAGCGACGACCAGTTGCAGGAGGATCTGCGCTATATCGGCCTCGCGAAGGCGCAGGGAGCCGAGCTGGCATTCGGCGGCGAGCGCCTGGAGCGTCCCACCGAGGGCTACTTCCTGTCGCCGGCGCTGTTCATCAACACCAGCAACGACATGACTCATAACCGCGAGGAGATCTTCGGCCCGGTGGCGTCCGTCATCAAGGCCGGCGATCTGGACGAAGCGGTCAGCCTGGCCAACGACACCGTCTTCGGCCTCGCCTCCGGCATCTGCACGACCTCGCTGAAGACGGCGACGATGTTCAAGAAGCAAAGCCAGGCCGGCATGGTCATGGTGAACGTTCCGACAGCAGGTGTCGATTATCATGTGCCGTTCGGAGGAAGAAAGGCGTCGTCCTACGGACCACGCGAGCAGGGCGAACATGCGCGCGACTTCTATACGGTGATGAAGACGGCCTATATACGGGCGTGACGGAACAAGCGGGCGGTTTCCGCTTGCTTCCGCCCCGGACGCAGCCGGCCGGATATTCCGGGAAGGTCTCGACCGCGAAATATCGTTTTAGCGTCACCAGGCCGCCTCGGCCAGCGGATGACCTCGCCTCCGATGCCGGCCGCCCTGTCGCGGCTCCCTGCCCCTCGGGTCAGCCGATCTTCCCGACGATCGGCGGGGTCGGTCGTGCCGGCGTCGATAATGCCGAAGACGGCCTCGAGCATTTCCGGCATGTCCTGCCGGACAGGCCAATCGAGGCCCTTCACGCCCGGCGATGAAAGGCCCCTCCCAGAATAATACCAGTTCAACACCGGGAAAAAATATCGCATAAGGGAATCCCCTTGGTGAGAGGTGCCCCATGAGCGATCAGGCGACCCTTCGATTTCTGGCCGGGCTCGTTTCCCTCGCGAGCGGCGAGCCGCTCTATCGCCAGCTCGGGCGCGCGCTGAAGACCGCCATCGACGAATCCGTGCTGAAGCGCGGCGAAATAGTTGTTGGTGATCTCGTCGGCGTGCCCTCGATCTCGAAGTTGTAAACGCGAACGGCACGGTTTTCTCGGACGATCTCGGCGACGGTGAGCAGGTCGTTGTCATTGGCGGCTTCCAGCGTTTCGCCACCGGTCTTCGTTAGTGCGGGCCCGGGCACCGGCGACCACGTCGAAACCATATCGCCGCTTTTCAGCGCCCCGGCCTTCACCCAGTCCCCGAACGGCGCCTTGCCGACGACGGGAACAGCCGCTCCGGTGCGACGGATACGCTCGCAGTTTCGCCCTGCTGTGAGGCGACAAGCGTTTCGGCCTTTCCGTCCCAGCCCTCAGCGTGGAAGGGATGCTGCGTCGTTGTATCGATGACCTCGTGACTGCCCAATGAATCTTCGTGAACGATGGACAATGTGGAGGCCGCTTGCCGGCTGAAGACAGAAACTACCTTACGATAGACCGCATTGCCCGTGTTTTCGTCGATGGATGCGACAACGTCGCCGATCCTGACATTCTCAATGTGCAACCGCGACAGGACATGCCCCACGCAGGGCCGCGACGCGGGTGCTTAACATCCTTTACCAACCTTCCGCATGGAGGGCCAAAAGTATATCCCTAACTCCTTTCTATCTCTACCCGAATTTGGATGTCTAGCTTCGATAATTGACTTATATTTTCTTTCGAAATCACAAAATCCGAGTCAATTCTGCCATCATCGATCAATACATCTATGTATTTTTATGCATCAGAGATGTTACCGGCAGATGCACGAATTTTAGGAATCAGTTGCGAAATGCAGCGATCGACGGCAGCCCCTTCATTTGTTTCAGCTAGTAAAAACTTCACTTTGTTAAAGCAGTGAATTTTCTTTGATGCGTTATTAATCCGATCGCCGGATTTATAAATTTTATCAGGGCTAAGGTTAATTGACGCCAAAATCCCCTCAACGGCTATGACCTGCGATTCTACACAGAACCAAACTCTCATTATATCCTCAGAAGTCATTGATATTCAGACCAGTTTGATCGCCCTCTCCTCTTCCCCCTTTGGTTTGACATAGATGTTCCCGTATCGGTCCTTATATAGATCAGAATGCGATGGAGGTCCAAAACCTTCCTTAAGCTCATGCGGATCATGTCGAGGTCTCCTCGAGCCCCTCCTCCACGGCCCACGTGACAATATCAACCAAGCAAAGCTTCAACCTTGGCGGTCACGGCAAAAAGCCTGGCATCGGTGTCCTTTACACCGGAAACGAGCAGCCCCACCGGCATGCCTCCGGCATCCGCGCCGCATGGCAGCGAGATGCCGCACCAGTCGAGAAAATTGCCGATCAGCGTATTGCGCAGGGTCCTGGCGTTCGACCGGAAGAACAGGTCCTCGTCGTCGAGAAGCGGCTGAAGCGCCGGCGCCACATGCGGCAATGTCGGACTGAGCAGGAATTCTCCCGGCTCCAGCCTTGCTTCGAAAGCCGCAACCAGCCGTTCGCGCGCGGCCAGGGTTGCCAGATAGTCGGACAGCGAAATCTTCTCGCCGGCCCCCTGGAACCCGGCGTTCGACCGCCACGCCACGCCCTTGACGACCCGCGGGTCCATCTCGGCCGCCTGCGGGCCCGTAATGCGCGCATGGTGGAGCGCGAAAGCCTCGGCGGTCACCAGCGCGCCGTGCCGCGCCATCAGGTCGAATATCCCGGAGAATTCCGGAAAGGCGGCGCGGCGGATGCGGGCGCCCGCGCGCGCAAGCCGCTCCACGGCCGTTTCGAAAGCCGCGACCACTGCCGGCGCCGCGCCGTCGAAGACGACCGTCTCGGGAATGACGAAGGCAAGGTCGGCGGCGCTGCAGCGCGGCAGGGCTTCGGCCGCCGGAAGGCCGCGCATGGCCGCATCCACCAGAACCGCATCCTGCACCGTGCGGCAGAGCGGACCGAGGGAATCGAGGCTTTTCGCCAGCGGGAACACCCCTTCCATAGAATAGCGCCCGCGCGTCGCCTTATAGCCGACAACACCGTTGAAGGCGGCCGGGATGCGAATGGAGCCGCCCGTGTCCGTGCCGATGGAAACGGGCACGAGGCCGGCGGCGACGGCAACGCCGGAGCCGGACGAAGAGCCGCCCGGAATGCGGTGTTCACCGGCAGGCGATGCCGGGTTGCGCGGCGTGCCGTAATGCGGGTTGATGCCGAGGCCGGAAAAGGCAAATTCGCTCATGTTCACGCGCCCGACGCTGATCATGCCGGCACCCGCCAGCGCGCGAACCACCGCCGCGTCGCGGCTTGCGGGCGCGCTGTCCTTCAGAACGCGCGAACCGGCAGTCGTCGGCAGCCCCTCGATAGCGAAAAGATCCTTCCATGCGACCGGCACGCCATCCAGCACACCGCGCGAGCGGCCTTCACGAAACCGCTTGCGGGCCGCCTGCGCCTCTGCCCTTGCCCGTGCCGCGGTGACACTCGTGAAGATCGCCTTGTCCGGATGAGCAGCGATGCCCGCCAGCGTCTCCTCCGCAAGGTCGACCGGATCGAGTGTTCCCGATTGCAGGAGCACGGAAAGCTGGGCGATCGAACGGGCCGGCATGGTCAGATATCCTTCTCCGCGCGCCCGACAAGCTGCATCCAACGGCGGACGAGATAGTTGTGTTCATCCATCGTGGTGTTCCAGACGGCGATGCCGTTGGCCCGTTGCCGGTAGGAGCCGCCGCTGCGCACCGCGCCGCGCTTGACGCGGACCTTGCCGTCAGGTCCCGGAAGATCCTCGCGCGCCGGAAGCCCCTCGTACCAGTAATCCCACTCCGCCGCCGTCATGTAACGGCGCGAGCGCTCGGGCGTGGAAATGTAGTAGCCCTGGCGAGCCACCACCGCGCCCGGCCAGCCCGATATCCACCAGTTGAGATATTCGTAGGCAACGTCGAGCAGGCGGCCAGAAAGATGCCGGGAGAGGCAAAGCCCTCCGTGCCAGGCGCGATATCCCTCCGCGGGCGCGGCCTGCTCGACGGGAAAGCCCTCGCTGTTGAGGATGCCGATGCCCGTCGACCACATGCTCTGGATATCGGTCTCGCCGTCGATCATCAGGCTCGCGGCATCCTCCGCCGTGCGCCAGAAACCGCGAAAGAAGCCCGCCCTGCGCCGCGCCTCGAGAAGATCGACCAGTTGGTCGATCTCGTCGACCGTCATGTTGCCGATATTGCCAAAGTCCATCAATCCGGCCGCCTGCGCGGCGAGCGCCGCATCGAAGATGCCGATGGCCGGCTCATCGACGAGAGCCGCCCGGCCGCTCCAGCGCTCGTCCAGCAGCGCCGCCCAGCTCACCATCGGCGGCGCGTGTTCCAGCACATCGCTGCGATAGGCGAAGCTGTCGAAATTATGGGTCGTCGGCAGCATGGAGATACGCCCCGTCGGCGTATCGCCGAGGGCAAGGCTGGGTTGAACGTAGAGCTTGCGCGCCGGCACGTCCCCCTGCCCCATGCGGGCGCTCGGGCCGATCCTGCCGATCTTCGTGAGGTCGTTGATCTCGTCCCACAGGGGGATGCGCGAAATCTCGATCGGTTGAATAGCGCGCCAGTACCAGACGATATCGAGATTGTGGAAACACTGGTCGTAGATATCGTAGCTGTCGGGCTCCTGTGCGGCCTTATGCTGGGTGACGATGAAATCGTTGTTGTCGAAATGGACGTCGATGCCGAGGTCGGCCTGCGCCTTCAGCCGCAGTTCCTCCAGAAGGGAGATCGCGGTTCCGAGCACCCGCAGCTTCGGCCGGCCGGCCGTGTGGACAGCCGGCGCTGCGGGGTCCACTTTCGGAGAATGCTTGTTCATCAAGGGCTCTGGGTGTTGCGAATCTGCGCTGGCGCCTCGGGCAGCGGGCGAGCCTCGGCGTTCCCGGCAAGCGCGAAGGCGTTGAAGGAACGTTTCAACAGGTTCACATCGAGACCGTCAACAATAAAGACGAGCTGCGAGGACCGTTCCGGCAAGGGCCATCCGGCAAGATGCACCGGCGGATGAACGAGATGCTGCACGCCGTGCACGGCGACGGGACGCTCCTCGCCTACAAGCGCCAGAATGCCTTTCACCCGCAGGACCCGGCTGCCGTGGCGATTGAGCAGCATGGTGAGCCAGACGCCGAAACCGGTCCAGTCGATCGGCTCATCGACAGCGATGACGAAGGAGGAGATCGCGGTGTGCTGCGTCAAGCCATCCGCCGTCACCTGCAATGCGGGCGCGTCGCAGTAGAAACCGCTCGAAGACTGGAGCTTGGCAGCCCGCGGCGCGGCATCGTCGCCGAAGAGCGCTTCCGAGTCGGGGCTGTCAGCACCGGCGACAAGGCGCAGCGCATCGGGATTGATTTCGGCAAGGCGGGACAGGAGGTGGAAAAGGGCCGCGTCGTCCTCGCAAAGATCCGTTTTCGTGATGACGAGCCGGTCGGCTATCGCGGCTTGCCGGGTGGATTCCACATAGGTATCGAGCTGGGAAAGACCGTTGACGGCATCGACGGTCGTCACAACGCTGCCGGCGCGGAAATGGTGGCGCAGGACCGGATCGGATTTCAGCGTCGACAGAACCGGGAACGGATCGGCAAGGCCGGTGCTCTCGATGACGACGCGGGTGAAGGCCGGAATGAGGCCGCGCTCGCGCTTGGAATGCAGCTCGCGCAACGCATCGGCCAGTTCGCCGCGCACCGTGCAGCACACGCAGCCCGATTGCAGCAGGACCATGGTGTCGTCGATACGCTCGACGAGATGATGGTCGAGCCCCACTTCACCGAACTCATTGATCAGGACGGCCGTATCCGCAAGGGCCGGATCGGCAAGGAGCCGCTTCAGGAGCGTCGTCTTGCCGGACCCGAGAAAGCCGGTGAGGAGGTGGACGGGCGTGAAGGCAGGACTGTCAGCCACCGCAGGCCTCCATGCGTTCAATGAACGCGGCATCGAGCGGATCGCAGGGCCGTCCCGAAAGTCTTTCGGCCGCCGGCCAGAGGTGGCCGAGATCCTCGATCATCTCGCTTTTGCCGGTGCGGGTGGCGAGCACGAAGGCCGAGCCCTGCCAATCGGAAAGGCTCATGCCGAAGACGGCGAGCACGCGGTTGGCCGCCGAGACGCGCCGGGCACGCTCCCGCCGCCTTTCAAGCCGCTCGACATTGCGGGTGAAGACGCCGGGCCGGGCCGCGGCATCCGTCCAGTGCTCGTTTCCGCCGATGACGCCGCACAGCGAACACATGGCCTTCTCCTTTCCAGATCAAGGACGGGAGCGGGCGGGCCCGCTCCCGTCTCCCATCACTTCTTGCGCGGGAAACGCTTGGCGAAGTCGTCGGCCATCTCATTCATCGTGACGAACTTCACGCCGGGATGCTTGATCATGTGGGCATAGAGCCGCTCCAGCATCATCAGCACCTGCGGCCGGCCGGCGACGTCGGGATGGATGGTGATCGGGAAGACGGCATAGTCCATCTCGCGATAGACCCAGTCGAACTGGTCGCGCCACATTTCCTCGATCTGACGCGGATTGACGAAGCCATGGCTGTTCGGCGATTTCTTGATGAACATCATCGGCGGCAGGTCATCGAGATACCAGGAGGCCGGGATTTCGATGAGATCGGTCTCCTGGCCGCGCTTCAGCGGCACCATCCAGTCGGACGGCTTCTTGGAATAGTCGATCTTCGTCCAGCTATCGCCCACACGCACGTAGTAGGGCGTGAAGTCGTTATGCATCAGCGAGTGGTCGTACTTGATGCCGCGCTCGAGCAGCAATTCGTTGGTGACATTGGAGAATTCCCACCAGGGCGCCACGTAGCCGGTCGGACGCTTGCCCGACAGCTTCGTCACCAGATCGATGCACTTGTCGAGAACTTCCGTTTCCTGCTCGCGGGTCATCGCGATGGGGTTTTCGTGCGTATAGCCGTGAATGCCGATCTCGTGGCCGGCATCGGCGACGGCCTGCATCTGCTCGGGGAAGGTCTCGATCGAGTGGCCGGGAATGAACCAGGTCGTCTTGATGCCGAGACGCTCGAAGAGCTTCAGGAGGCGCATGCTGCCGACTTCGCCGGCGAACAGGCCGCGGGAGATGTCATCGGGCGAATCCTCGCCGCCATAGGAGCCGAGCCAGCCCGCCACGGCATCCACGTCGATGCCGAAACTGCACAAAATCTCTTTCGCCATTGGGATATCTCCTTGGTTTCCCTAAAATGTCTTGCTTGATCAATGGGCCGGAATGACCGTTGCCTCGGCGGGGTTCCAGCTCAGCAGAACCGGCGTGCCGGCCGGGAACGCCCCCGGACGGTACTTGTCGACATGGGCTTCCAGCGACACGGCCCGGCCGTCCTGAAGCCGCGCGGTCAGATGCGCGATATGGCCGACGACCTCGGAGCGCTCGATACGGGCGTCGATGCGGTTCCGGGCGCCGGCAAGCACGCCTTCACCGGCCGCATGCACCTCGATGGCCTCGGCCGGCACGACGAGATTGACGCGGCCCTTGCTGGCGAGCGCACCGTTGGCGCGTCCGGCAAGCGTGCCGATGCCCGTCGTCACCACCACGTCCTCGCCCTCGTTGCCCGCGACCTCGCCCGAAAGCACGGTATTGCGGCCAATGAACTGCGCCACGAACGGCGTGTTCGGACGGGTGTAGAGCTGATGCGGCGGGCTCACCTGCTCGACGCGGCCCTGGTTCATCACCACGATGCGGTCGGACAGAGCCAGGGCTTCCGACTGGGCGTGCGTGACGAAGATGAAGGTCACGCCGAGGCTTTTCTGAAGGAGCTTTAGCTCGTTCTGGATCGCCTTGCGCAGGTTGGCGTCGAGCGCGCCGAGCGGCTCGTCGAGCAGGAGGATATCCGGCTCGACGACGAGGCCGCGGGCGAGCGCGATGCGCTGGCGCTGGCCGCCGGAGAGTTTTTCCGGCTTGCGCTCGGCGATGTCCTCGAGGCCGAGCGTGGCGAGGATGCGGTCCACCTTCGCCTCGCGGTCGGCCTTGGCGACGCCCTTGACCTCCAGCCCGTAGCCGACATTGCGGCGCACGCTCATATGCGGGAAGAGCGCGTAATTCTGGAAGATCATCGAGGTCGGGCGGCGCTGCGGCGGCACGTCGTTCATGCGCTCGCCACGGATCAGCATGTCGCCGGAGGAAATGCCCTCGAAGCCGGCAATCATACGCAACGTCGTCGTCTTGCCGCAGCCAGAGGGGCCAAGGAAGGCGATGAACTCGCCCTTGCTGACGGAGAGATTGAAATCGATGACGGCGGGCGTGCCGTTGTCGTAGACCTTGCCGACGGAGTTGAGTTCCAGGTCGAAAATCATGGGGGAAATCTCCCGAATTGCCGGTCAGGGACCGGGGCCACGCATGCCCCGGTCCGCTCGTCTTGGGATCAGGCGTTGAGGAATTCGTCCCACTTCTGGATGAGGTGGTCGTACTCTTCCGGCCACTGGTGCCAGTAGGCGACGTTCTTGGAGCGCTCCTCCAGCGAGCCGCCGTCACGCAGGTCGCCTTCCTTGATGCCGCGCTCTTCCGCGCCGACCCAGGGCTTGCCCTCGTACCAGAAGGCATATTTCTCTGCCGCCATGACGTCCTTGATGTTGGTCGACGGCGAGTAGTAGCCCTGCTCGGAGACGGCGATGCCCGGCTCGCCCGAGAGCCAGTAGTCGGCATAGGCGATGACGGCGTCGCGGTTGCTCGTACCTGCGATCATCGAGGGGCCGATGGCCCAGCCGCGATAGCCTTCCTTCGGAATGGCGTACTTGGCTGCCTTGCCCTGCGCCTTCACTGCCATGACGGCCGGCTGCCAGGCGTCGGACACGACCATTTCGCCCGATGCCATGAGGTTCACCAGTTCGCCGAAGTCGCCCCAGAGCGCCCGGAACTGACCGTCCTTCTTCTTCGAGATGAGGAAGGCGGCGGCTTCGTCGATTTCGGCGGCAGTCGGGTTGCCGGGGTTCTTTACATCGGAGAGGCCGAGCGAATTCATGGCCATGATGGCCTGGCCGAAGGCGATCAGCGGATCGGTGTTCAGGCCCGACTTGCCCTTCCACTTCGGATCGAAGATGCAGGCCCAGGTGTTGGCTTCCTCGGCGGAGACCACGTCGGGATTGTAGCCGATCGAGTCGTAGTTGTAGACGGCCGGCACCATGTTAAGCACGGTCTGGGCCTCGTCCGCCCAGATCTGGCCGACGATCTGCGCGGAGCGGTCCCACTTGTCGCTGGCCGTGGTGAAGGTATCGCGGATGTTCGCCCAGTTCTTCAGCGACGCGGCGGGGATCGTCTCGACATTGTCGGTCATGACGATGGAGGGCAGGCGCTCGGCGATGATTTCCCAGCAGTCGTAATCCTTCGAACCCGAGAGGATTTTCGTCTGCGCGTCGGGGAAGGTCGCGGCCGTGCCCGAGGTGCCGCCGACGCCGGAGGCCTTCTTGAATTCCTCGAGGATGCGCTCCTGCACCGTCACCGAAAGGCCGATGGTGCGCAGTTGCTGGCCGGCAAGATCGGCGGCCTGCGCAAAGGCCTTGCGCGAGGCAAGGAACGGCGTGCCCCCACCCATCGCCAGCGCCATCACCCCGGCCGAGCGCTTGAGGAGCGAGCGGCGATTGATTTCAGACTTGAACATGTCTCTTCTCCAGTTTGCTTATCGTTCCCCGGAGCCGCCTTGCGGCTCCTTTTCGCCCGCCCTTGCGAGGCGGTTCAGTACCGGCCCACAAGGAGGCCGCCATCCACGACCAGCACCTGGCCGGTCATGTATCTCGCGCTGTCGGAGGCGAGGAACGCGGCGACATCGGCAATGTCCTCTCCCGTCCCGAGCCGCCCCATCGGAATGAATTCCGCCGCCTTCTCGGCCCCTGCGGGACCGAGCGAATTCTCCTCCGAGAGAAGCTGGGCGGTGCGGATGTAGCCGGGCGCGATGCCGTTCACGCGCACGCCGTCGCGCGCCATCTCGACCGCAAGCCCGCGCACGAGGCCGACGACACCGGACTTGGCCGCCGAATAGTGCACATGTTCGTCCCAGCCATAGGCGACGCCCATGATGGAGGAGAGCGCGATGACGGCGCCGGATTTGCGCGCGCGCATGCCGGGCGCTGCGGCGCGCACGAGGCGGAAAATGCCCTTGAGGTCGATATCGAAGGTCAGGTCCCACTTCTCGTCGGTGAGATCGGCCAGCGGCGTGCGGTGCGCGATGCCGGCATTGGCGACGATGACGTCGACCCGGCCATGGCGCGCCTCGATATCCGCCACGAGCGCGTCGGCCGCCGCCGTCGAACGAACGTCATAGCGGTGGAACTCGGCCGAGCCGCCGGCGCCGGCGATGGCCGCCACCGTCTCGCGGCCTTCCTTTTCCAGGATATCGGTCACGACCACATGGTCGCCGAGTGCGCCGAAGGCCTTCGCGGTGGCGGCGCCGATGCCGATGCCGGCGCCGGTGACGATGACGATGCGTTTCCTGTCTGCGGTCATGGGTATCTCCGAATTCAAAGCATGACGTCGCCGGAATTGGGTCCGAGCGTTTGTCCGACGAAGAGGCTGGCGGCGGGGGATGCGAGGAAGGCGACGGTTTCGGCCACCTCCTCCGGCTCGCCGAAGCGGCCGAGGGGAAGTTCGGCCCGCTTGGCGGCGCGCCACTCGTCCGAAAGCTGCATGACCAGCGGCGTGTTGATCGGTCCCGGCGCGACGGCGTTGACACGCACGCCACGGGCGGAAACCTCGCGGGCCAGCGCCTTGGTCATGCCGATGATGGCGGCCTTGGCGCCGGAATAGTGCACGAGCTCGACGCCGCCGATCTGGCCGAGCTGCGAGGCGACATTGACGATGACGCCGGATCCCGCCTTGAGCATCGGCGGCAATACGGCCCTCGTCATGAGGAAGGTACCGCGCACATGCACGGCGAACATACGGTCGAAATCGACGACCTCGAGCTTTTCGAACAATGCCTGATGGGCAATGCCGGCATTGTTGACAAGAAGCGCCACCTCACCATGCGCGGCGACGGCGGCTGCATGGCTGGCGACGACATCCGCCTCGCTCGAGACATCGCCCGCAACGGCCATGGCCCTGCCGCCCGCAGCCTGGATTTCCCCGGCTACCGCTGCGGCTCGCTCGAGCGAGAGGTCGTTGACCGTGACGGCATAGCCATCGGCGGCGAGTTTCAGGGCGATGGCGCGGCCGATGCCGGAGCCTGCACCGGTGACGAGAGCGCTCCCCACCATCATGTCTCCTCCTGGATCGCCATGCGCTTGGCGCGGCGCACCGACAGGCCCATCAGCACGGCGTAGGTGCCGAGCAGCGCGAAGGAGAACAACGTCGTCAGCACGCCGAAGGCGAAGACATTCGGATGCACTTCCACGGAGAAGGTGCCGTAGATGGCGAGCGGCAGCGTCAGGTCCCGGCCCGAGGCGAAGAGCGTGCGCGAGAACTCGTCATAGGACAGCGTGAAGGCGAAGAGCATGGCCGAGAGCACGCCGGGGAAGATCAGCGGGAAGGTGATCTTGCGGAAGGTGCGCGCCGGGGTGACGCCGAGCGACCAGGCGGCCTCCTCCACGCTCGGATCGAAGCGGTTGAAGATCGCCAGCATGACGAGGAAGGCGAAGGGGAAGGTATAGACGACGTGCAGCACGAAGGCCGTGCCCCACCAATGGCGGTCGATGCCGAGCGTGTTGGCGACCAGCGCCATGCCGAGGCCGACGAGCACGCCGGGAACCATCATACCGAGCACGATGAGATAGAAGACGACGCCCGAGCCGCGGAACTTCTTGCGGAAGGCCTGGGCGGCGGTGACGCCCAGCACGGTCGAGACGATCATCGTCATCACGGCGAGCGCCAGCGAGCGGATCAGCGCCTGCTCGATCGGCAGCGGGGCGATGCGCGAGGGCGGGGTGAGGCCGAAGAGGTGCTTGTACCAGTAGGTCGACCATTCAATGATCGGGAACTGCGGCCCGCCCTCCGGTCCGGTCTGGAAGGAGAGGATGGCGAGGACCGCGAGCGGACCGTAGAGGAAGACGATGAACAGCGCCGTATAGAAGCCGAGGCCAAGCTTGATGCCGGATGCATTCATGGCTCAAAGCTCCTTCCTGAGGTCGACGACCCGAAGGAGCGCGGCGACCACCGCGCCCATCAGGATGGTCAGCACCACGCCGGCGACGGCGGCGAATGCCCATTTCAGCGAGCCGACCTGCGTGACGATGATGTTGCCGAGAAGATTGACCTTGCGGCCGGAAAGGGCGGCAGAGGTGGCGAATTCGCCGAGAACCATGACGGAGACGAAGATCGCGCCCACCACCACGCCCGGCATGGAGAGCGGTAGAATGATGGTGCGGAAGATGCGCCAGAAGCCTGCGCCAAGATCCTGCGCCGCCTCGATGACCGAGGGCTCGATGCGGCCGAGCATGAAGGCGATGGGGCCGACCATGAAGACGCAGTAGATCTGCGTCATGCCGATGATGACGGACAGTTCGGAGAACAGCAGCACCTCGATCGGCTGCGTGATGACGCCGATCTTCATGAGGATCATGTTGATAGCCCCCTCCTTGCCGAGCATCGGCCGCCAGGCCAGCACGCGGATGAGGAAGGACGTCCAGAACGGAATGACGCAGAGCACCAAGAGCGCCGTCGAGAGCGTCTTGTTCTTGACGAAGAGCCCCACGAAAAGCGCTGCCGGGTAGCCGACGAGCAGCGTGGAAACGAGCACGATCAGCCAGATGCGGATCGTCGTCCACAGCGCGCCGAGATAGGTTTCGGACGAGAAGAAAGCGACCCAGCTCTTCAGCGTCAGCGTCGGCTCGATCTTGAAGGTGGTCTGCGTCCAGAAGGAAACATAGACCATCATCAGGATGGGGGCGACGAGGAAGAGCAGCATCCACAGGACGCCGGGGGCAAGCAGGAAGGCCGTGCGGTCGGGCTGCTTGCGGGTGGAATGCGCCGCCGTTTCGACGGACGTGTCATGGCTGGTGGCGGCCATCGTCATCTCTCATTCTCCGGGTGGAAAGGGGCAGGACCGGCAAGGAGGGTCTCAATCGAAGACAAGAGCGTCCTCCCGTTTCCAGACGAGGGCGTAGCGGGCCTTCTCCTCGAACGCCTCGGGGGCGGCATGGCTGAGATGGGTCTCCACCTCGAAGACACGGCCGTCATCGAGCGTGAAGAAGGAATTGATCGCCGCGCCGGAATATTCGCTGGCGACGAAGCTCGCCTCGATGCGCACCTCGTCGCCAGCGGCCGCCGCATCCCGGGGGCGGATTGCGACGCGGTCGTAGCGGATGGCATAGGCCGGCTTGCCGGAGGTCTGCCGAGCACCGCCCAGTGCCAGCCGGCCGACGGGGCTTTCGAAGGCGTCGCCGGAAATCGCGCCGGGAAAAATGTTGTAGCAATTGAGGAAGCGCGCGACGTCGGCGGAAGCCGGACGGCTGTAGAGCGTGCCGGCGTCCGCGGACTGGGCGATGCGGCCGCCATCGAGAACCAGAACGGTATCGCCCATGGCCAGCGCCTCGGTCTCCGAACCGGTGACATGAAGGAAGGTGACGCCGCAGCGCTCGCGGATGGTGCGCAGTTCGCCGCGCATGCGGGTGCGCAGGTTGGCGTCGAGCGCGCCGAGCGGTTCGTCGAGCAGCACCATGCTCGGCTCCGTCACCAGCGTGCGGGCGAGCGCCACGCGCTGCTTCTGACCGCCGGAAATCTGCGTGACCGCCCGGTCTTCGAGACCGGTAAGGCCGACGAGGCCGACCATGTCGCGCACCTTCGCGCGCACGGCCTTCGTATCCGCCACGGGATCGAGGGCGCGGTTCTCGAGGCCGAAAGCGATGTTCTGCGCTACGCTCAGATGTGGGAAAAGCGCGAAATTCTGGAAGACGAAGCCGATGCCCCGCTCATGCGGCGGAACACCATCGATGCGCTGACCGGCAAAGAGGATTTCCCCGCCGTCCGGCTGCTCGAAACCGGCGATGACGCGCAGCAGCGTCGTCTTGCCCGAACCACTCGGGCCGAGCAGCGAGACATAGGAATTCTCCGACAGCGCCGCATCGACGCCGGCAAGCGCCGGCACGCCGGAAAAAGCCTTGTGCACATTCTTCAGTTGAAGGACGGATGACACCTCTGTTCCCACCAGTTCAGGCCAGGATTTTTCGCACAAGGCTCCGCAATCCGCCGGACGCGCGAAGGCGGCCGGAGAAGGCAAAGGCGTCCGTTCACACCTCGATCAGAGGCGCGGCGTAGCGTCGATCCTGAGCATTTCGTTTCGTTCCACCTACGACGCCTCTTTCGGACGCCTTAACTTTCAAAACCATGGCACAAATGGTTTTTGTATTCAATAGACTTTTTTCAGGAATTTCCGTCGCAACGTCAATTCAGACGCCAAGCGACGAAATCCCCACGAAAGGCACCCCTCGCAAATCCGATATCGCGACCACACCGCTCGATTTCCGGAACTACCGGTAAAATTCGTCGATTTCATCGGCAACCCCACCCCTTTCTGTCAGGCACAAATTCAACGGCGGCACACCTCAAACCCAGGCCACCACCCGACCGTATTTCAGTTCTTTTGTATTCAATAGTCATTTATTCTATCCTTCCCTTGCGGCGGAGAATGCGGCAGAGTGCAGCCGCCCACGGCGGTCGACAAAGACGAGGACCCATGAAAGACGAGCAGGCAGCCACAGGCACGCAACGGCGCTACGCCATCGCCGAGGACGTGCTGCGCAGCAACATCGAGACGGGCACGCTGCCGCCCGGGCTGGTGCTGCTGGAAGGCCCGATCGCCGACATCCTGCAGACCTCCCGCGCGCCGGTGCAAAGGGCGCTGCAGGCGCTGGAGGCGGAGGGGCTCGTGCATCGCTTTTCCGGTCGCGGCTTTCTGGTCGGCCCGCCGGGGGCGGAGATCGAGCCGAACCGCACCGATATCAAGGCGCTCGGGCTGATCGTGCCGCGCCATGCCGACGAGGCCCTGCAAAGCCGCTCCTCCTGGGAGCGCATCTACAACCAGGTCGAAGCCGATGTGGCGGGCTGCGTCGTCTTCGGGCGCTACCGCATCATCGAGATGGAGATCGCCAACCATTTCAACGTCAGCCGCACCGTGGTGCGCGACGTGCTGACGCGCCTGCGCGAACGCGGTCTGGTGCGCAAGAACCAATCCTCGCACTGGATCGCCGGTCCCCTCACTGCGCAGACGGTCAAGGATCATTTCGTGCTGCGCGCGACGCTGGAGCCGTCGGCAATCCGCCTCGGCGCGCATGCCGTCCGCCCGGCGCGGCTGGAGGCGCTGGTGAAACGCCTGTACGCCGCCGAAGAGGCGAGCGCCGCCGGTTCGCTCCGGGAAAGCGAGGCGCTCCAGACCGAGTTCATCGAGTGCTGCGTGCTCGCCGCGCCGAACGAACGGCTGAAGGACCTCGTGCGCAACAACCTCCTGCCGGTGACCGCCACCGACCGGCTGCTGCGCCGCCTCGGCCTGCCGGGCGATCCAGCCATCGTCACCGAGCTGCGGCTGGTGGCGGAGCTTCTGCTGCGCGGAGCGACGGAAGCGGCGGTCTCGATGATGGAGACCCATCTGGAGGCCTCGCTGAACCGAACGATCGCGCAGATGAAGATCGTCGCGATCATCCCCGGCCCGGGCGTGACCGCCGCCTATCTCACGCCCATGCTCGACTGATGCACCGCCGGATGGGGCGCCCTTTCCCGAAAGCAGAACCGTCGCGCTCATCGTCCTTCTCCCTCAGGCCAGCGCCTCGCGCAGCCGCGCAAGACTCGCCTGACGTTCCTTGCGCGCCGCCAGCGCCTCCTCCATCGTCACCTTGACGAAACGGGTGGGCGTGTGCGGCTGGAGCTGGCCGATCAGATCCATGTCGGCGGATATGACCGTCCCGACCATGAAGTAGCCGCCGCCGGAGACGGCATCCCGATGCAGGATGATCGGCTCCGTGCCGCCGGGCACCTGGATCGAACCGTAGGGATAGCAACTGTCGACGATGTTCGAGGGATCGGAACCCGCCCCGAAGGGCTGCTCGCGGTCGACGAAGTCGAGCTTGCGTCCGCCCTTGAAACGATAGCCCATGCGGTCCGCCTCGTTCGCCACTTTCCATTCGTCGGCGAAGAAGTTCTGCTGCGACTGTTCCGTCACGCGGTGCCAGTATAGGCCGGGAAGCACGCGCAGTTCCGCCGGCAGACCCGGCTTGCGCCGCAGCGCCTCGGGCACGCTCCTGCCTTCGCTCGCAAGACTGCCTCTGCCGACCGGCAGTTCGTCGCCGGCCGCCAGCAGGCGGCCCTTGTAGCCGCCGAGCGCACCGATGGGATAGGTCGAGCGGCTGCCGAGCGCCACCGGCACGTCGATGCCGCCCGAAACGGCGATAGAGATGCGGGCGCCGGCTTTCAGGAAATCGAAGGTCAGCACCTGGCCGGCCTTGACCTTGAAAGCGGTCCAGCCCGGCTGGACGACGCCATCGACCTTGGCCGGCATGTCCGCGCCGGTGACGGCGACCAGCGCATCCTGCGTGAATTCGAGCTTCGGGCCGATGAAGACGGCCTCCAGTCCTGCCGCGCCCTCGTCGTTGCCGACGAGCAGGTTCGCCGCGCGCATGGCGAAGCGGTCCATCGCGCCGCCGACGGGAATGCCGAGATGGAAGTAGCCGGGCCGGCCGAGATCCTGGACGGTGGTCGCAAGACCGTGGTGGAGAACCTTAATGGTCATCGAGCATGCCCTCCAGCGTGGCGTTGTAGCCGTCGATATCCTTCTGGAATTCCCTGAGATCGAAGCTGACCTCGCGGATCGGCGGGGCGAAACGTCCCTTGTCGACATCCTCGACCGCCTGGTCATAGGCATCGCGGCCGATCGGCTTGAACTTCACGATGTCGCCGGGGCGGAAGAACACCATGAAGTCGCGCAGATAGCTGGTCGTCTGGGTCGGATCGAAGATCGGCATGGGGGTGATGCCGAACATCTGGTATCCGCCGGCGCCGCGCACCGAATAGATGCAGCCGAAGCAGCCGCCATGGCCAACGGTCAGCCGCGGCGTATCCGTGCGCGGGCGCAGGTATTTCGGCACCTGGATCTGCCGCTGGCGTTCGACCATCTGGTACATGAAGGGCAGGCCCGCGACGAAGCCGACCATGGAAACGAACCAGGGCGAGCCGGAATGCGCATCAACGAAGTCATCGACCGCGCCGTAGCCGTTGATGCGCGCGGCATAGTCGAGGTCGGTGCCGGCGGGGTCCTGGTGCCGTTCACGGAAGCGCATCAAGGTATCATGCGTCCACGGGTCGTTGTAGAAGACCGGAATTTCGACGATGCGGGTCTTCAGCACCGGCTCGGCCTTCGCCGCCGCCCCCTCGATCGCCTTCACCTCCTTCAGGATGTCGTCCGGGTGGATGACATCGGGGTTGAACTTGATCTGGAAGGAAGCATTGGCCGGGCAGATCTCCGTCACGCCCTTGATGCCGCTTTCCCGGACACCCTTGGCCATGGAGAGGCTCTTGAAGAAGGCCTCCAGCGACATTTCCTCGCTGCATTCGACAAAGAGGTGCTCATCGCCCCCGAATGTATATCTGATGCTCATCAGGCAATCTCCGCAGTCGCGCCGGCCTTCGCGGCGAATTCGGTTTCCAGCCAGTGCTCGAGGAAACGGGTGTCGAAGGCCCCGCGACGAACGCTCTCATCCCCGGCAAGCGCCAGGTGCAGCGGAATGGTCGTCGGAATGCCCTCGATCGTGAGGCCTTCTAGAGCGCTTTTCAGCCGCGCCAGGCATGCATCACGGGTCTTGTCCCACACGACCAGCTTGCCGACGAGCGAATCGTAGAAGGGCGGGATCGTGTAGCCCTCATAGAGCATGGTATCGAAGCGCACGCCCTCGCCTTCCGGCACGACGAGCCTCGTGATGGTGCCCGGCGCGGGCATGAAACCCTTGGCTGGATCTTCCGCATTGATGCGGCATTCGATGGCGTGGCCCTCGGCCGCGACATGTTCCTGGCGGATCGATAGCGGCGCGCCGCCGGCGATGCGGATCATCTCCTCGACGAGATCGATGCCGGTGATCATCTCCGTCACCGGATGTTCGACCTGGATGCGGGTGTTCACCTCGATGAAGTAGAATTCCCGCGTCGTCTCGTCATAGAGATATTCGACCGTGCCAGCGCCGCGGTAACCGACCTCGCGGGCGAGCGCGACGGCACTCTCGCAAAGCCGTGTGCGCACTTCGGCGGGCAGCAGGAAGGATTGCGCCTCCTCCCACACCTTCTGGCGACGCCGCTGCAGCGAGCATTCCCGTTCGAAGCAATGGATGAAGTTCTTGCCGTCACCGAGGATCTGCACCTCGACATGGCGGGCCTTGGTGATGACCTTCTCCAGATAGAGGCCGCCATCGCCGAACGCGGCGAGCGCCTCGGCGGAGGCCTGCGGGAAATGGCGCTCGAGATCGGCAAGGTCGGCGGCGATGCGGATGCCGCGACCGCCGCCGCCTGCCGCCGCCTTGATCATGATCGGAAAGCCGGTTTTCGCCGCCACGGCCCGGGCTTCCTCGATCGTCGCAAGGCGTCCCGCGCTGCCCGGAACGGTCGGCACGCCGGCCTTCGCAGCCACGCCGCGAGCCGCGACCTTGTCGCCCAGCAGGCGGATCGCATCGCCTTTCGGGCCGATGAAGATCATGCCGGCCGCCTCGACGGCATCGGCGAAGTCGGCGTTTTCCGAAAGGAAACCGTAACCGGGGTGCACGGCATCGACGCCGGCCGCCTTTGCAGCGTTCACCACGGCCTCGATGTTGAGGTAGGATTTCTTGGGCGCCGGCGAGCCGATGTCGACGGCCTCGTCCGCCAGCTTCACCGCCAGCATGTCGGCATCCGCGGCGCTATGGATCTGGACGGTGCGGATGCCGAGGGCCTTCGCCGCCTTGATGATGCGCACCGCGATCTCGCCGCGGTTGGCAACGAGGAGCGAGCGGATGGTCATGCCTCCACCTCGGCGATGACCTGGCCGGCCATGACCGGCTCCTCATTGTCGACGAGGAAGGTGATGTTCTTTCCCGCGACGCCGGCCGGTACCTCCTGGAAGGTCTTCATGACCTCGATGAGCCCGATCGCATCGCCGCTCGCCACACTATCGCCGTCCGCCTTGAAGGGCGGAACGTCCGGGGCGGACGACCGGTAGAAGGTGCCCGGCAGGGGCGATCTGATCTCGATCTTGCTCATGATGTCTCTCTCCACTTTGTGAAATCAGCGCGCGGCCACGTCCGAAACCGGCGCAATGCGAATTCCCGCCCCCACCAGCGCCTCGCGCATCTGGCGCACGATTTCGAGGGCGCCGAGCGTGTCGGAATGGAAGCAGATGGATTCGAAGTCGATGGCGACGTCGTTGCCCGTGACGGTGCGGACCTTGCCCTCCTGGCAGGCGCGCAGGACCTTGCGGGCGATGGCGGCCGGATCGGGCCGCCCGGCATCGCGCGTAAAGACGATAGAGCCGCTGTCGTCGTAGTCACGGTCGGCGTAGAATTCGCGCACGATCGGCTGCCCCATCTCGCTGGCGGCGCGGAAGGTCGCCGACCCCCCCATGCAGAAGATATAGGCGTTCGGCGCGACGGTGCGCATATATTCCACGAAGATCCGCGAAAGCTCCGAATTGACCGCCATCTCCATGTAAAGCGCGCCATGCGGCTTGACATGCTGCAGGCGCACGCCATGGCGGTGGGCGAATTCCCTGATGGCGCCGACCTGGTAGATCACGTCGTTGACGAGTTCGCGGGCCGTTCCGGCGATCTTTCGGCGGCCGAAGCCTTGAAGATCGTTGTAGCCGGGATGGGCGCCGATCCCGACGCCATGCTCGGCCGCCAGCCGCACCGTCTCGTCCATCAGGTTCGGATCACCGGCATGAAAGCCGGCGGCGATGTTCGCGGAACTGATCAGCGGCATCAGGCGCGCGTCGTCGGTATCGCCGACGCGCCAGCGGCCGAAAGCCTCACCCATGTCGCAATTGATGTCGACAACCTCACGCACGGTCTCTTCCCCACAAGATTTTTCTCGACGGAAGGCACGCTAAGCTCTTTACCTTCTTTTGAAAAATTCTATTTTCACATAGGTGAATTCTGAAATTCAGAATGACTTGCCCGGCTTTGCTGCACCGCAAAATAAAGCAAAAACAAATGGGTAAATACGGGATACCCGCCAGGATGCACTTCCGCGCCCATTTCGTCATCGAAGGTTCTGATTTTTCGATACGTGGCTGCGATAAATCAGAAGGACCCGCCCAGACGTGACGCTCAGCCTCCGCCAGATCCGCTACTTCGTCGCGACCGCCGAGCTCGGCCAGATATCGCAGGCGGCGATCGATCTCTCCATCTCCCAGTCGGCCATCACCACGGCCATCAAGGAGCTGGAGCGAACGGTGGGTGTCGGCCTTTTCCTGCGCACCCCCCATGGCATGGACCTGACGCCGGCCGGACGGCAGTTCCTTTCGCACGCCTACGATATCCTGAAGAAAGTGGACGAGGCGACGCACCTCAATGTCGTCAGCAGCGCGGTGGAGGGCACGCTGACCGTCGCGGCGACCTATACCGTGATCGGCTATTTCCTGCCGCTGCACATCGAGCGGCTGCGCCGGCTCTTTCCGAAGCTGGAAATCCAGCTTTTCGAACTCAATCGCGAATCCATCGAGGAAGGGCTCCTGAGCAATCGCTACGACATGTCGGTGCTGCTGACCTCGAACATCCTCAACCCCGCGGTGGTAACCGAAACGGTGCTGAGTTCGACGCGCCGGCTCTGGCTGCCGGCGGCGCATCCGCTGCTTCAGGCCGAGACGGTCGGCCTGAAGGAAATCGCCGACGAACCCTATATCATGCTGACGGTCGATGAAGCTGCCCATTCCGCCCTCAAATACTGGAGCGCGACGCCCTACCAGCCACGCGTCATCCTGCGCACGTCGTCGGTGGAGGCGGTGCGCTCGCTGGTCGCCAACGGCCAGGGCGTCGCCATCCTCTCCGACATGGTGCATCGGCCCTGGTCTCTGGAGGGCCGACGCATCGAGACGGTCAATATCAGCGACCCCGTGCCCGCCATGGACGTCGGCCTCGCCTGGCGGAGAAACATGGACCTGACGCCGCCCATGCTCGCCTTCCGCTCCTATTTCCAGCAGGCCTTCCATCTGCCGGAGCGCTGAGCCGCCGACCGAAGGACGCACCGGCCCTCAATGCTCCCGCGTCAGCAGGTAGCTGCCGCTTTCATGCAGCACGCTCGTCCAGCCCGGCTCGATGACGATGGTCGTCGTCACCTCCTCGATGATGGCCGGACCATGGATGCGCGCGCCCGCGCCGAACCTTGCGCCGTCATAGACCGGCGTCGACGTCGCCTTGCCGGACTGGTCGAAGATCGCGTCGCGATGGCCCTTCAGGGCCTGTTCGGCGGTGCCGCCGACGGCAAGCGTCGGTGGGCGCACCTTCTCGATGCGGCCGTAGAGGGTGGATTCGAGGTTCACCACCTCGACCGCGCTGTGACGTTCGGCATAGGTGTAAAGTTCCTCGTGCCGGGCGTGGAATGCGTCCTTGACCTCATCGATGGTCGTCTCGTCGATCGGGAACGTGCCGATATCGACGGTGCATTCGTGCACCTGGCCGACATAGCGCATGTCGATCGAGCGCTTGATGTCGATGGCGTCGGGCGCGAAACCGTCGGCTTCGAGATGCACGACGCCCTTCGCCTCGATTTCCTTGAAGAGACTGTCGATGCGCTCATAGGCGGCCGCGTTGTCGAGGCGCACCGGTGCCGGGGCCATGTAGTTGTACTTCACATCTGAGATGATCTGGCCGAAGGCGCAGAGGCCGGAGGCGAGCTTGGGCAGGATGATCGTGTCGATACCCATCTCCCGCGCCAGCGCCGTGATATGCGCCGCCGTCGCGCCGCCGGCCCCGACCAGCACGAAATCGCGCGGATCGTAGCCGCGCTCGACCGAGACGCGCCTGATGCCATTGACCATGTTGTTGTTGACGATAGCGAACATGCCGTAGGCCGCCTGTTCGACGGAGATGCCGAGCGGCTCGGCCACCCGCGCCGCCGCCGCCCGCGCCTTGGCGACGTCGAGGGGCAACTTGCCGCCAAGCAGGCCCTCGGGGTTGAGATAGCCGAGCACCAGATTGGCGTCGGATGTGGTGGGTTCGGTGCCGCCCCGGCCATAGCAGGCCGGCCCCGGCTCGGAACCGGCCGATTGCGGGCCGACCTGGAGCAGGCCGAGCGGGTCCACCCAGCCGATCGAGCCGCCGCCCGCGCCCAGCGTCTCCACCTGGATCATCGGAACGCCGATGCGGTAGCGCAGGAAATCGATGTTCTTGTTGAGATTGGTCTGGCCGTTGCGGGTCAGCGTGATGTCGAAGGACGTGCCGCCCATGTCGACGGTGATGACGTTCCTGTGGCCGAAAGGCGCGCCGGCATAGAGGCCCGCCTGCGGCGCGGAGGCCGGGCCGGAATTGATGGCATAGACCGAGCGGTCCGTCATCACCTGGCCGACGGCAAGGCCGCCGTTCGACTGGAAGTAACGCACCGGCTGCTTGGCGCCGAGCGAGCGGAAATAGGCGTCGACCGCAGTGATATAGCGGCGCATGACGGGCGCCAGATAGGCATTCGTCACCGCCGTCGAGGTTCGCGTATATTCACGCACCTGCGGGTAGAGCTCGCTGCCGACCGTCAGGATCGCACCCGGCATCATCTCGCGCACGATCTCGGCGGCGCGGCGTTCATGCGAAGGGTCCAGCACGGACCAGACGAAGGAAATGGCGACCGTCTCGATGCCCTCCTTCAGGAACAGCCGGCAGGCCTCGCGCACATCCTCCTCGTGCAGCGGCATGCGCACCGAACCATCGGACAGCACGCGCTCGCGCACGCCGCGCCGCAGGTAACGCGGCACGAGCATGGTCGCGGCCGGATAATCGGGGTCATAGCGGTACCCGTCTTCCTTGTGGCCGTTGCGGATCTCGATGGAATCCTCATGGCCCGCCGTGCAGATCAATCCCGTACGCCCGCCGCGATGGGTGATGAGCGCGTTGAGGCCGACGGTCGTGCCGTTGATGCACAGGTCGCAATTGGCGATGATCTCGCCGATCGGTTTTCCAAGATCGGCCGCGATCAGCCCGAGGCCGTTCTCGATGGCCTTGGTCGGATCGGACGGGGTGGAAAGCGCCTTGAACAGCTTGACCTCACCGGTCGCCCGGTCGGCGATGACGAAGTCGGTGAAGGTGCCGCCGGCGTCGATGCCGAGGCGATAGGAGTGCGTGGTCATGTCTGGTCTTCCTTAAAGAGTAGCGCGGAGCCGTTCGGTCTCGGCCACATCGACCGTAAGCGTGTCGGGGTTCGTAATGGCGACGCCGTAGTCGCGCAGGGCGCCTTCGATGGACACGAGGCCGTTGCGAACGTCGGAGACGACCCTTTCCACCGGCCGCTCGAAGGGATTGCCGAAGCCGCCGCCGCCGGGATTGAGATTGGTGATCGTCTCACCCGGCCGGATGGTCTCGATGATATTCTTGCGTTCGACCTGAACCTTTCCGTCGCGGCGCAATTCAACGCGTCCCACCTTGGTGTCGACCATGGCCGAGGTGGCTCCGGCCGCCCCCATCGCCGGGATGCGGCGGCCTTCGCCGAAGCCGATGCACAGCATGTCGCCGTTGAGCGGCTCGACCTCCCAGGCCGTGCCCGAGCCGCCGCGGAATTTCCCGGCCCCGCCGGAATCGGTCATCAGCGAATAGCGGTGGATGACGATGGGATAGGAATATTCGAGCAGTTCCACATCGCCCGAGGTGAGCGCGCCGAAGCAGCATTCCGGGCCCACGGCATGCCAGCCGTCCTGTTTCGGGGTCGCCCCGCCACCGGAGATGATGGTGGCGAGAACCATGGTCACGAATTCCTCGTTGGTGCGGGAATCGCGGCCGGCGATGTTGAGGCCGTTGGCATGGCCCCATGAGGCCGAGACCTTGGACGGCACCGCTTTCTCGAAGGCAAGCCGCACCGCGTCCGTCAGCGTCTCCATCGGCGTCGTCGTGCAGTTCATGTGCGGAGCCGGCTCCTGCGCATTGCAGAGCGTGCCCTTCGGCCCGAAATCGACGCTGACACAGCGGTAGAGCCCCTCATTGTAGGGCGGCGGCAGGGCGGCGAACATCATCAGGCCGAGATAGACGCCGGAATGGGAATTCCCCTCGTAGGAATTGATGAAATAGGGTATCTGCGGCGGGCTATCGATGGCGATATGACAGGCGTCGCCGGTAATCGTCACCGTCGCCTTGATCTCGAAATCGCCAAAGCCGTGGCCGGCATCCTCGAGGATGGCCGCACCCTCATAGGTGCCGTCAGGCACGGTGGATATCAGCGCGCGCATATGCTTGTCGGCCATGTCGAGCAACGTGTCGACGCAGCTATCCACCTGCGCCTTGCCGTATTTGTCGAGCATGGCGAGGAGATTGCGTTCGCCCACCTGGCATGCGCCGATGAGGGCGCGGAAATCGCCTTCCTGGTCGCGGCGGGCGCGCATATTGGTGAGGATCATGTTGAGCACGTCATGGCGCGGCTTGCCACGATCCCAGATTTTCACCGGCGGAATGCGCAGGCATTCGGCGTAGATTTCGGTAGCGTTGGGATTGTAGCCCGCCGGCACCGGGCCGCCGATATCGGTGAGGTGCCCCTTGCAGACCGTCCAGTAGACCAGCTCGCCCTTGTAGAAAACCGGCTTGTACATGCATGTATCGATGGCATGGCTGCCGCCGAAGGCCGGATCGTTGTGCAAGATCAGGTCGCCTTCATGGATGTCGTCGCCGAAAAAAGCTGCCACCGCCTTCATGGCGGGAATGAGCGAGCCGAGATGGATCGGGATGTCCTGCCCCTGCAGGATCATCTCCGGCCGGCCGTTGAAGAGCGCCGTCGAATAGTCGTGCGCCAGATTGAAAACCGACGAACGGGCCGTCTTTTCCAGCGCGAGGGTCATTTCGCGCTGGGTGGTCTCGAGCATGCCGCGCACCACCGAAAGGGTGATCGGGTCTACCTTGGAAGTCTGGGTATGAAGCATCTTGTTCACGCTGGTTGAGGGCGAGAACCGATGGCCCGGAAACCGGTCGTATGGCTGAAATGTCTGTTCCCTGGGCCGCCGGTGTCTGTCGCGCCGTTGAAGCCGGGATCAATCTAGGCAGAGTTTTTCGCGTGGGTCTTTGCAGGGAGGGAACAACGAATTGCGCCGGGGCGCACAAGCTGCCATTTTCATTGCCTGACAGAAATCCTGTGCGTACCTTTGCCCGAAGAGGGGAAGCCGCATGAAGACGAGCATCACCACAAGCGCGACACGCGCCCCGGATCGTAGCCGCCACTGGCATGAGGCCATCGCCTCGGCCTATTTTCCGCTCGATCTGCGCTTTCGCGATTCCGATCGGTTCTCCGGCGACCTGACGACCTGGCAGTTCGGCGACGTCTCGATCTCGCGGCTGACCTGCGATGCGCTGCAATACCTGCGCCTGCCGCACCATTTCCGCGGCGCACGGGAGGAGGAATTCCTCGTGACCGTGCCGGCCAAGGCGGAAGTGTTCTTCTCCCAGTGCGGCCGGGAGGTGAACTGCCGGCCCGGCGGCTTTTTCCTCGAGCGCAGCAGCGAACCCTACCAGTTCAGCCATGCCGAAGCGGCGGACATGTGGGTGCTGAAGGTGGAGGCCGATGCCCTCGGCGGCCGCATGCGCGCGCCAGACCGCTTCTGCACATTGCAGTTCGAAGCCAACAATGGCGCCGGCGGCCTGTTCACCGACATGCTGCATCTCCTGCCCGGCCGCTTCGACGGCATGACGCAGGAGGCAAGGACCACGGTCGGGCGCCAGCTTGTCGATCTGCTGGTCCTGGCGATCAAGGCCGACGATCGCG
>JBDHSZ010000004.1:0-52164 GCA_039812945.1 Shinella sp.
AGACCGAACTCGCTGTCGTTCGCCATGGCGATGACCTCGTCCTCGTCGCGGAAGGTGATGATGGGGGCGAGCGGCGCGAAGGTCTCTTCCTTCGCCACTTTCATGTCCTGCGTGATGCCGCTCATGACGGTGGGCTCGAAGAAGGTGCCGCCGAGCGCGCTGCGTTTGCCGCCGACGAGAATCCTGCCGCCCTTGGCGAGCGCGTCGCCGACATGCTCCTCCATCTTGGCGACGGCCCTGTCGTCGATCAGCGGCCCCTGCCCGACGCCCGGTTGCGTGCCTCGGCCGAGCGTGATCGCCGAGACCTTTTCCAGGAGCCTGGCGGTGAACGCCTCCGCGACCGTCTCCTGCACATAGATGCGGTTCGCGCACACGCAGGTCTGCCCGGCATTGCGGAACTTGGAGATCATCGCCCCCTCGACCGCCGCGTCGATGTCGGCATCGTCGAACACGATGAAGGGCGCGTTGCCGCCAAGCTCGAGCGACAGGCGCTTGATGCCGTCCGCCGCCTCCTTCATCAGCCAGCGGCCGACGGCGGTCGAACCCGTGAAGGTGATCTTCGCGACCTTCGGATTGTGGCAGAACTCCATGCCGATCGGCCGCGCCTCGCCGGTGATGACGGAGAAGACCCCCGCCGGCACGCCCGCACGCTCCGCCAGAACGGCGAGCGCGAAGGCCGAAAGCGGCGTCTGGGCGGCCGGCTTCAGGATCATGGAGCAGCCGGCGGCAAGGGCAGGCCCTGCCTTGCGGGTGATCATGCCGTTCGGGAAATTCCAGGGCGTGATCGCCGCGCAGACGCCGACGGGCTGCTTGAGCACCATGACGCGCTGGTTGCGGTTCGGGCCGGGAATGATGTCGCCGTCGATGCGCTTGGCCTCTTCCCCGAACCATTCGAGATAGGCGGCATTGGAGATGATCTCGCCCCTTGCCTCGCCGAGGGGCTTGCCCTGCTCGGCGGTGAGGATCTGGGCGAGGTCGTCCGCATTCTCGACGATGAGCTCGTACCAGCGCCGCAGGACGGCGGCCCGCTCCTTGGCGGACCGCCGTGCCCATTCGACCTGCGCGAGGGCCGCCGCGTCGATCGCCTGGCGGACGACCTCCACGCCGAGATCCGGGACACGGGCGATGACCGATCCGTCGAACGGATCCGTGACCGTGATGGTCCTGCCGTCCGCCGCGCCCAGCCAGTGGCCGGCCACATAGGCCTTGTCGGTCAGGAGGGACCGGTCCTTGAGGGCCGGCACCGGCTGCGTCGATCGATCGTCCATGGTCGTTCCTTCCGTCAATGGCCCGTGTCAGGCGGCGGCATAGCTCTTGGCGAAGTCGCCTTCATTGTGGATCTGCTGGAAGGCGGGCGCCGGCGGGGTCCAGCGCGGGGCCTTGGCGGCGGTGAGCGCGCTCAGGCGTTCCACCACGGCGACGCCCTCTTCCGCAAGCGCCCTGGCGACGGCGGCGGTATCGGGGAAATGCGAGCGGATCGCATCGAGCCAGATGGTGCGGCCGGCCAGGAAACCGCCGGCGCCGGCGGCATAGGCGTAGTCGAGCACGCGCTCGAACTTCTCCGTCGCCGCGCCGCCCGACAGCAGCACCCACGGGATGCCCGCATCGGCGCAGATCCTGCCGATCGCATCGAATTCCCGCTGGGCGGCAAGGGCGGCCGCGCTGCCGTCGCGCGGCGGCAGGCTGTTGGCTGCAAGCGGGCTTTCGAGTTTCAGGAGATCGACGCCGTATTCGGGCTTTGCGAATTCACGCACGCTCTCGATCACGAGTTCCGGCAGCTTGGTCGGCGATTCGACATAATCCGCGGTATGGCCCGCGGTGCCGAGGAACGGGAACACGAGCAGTTCGAGCACATAGGCGATGTCGTGGCGACGGCAATCCTCGCCGATCTTGCGCACGAACGCCTTCTGGTGCTCGAGAACGTCGGCCGAGGCGTCCGGCCGGTACCATGCGAGCACCTTGACCGCATCGCCGCCGAGACGGCGGATCTTCTCGACGCTCCAGTCGGCGATGACCTTGGACTTGCGGCCGCCCTCGGTCTCCTCCGTGCGGTGGTCCTCCAGGGTGACGATCAGGCCGCAATCCGGCGGCAGCACGTCGATGGCGGCGGGAATGGCATAGTTCGGATCGAACAGCATGGAGCTGCAGTGCGGGGCGAGATTTTCGACCAGAAGCCGCTTTGCCGTGATCATGTCGGAGAAGGTGACGTCCGACTTGTCGATGCCGCGCGCCGCCGCGAGCGCTTCGAAGAGCGGAGGACGCTGGTCGAGCGCCACCATGCAGAAATGGCCGTCCCTGTTGGCGAGACGGGCAAGGCCGCGGGTTTTTCCAAGTGTGAGCATGACGTGTCCTTTCAGGATGACTTCAGATCGTCGAGGGAGGGAATGGCGGCACGGCCGCCGGGCCGTGTGCATTTCAGGGCGGCGACCGCGCTGGCGAAGCCGAGCGCGTCGGCAATGCCGAACTTTGCCCCGATCGCGAAGGCATAGGCGCCGTGGAAGACATCGCCGGCGGCCGTGGTGTCGACGGCATGGACGGCGGGCGCCGGCATGTCGTGCCTGCCGGAACCGTCCCGCCAGAGGAGGCCGTCGCCACCGCGGGTGACCGCGACCATCCGGCAGCCGAATCCCGCCGCCCGCGCCAGCGCCGCCTCGGGATTCTCCCCGCCGAAGCCGCGCAGGCCGGGCTCGGAGAAGACGGCATGGTCGGTCAGCGGAAGCAGGCGTTCGAAGATATCGGCGTCGGCGACGTCACCGTCGAGAACCGTCGGGATGCCGCGGCTTCGCGCCGCGGCGAAAAGCGCCTCCGCACCTTCCGGCCAGCGCGGATCCGCCAGCACGCAATCGGCAGAAAGGCCCGCAAGCGGAAGCCAGGCCGGATCGGCCGGATAGCGGCCGCGGAAATTGACGATCTGCCGCTCGCCGCGCGCATCGACGATGACGCCCGAGACGGACGATGCCCCACCCTCGAAGAGCCGGAACTGGCCGATCTCGACCCCTTCAACGGCAAAGGCCTCCGCCATGAGGCGGCCTGCCTCGTCGTCGCCCGCTCTGCCCCAGAACGAAGCCCGGCCACCGAGCCTTGCGACGGTCACCGCGGCATTCGCCGCCATGCCGCCGGGTTCGGTCAGGTGCTCGCCCGCGCGGATTTTCTCGCTGCCGCCGGTGAACGGCGTCTCCACCCGCCAGATGCGGTCGAGCGCGGACAGCCCGAGGCAGACGACCGTCGGGGCGGCCCCTGCCGGCATGCTCGGCGGGCGGTTCATCGGATGGCCTTTCCGTCCACGCTGTCGAAGAGATGCGCTTTGCCGGCCTGCGCGACGAGGCCCAGCCTGTCGCCGACCTTCGGCCTGAGCTCGGGATCGACGCGGGCGACGGTCCTCACCCCGGCAAGGTCGAAATGCGTCAGCGTGTCGGAACCGAGCGGTTCGACCAGGTCGATCACGACGGAAAGCGCGCCCTCCTCGCCCCCGGCGGGAACGAAATGCTCCGGCCGGATGCCGAGCACCGCCTCGCTCCTGCCGCCGAGCGCGGGGTTCAGCGCGCCCGGCACGGGGGCGGCAAGATCAGGTGCGCCTTCGAAGACGAAGCCGTCCCCCGCGCGCCGGATCGGGAAGAAGTTCATCGCCGGGGAGCCGATGAAGCCGGCGACGAACTGGTTCGCGGGCGTCTCGTAGACTTCTTCCGGCCGGCCGAACTGCTGGATCTCGCCGCCTTTCAGGACGACGATGCGATCCGCCATCGTCATCGCCTCCACCTGGTCGTGGGTGACGAAGATCATGGTGGTCTTCAGCTCCTGCGACAACGCCTTGATCTCGGTGCGCACCTGGCCGCGCAGCTTG
This sequence comes from Shinella sp., assembly GCA_039812945.1. GTDB lineage: Bacteria > Pseudomonadota > Alphaproteobacteria > Rhizobiales > Rhizobiaceae > Shinella. The sequence goes on from JBDHSZ010000004.1 coordinate 3,842, forward strand.
GCGTCGAGGTTGGAGAGCGGCTCGTCGAACAGGAAGACCTTCGGGTCGCGGACGATCGCCCGCCCCATGGCGACGCGCTGGCGCTGGCCGCCGGACAGCGCCTTCGGCTTGCGCTCCAGGAAGGGCTCGATATGCAGGAGGCCTGCGGCGCGGCGCACGCGCTGGTCGATCTCCGCCTTGCCCATGCCGCGCAGCTCCAGCGCGAAGGCCATGTTGTCGTAGACGGTCATGTGCGGATAGAGCGCATAGTCCTGGAAGACCATGGCGATGTCGCGCTTGGAGGCCGGCACGTCGTTGACCTTGGTCTTGCCGATGAAGAGCTCGCCCGAGGTGGCCGGCTCGAGCCCGGCGATGATGCGCAGCAGCGTGGACTTGCCGCAGCCGGACGGACCGACGAAGACGACGAACTCCTCGTCGGCGATCTCCAGGTCGAGGCCGGGGATGATGGTGAGCTCGCCGAATTTCTTGGCGATGTTCCGGATCGTGATCGAGGCCATGGTGTCACCCAAACGAAAGGACGGGCTTGATGAGCTTGCCTTCGGCGAAGCGGGCGAAATTCTCCGGCAGGTCGTCGAGACCGAAGGCGGCGTCGACGAGCCGGCGATAGCGCTCCTTGTTGGCGCGCAGCAGTTCGACATTCGGCGCGAAGTCGCCGACCGGGAAATAGAAGGTGCGGATCATGTAAAAATCCTTGCGGCGGAAGATCTTGCCTTCCTCGATGGTCCAGGGCGCGGCGTTCTCGCCGACCAGCATCAGGGCGCCACGCGGCAGCACCAGCTCGATGCCGAGATTGCGGGCCGCATGCGCGCCGGAGCATTCGAAGATCAGCTTGAAGCGCTTGTCGCGCGCGCCGACGGGATGGGCCTTCGCGCCGAAGGAAACGGCGATCGCCAGCCGCTCCTCGTTCGGATCGCTGACATGGATGTCGTCGTAGCCGAGGCTCGACAGCGCCAGCACCACGCCGAGCCCGACCGGGCCTGCACCGGTCACGAGGACCGGCGCAGACCCTTCGGGAGGAACGAGCGGCATGGCGAAGCGAACAGCGTGGGCGGACGTCCCGATCGTGTCGAGCAGCAGCGGGGCGAGGTCGTCCTCGATGTCGTCCGGCACCGGCAGCAGGCAGTTTTCGGGCACCGGGACATATTCCGCATAGCCGCCCGGCCGGTTCCAGCCGATCAGGCTCGAGACCTCGAGGCACATCTGCGTGTCGCCCGCGCGGCAGGCATCGCAATGGCCGCAATGCACCGGGATATAGACCGCGCAGCGCTGTCCGTGGCGCGGATGGCCCGGCTGCTCGACCACACCGAAGATCTCGTGGCCGGCGGTGAACTCCGCCCCCTTGTGCCAGAGCTTGAAATCCGAGCCGCAGAGCGCGGTGCGCAGCACCTTGACCAGCACCTCGCCCCGCCCGACGGGCGGCAGGTCCCGGGTTTCGATGGTGATCCTGCGGTCGCCGTGGAAGACGGAGGCGCGCATGCGGGCATTCTTTCTGTCTGTCATCGTGATCATCCCTTGACGGCACCGAGGGTCAGCCCTGCGACGAGCCAACGCTGGACGAGGATCGCCAGCGCGAGCGGCGGCAGCGCGATGAGCGTGGCGGCCGCCATCAGCGAGCCCCATTGGGTGGAACCTTCGCCGACGAAGTTGAAGGCGGCGGCAATCAGCGTCTTCGTGTCGGAGTTCGACAGGATCAGCGAGAAGAGGAAGAAGTTCCACGAGAAGACGAAGGCGAGGATCGACGCGACCGCGACGCCGGAGCCGACAAGCGGGAGGGCGATCCGCCAGAGGATGCGGGTCACCGAGCAGCCGTCCATCTGCGCCGCCTCGAAGACGCTGCGCGGAATGTTGTCGAAGAAGGGAAGCAGCACCCAGATGACGATCGGCATGGTGATCACCGCATGGCTGAGGATGAGCGCCGTGTAGGAGCCGATCAGCCCGACCTCGCGGAACATGATGTACCACGGCAGCAGGAACAGCGTGCCCGGCGCCATCCGAGCGGCGAGCGTCAGGACGGCCGGCCAGGTGATGCGCGACCAGGAGACGGCGAAGGCGGCCGGGATGCCGAAGGCGAGGCCAAGCAGCGTCGAGCCGATGGTCACGACGAAGCTGTTGACCGCATAGGACAGGAACGGCGTCGTCTGCCATAGCGTGACGTAGTTCTCGAAGGTCGGCTGGAAGAACAGCGTCGGCGGATAGGCCGTCACCTCGAAGGACGGCTTGAAGGACGAAAGCACCATCCAGACGGTCGGCGCCAGGATGAGGATGCCCGCGACGGTCAGTTGCAGCGTGTTCAGCCAGTGGACCCAGCGGGGGCTCGAATGATCGGTCATCGTCGTCTCCTTACCAGGCGACCGCGTTGCGCAGGCGGTTGAGCATCAGCACGGCGGCGAGCACGATGGCCGAGAGCGTGATCATCAGCGCGCTGGCATAGCCGATGTTGAAGAACTCGAAGCCGACCCGGAACCCGTAGATGTTGAGCGTGTTCGAGGCATTGCCCGGCCCGCCCTGGGTGGTGATGTAGATGATGTCGAAGAAGCGCAGCAGATCGACGCTCCGCAGCACCGCGGCCGTGACGATGGTCGGCAGCAGCAGCGGCAGGGTGATGCGCCGGAAGATGCGGAACGGAGAGGCGCCGTCGATCTGGGCGGCCTCGTAGACGCTGGGCGGCAGGGACTGCAGCCCGCCCAGCACGATCAGCGCGACATAGGGCGCCCATTGCCAGGTATCGATCAGGGCGATCGTCGGGATCACCCAGGTCGGAGAGGCCAGCCATTCGGAGGCCGGAAGGCCGAGCGACACGAGGATATAGTTGGCCGCGCCCAGCGAGGGATCGAGAATGACGAGCCACATCATGCCGGCCACCACGGGCGGCATCATGAAGGGCGAGATCAGAAGCGAGCGCAGCAGGCCGGACAACCGCTTGGAATGAAACAGCAGCATGGCGAGATAGATGCCGGCGACGAGCTGCAGGACCATGGACAGGGCATAGAGCGCGAAGGTGACGTAGAGCCCGTTCCAGAACTCGCCGTCGGCAACGAGCGCCGCATAGTTGGCGCCGCCTGCAAAGCTCGCCTCCCCCGTCGACGAGAATGCGTGGAAGCCGAGCCAGATCGTGTAGACCACCGGGAAGGCGATCATGGCGACGGTGAAGACGACCGCCGGTGCGGAGAGCGCGGCAAGCTGCCGTCCCTGACTGTTGGCCGAGCCTGGAGTCATTGTCCGGTCCTTCCAGTGGGCGATTGCGTCGGATGCCGGGCCCCGCCGAGGCAGGACCCGGCAGATGCGCTACTTGCGGGCGATGAGGCCGTCGAGCGCGCTGTCGGCGGCGGCGCATGCCTCCTCGACCGAGCGCTGCCCGAGAAGCACCTCCTGCACGGCCTGGCCGATATAGTCCCGCGATTCCGGATTGGCGATGATGGGGTAGCCGACTTCGGAGGACCCGTCGGCCGCCAGCACGCCGAGCGCCGCCTGCCAGCTCGCCCGCACCGGCGCCTCGGCGATCCAGGCCTTGTACTCCTCATCGGCGGCGACGGAGGCGCGCGGCGAGGCGACGCCCTGAAGCGCCAGGCGTTTCTGCATTTCCGGGCTGGAGGCCCACTGCACGAAGTACCAGGCCGCATCCTTCCTGGCGCTGCGGCTGGAAATCGCAAGGCCCCAGCCGATCGCCGTCGGGACGGTTCCCGCCTCGCCGGCCGGCAGCGGAATGACATCCGTGTCGTTCAGGCGCTCACCGCCCTCCATGATGGTGCGCAGCTCGTTGGAGGATTCGAAGGCCATCGCCGCGCGGCCGCTGCGATAGAGCGCGGAGATCTGGTAGAAGCTGTAGTTCGCCGCGCCGGGCGGCCCGTATTCGCGCATCAGGTCGCCGTACCAGGCGATGGCCTTCCGGCCCGCCGGAGCGCAGAGCGCCGACTTGCCGTCGACGATATAGGTGCCGCCCATATTGTGCAGGACGTTGCTGAACGTATAGGCGATCGCCGGCTTCAGGCCGCGCGAGGCGAAGGGCGTGACGCCGGCGTCGCATGCCTTGATCTTCTCGGCCGCGGCCCGCACGTCGTCGAGCGAAGCCGGCTTGGCAAGGCCGCATTTCTCGAAGATATCCGTCCGGTAGTAGAGCAGCGGGCCTTCGAGGTTGAGCGGGATGCTGGTCAGCTTGCCGTCGAACGTCGCGGCCTTCACGAGAGCGGGGCTCACGCCGGCGAAATCGTACTCCGGAGCCACCGAGCCCTGCGTATAGGCCGAGAGATCGGCATACCAGCCGGAGGCCGCGAACTGCTGGCCTTCGCGGGAGGCAAGGGTCATGAACACATCGATCTCGTCGCTGCCGGAATTGAGCACGGTGACGAGGCGCTGGCGCATCTGCTGCTCCTGGTAGGAGTCGACCCGCAGGTTGATCCCGGTCAGCGCGGTGAATTCATCCTTGTAGGACAACACCGCCTGGGACCAGGGATTGTTGTTGGCCAGGAATGAAACCGTTTCACCTTCGTGCGCCTTCCAGTCGAAGGCGAAGGCGGAGGTCGCCGTCCCGGCCAGGAGCACGGACAGGACAACAGCAGGGATAGAGCGATTTTTCAGCATATCTTCCTCCACGAGGCCGCCCTCCAGCGGCTGACCGAGCGCTTCTCCCGAGCGCAATCCTTATGTAACCGGTTACATATGATGATGCGAGCAACGCTGTCAACACCCGAAAGGTATGAAAACAATGCTGCATCGCAAGACTATTTCCGTTTGACATTCGTGAGCTGATCGTCACACAACAATGTAACGTTACATAATCCGGGCGATCGCATGACCATCGAGAAGGAAAAGACAGGCATCCGGGCGGTCGCGAAGCTTTCGGGCGTCTCGACCGCGACGGTCTCGCGCGCCCTCAACAATCCGCAGAGCGTGAGCGAGGACCTTCGCGCCCGCATCCAGCGGGTGATAGACGAGACCGGCTATGTGCCGCACGGCATGGCGCGGGCTTTGTCCAGCAACAGGACGCGCACGATCGGCGCCATCATCCCCACCATCGACAACGCCATGTTCGCCCGCGGGATCGAGTCGCTGCAGAAGTTCCTCTCCTCGCGCGGCTACATGCTCATACTCTCGACGAACGGCTACGATATCGACGTGGAGCTGGAGCAGGCGCGCAACCTGATCAGCCGCGGCGTCGACGGGCTCATCCTGCGCGGCGACTGTCACCATCAGGCGCTGCGCGACCTCTTGGCGACCCGCGACGTGCCCTTCATCAATGTCGGCATCTACAATCCGAGCCGGCCGCATCCGAGCATCGGCGTCGACAACGAGGCGGCGGCGCATCGCGCGATGATGCATCTCATCGAGATCGGCCACCGGCGCATCGGCGTGGTCAGCGCGCTTCAGCGCAACAACGACCGCGCCAGCGCGCGGATAAGGGGGTTCCGCCGCGCCCTTGCCGAACACGGGCTGGACCTGCCGGAGGAATGGCACGTCGAGGTGCGCTACACGCTGGACGATGCGCGGGAAGCCGCGCGGCAGATCCTCATGGGCCCGAGCGTCCCGACGGCCATCGCCTGCGGCAACGACGTGCTCGCCTACGGCGTCATGCTGGAAGCGGAGCGCCGGGGCCTGAATATCCCCGCCGACCTTTCGGTCGTCGGCTTCGACGACCTCGAATGGAGTCGCCACCTGCGCCCCGCCTTGACGACGCTCCACGTTCCGACGGACCTGACCTGGAAGGGCGCCGGCGAATATATCCTCGCCCGCCTCGACGGCCACAAGGTTCCCACGCATTACGAGGTGGACTACGCGCTCGTCGTGCGGGAATCCACGGCGCCGCCAAAGGACAGGGAACGATAGGTCTCGCCCGCTCCTGAAGAGAGCCGAACGGCGGACCGCGAACGGGCGGGCGCGTTTCCTCCGGGACAGGGCTCCCGCTGAGCTTCCCGCTCTTCGGCATTGCCGTGAGCATTCCGCATTACATGGTCCGGGCTTCAGCCGAAAGCGCCGACGCCCCTGTGGCGGCATTGCCGATGCGCGAGCCGCATCGGCAATGCTTGATACTCATTCTGCCGGGCAGGTGAAGCTGTAGAGGTATTTCGACACTTCGGGAGATTCGAGATTGTCCTTCGTCGCGACGACGGAACCGGTCAGGATATGCTTTTCGACAGGCTTGCCTTCCAGCGCGTTCAGCGCCTGCTCGCCGGCGAACTTGCCCTCGTCATAGGGCTTTAGCACCACCTGCGCGAAGACTTGGCCCTTCTTGAGCTGGTCGATGCCCGGCGGGTTGGCGTTGAAGCCGACGATCATGACGTCCTTGCTGCGGCCCGCCGCGCGCAGGGCGGCGACGGCACCTTCCGTGTTGAAGGCGGCGGTCGAGAAGATGCCGGCAAGATCCGGATTGGACAGCAGCATCGCCGAGACGATCTGGTCGGCCTTCTGCACCGAATTGTTGGAGAACTGTTGCGGCAGGTAGTTCTGCCCCGCCGCCTTGATCGCCTCGGCGAATCCCTTTTCGCGGTCGTCGGTCGTCGTCACGCCGGGGCTGAGATTGACCGTCAGCACCGAGCCCTTCCTGTCGCCAAGAACCTTCGCGAGCTCGGCAGCCGCCACCTTGCCCGCCTCGACATTGTCGGAAGAGACTTCCGAAACGGCAATCGACGGGTCTTCGAGCGTGGTGTCGACGAGAACCACCTTGATGCCCTGGTCGGCCGCCTTCTTGAGGGGCGCGAACAGCGCCTTGCTGTCGGTGGGGGCGATGACGATCGCGTCCGGCTTCTTGGCGATCATCGCTTCCAGGATCGGGATCTGCGCCGCGGGGTCGAAGGACTTCGGCGCCTGCGTATCGACCACGGCCCCCTTCGCCTTGGCCGCGGCCTCGATGCCGCATTGGACGGAGCCGTAATAGGCATCCCCGCCGACGCCCGGAATGAAGGCGAGCTTGTACTCGGCCTCAGCGGCGGAGGCAGCGGCAAGGCCCATGACCAGAGCGGCGCCGGACAGCAGTTGACGTGTCAGTTTCATGCTTCTCTCTCCCATTTGAGTTTCACGTCGCCCGGTCCATTCCGGGCGATCGCAATTGCCGAGGATGGTCACCGCCTTTGGCTGCGCCCCATCTGATCGAGATAGACCGCGACGATCAGCACCACGCCGACCATGACGTCGCGCCAGAACGTATTGAGGCCGACCATGATGAGCCCGTTTTCGAGGCTTGCCGGAATGAGCACGCCGACCGCCGTCAGGAAGACGCTGGCGCGACCGCCGAAGAGGCTGGTGCCGCCGATGACCACGGCGGCGATGACGCTGAGATTGTCCGTCGCATGGCCGGCGATGGTGGTGGAGCCATAGCGGGCAAGCGAGAGGATGCCCGCCAGTCCGGCGAGGAAGCCCGCCAGCGCATAGACCGAGATGAGGTGACGGGCGATCGGGATACCCATCTCCCGGGAGGCGACGACATTCGAGCCGATGGCGAGCGTATGCCGGCCGAAGCGGGTCGAGCGCAGCCAGACACCGCCGACGACCGTCACCAGCGCGGCAATGAGCACCAGCACGGGAACACCGAGAAGGTCGCCGACGCCGACGGTATCGCCGAGTTCCATCGGCACGTCCTTCAGATCCTCCCCGGCGACGATCCAGCTCAGGCCCTGCGCCGCCCCCATCGTGCCGAGCGTCGCGACGAGCGGCGGGATCTTCGCCCGGGCGACGAGCAGGCCGTTGAGCACGCCCCAGGCGGTGCCGGCAAGGCAGGCGGCCAGAATGCCCACGATCGAGGCGCTCCAGCCTTCCGCTCCCATCGCGGCCATGACCTTTGCGGCGATCACGCCGGAAAAGACGAGCACCGCGCCGACCGACAGATCCACGCCGCCCGTGGCGATGACGAAGGTCGCGCCCACCGCCATCACCAGGAGGATCGAGGCGGCCATGCCGATGTTGCGGATGTTCGCGCCGGAAACGAAGCTGTCGAAGCGAAGCAGCGAGAAGGCGACGAGAATGATCAGGAGGATGACGAGGATGCGCCCTGCGCCGGTCAGAAAATTCCCGACGGAGGAAAGAGGCGTTGCGGTCTGCGACGTCATGGCTTGGGCTCCTCGGTGGAGATGGCGCCCGTGATCGCGCCGACGATGTTCTCGGTGGTCATGCGGTCGCGCGAAAAGCGCGCGGTGCGGCGGCCCAGCCGGAAGACCTCCACGCGATCGGCGACGGCCATCACGTCGGGCACATTGTGGCTGATGATGATGACGGCGCGGCCCGAGGCCTTCACCCGGCCGATGAGCTCCAGCACGGCCCGCGTCTGCGCGACGCCCAGCGCCGCGGTCGGCTCGTCCATGACGACGAGCTTGTCGGCCCAGGTGACGGCGCGCACGACCGCGATGCTCTGGCGCTGGCCGCCGGACAGCGTGGCGATCGGCGCATCGATGCTTTTGAGCTGCACCTGCATGGAGGCGAGCGCCTCGCGCGTGCGGTCGCGCATCGTCCGCTTGTCGAGAAAGCCGAGGCGGCCGGCGATGCCGGGACGCCGCAGCTCGCGGCCCAGGAACATGTTCGCCGAGGCATCGAGGTCCGGCGCCATGGCGAGATCCTGGTAGACGATCTCCATGCCGACGGCTTGCGCCGCCTTCGGTGAATCGAAGCGGACGGGCCGGCCCTCGAAGAGCAGCTCTCCTTCGTCGGGCCGATGCACGCCGCACATGGTTTTGACGAGCGTCGACTTGCCGGCGCCATTGTCCCCCATCAGGGCGACAACCTCGCCGGCCGCGATGGAGAAGCTTGCGCCCCTCAGGGCCTCGATGCCGCCGAAGCGCTTGACGATATTGCGTGCTTCAAGAAGCGGTGCTCCTGACACGATCTTCCTCCCAATCTGTTCTTACCAGTCCGCGATGCTGCCATCGGCGCGGAAGGATTGCGGGATCCACTGGCCCTCGGTCTGGCTGACGAGGAACGCCTCGTCGATTTCCACGCCGAGGCCCGGCCCGGCAGGCAGCGCGAGATAGCCTTCGGCATCGACACGCGGCACGTAGCTGCTCAGTCTTGCGGTCCATTCGAGGTTGGTATGGCGGGTCTCCAGCATGGAGAAGTTCTGGGCATAAGCCGCCAGGTTGAGGCTTGCCGCCGCCTGTACCGGACCGTTCGGATTGTGCGGCGCAAAATTGACGCCATACATTTCCGCCAGGGCCGCAAGCCGCACCATCTCGCTGACCCCGCCGGCATTGGCGACATCCGGCTGGATGATGCCGGCCCATTCGTTCTCCAGCACCTCGCGGAACGCCCAGCGCGTGAAGAGCCGTTCACCGACGGCGATCGGCGTCTTCGACTGCTGCGCCACGCGCTCGAGCGCGGCGTTGGATTCGGCCGGAACCGGCTCCTCGATCCACAGCGGGCCGGTGTGCCGGACGGCATCCTCGATCACGATGGCAAGCGAGGCGCTGGAACGGCCGTGCATGTCGATCGCATAGTCGAGGTCGCTGCCGAGCACCTCGCGCACCGCCTCGCAGCAGGCGACGATCTGCCGGATCGACGCCCGGCCCTCGGTCATCGCGACGGCGGGAAGCGGATAGATCTTCACCGCCTTGAAACCCATGTCCAGCGCGACTGCCACACGCTCGCGGAATTCGCCGGGGTCCAGCGAAAGGCCGAGATTGGCATAGGCCTTGATGCGGTCGCGCACCGGCCCGCCGAGGAGCGCGGCGACGCTTCTGTCAGCGGCCTTGCCTCTGATGTCCCAAAGCGCCATGTCGATGCCCGAAAGGGCCGACGTCTGGATCGGGCCGCCCCGCCAGTAGGCATGGCGATACATGCGCTGCCATATCCATTCGACCTTTTCGGGATCGGCGCCGACGATCAGCTTCTCAAGGTCGCACACCGCACCGGCAACGCCATGCGGCTTGGTCGGCAGCGAGCATTCGCCCCAGCCGAAGAGCCCCGGCTCGTCCGTCTCGACCTTCACGAAGACGAGGTCCGAAATCGGGCTGTAGCACACATAGGGTGTGATTCTGGCGATCTTCATGGCGCGGTCACTTTTTGATCAGTTTCAGGATTTCGACGCAGGCGCCCATGGTGTGATAGTCGGGCTCCGGATCGCCGCGGACGGCGCTGGCGATGGAATTGTCTTCGTTGAGCGCCCGGTACCAGCCGCCATGGCGGTGATCGACGAGGTGATCCCAGGCATAGCGCCAGAGCCGATCGTACCAATCCCAGTAGGCCTGCTCACCCGTCCGCACGGCCAGATGCGCCGCCGCGGCGATCGTTTCGGCATGCACCCACTGCTGCTTGGAGCGGTCATAGAGGGCCTTGTCCGGGCCGTAGGAATAGAACATGCCGCCCCGCTCCTCATCCCAGCAAAGGGCCATCGCCCTGTCGAAGAGCGCGCGGGCGCGGGGCACGTGCCAGTCCATCGGCTTGTGCCGGTCGAGCATCAGGAGAAGCTTTGCCCATTCGGTCTGGTGGCCGGCAAGGAACCCCCAGGGACGATAGCCGTCGCTGTGGTCGTCCTTGTTGTAGGTGAGGTCGATCGACCAGTCGGCGTGGTAATGCTCCCAGACCTGATCGAGCGGCGAAAGGCCGGCAAGGCGGAGCGACACGGCGGATGCGATGGTTTCCGCGCGGTCGATGTACCAGCGTTCGCCCGTCGCTTCATAGGCCGCGATCATCGCCTCGCAGGCGTGCATGTTGGCGTTCTGACCGCGATAGGGTGCGATGCTGGCGAAGGTCGCATCCGCCCGGTCGGCGTAGAGACCGTTCCCGGCATCGAAGAGCTGCTGCTCCATGGTGCCGACGATGTCCGAGAGCCAGGCTTTCGCCTCCGCAAAGCCGGCCTTGATCGCCATCGCCTGGGCCAGAATGACAAAGGAAAGCCCGTAGGTGATATTGGACGCATCCTCGTCGCTGCGGCGGCCGCCCGCGAAGCGGAAGGTCCAGCGGTAGCCTTTCGTCGCCGGTACGCGGTGCTGCGACACGAGAAAATCGAGCGCATGGCGGGCGCCGTCGCGATAATCGGCGCGTCCGAACTCCAGATAGGCATTCACCTCGTTGAAGAGGAACCGGCAGGTATGGACCAGCGAGCGCGCATCGCGGTCGATCACCGTTCCATCGGCATCGAACGTCGTGAAGAAGCCGCCCGCCGGATCAAGGCCACGCGGATGGTAGAAGTCCATGGTCTTCTGGAGGTGATCGAGCAGGAAGGCGCGGGAACGGAAGTCCGGCAAATCAGCCATCGGCATCTCCTCAGAACCCGAGCTTGGCGAGCAGGCCGCCATCGGCGACGAAATCGGCGCCGCTCACGTAGCTGGCGCGATCGCCGGCGAGAAAGGCGATGACCTCGGCCATCTCCGATGCCCGGCCGATGCGACGGACCGGAACCTTCCCGCCCCACTCGGCATAGACGGCATCGAGGCTGGCGCCGCCGCCGAACTTTTCAGCCGCGACACGCAGCAGCGGCGTATCGGGGCTGACCGTATTGGCGCGGATGTTCTCCGCCCCGTAATCCATCGCGAGCGAGCGGGTGAAGGCAAGAAGCGCACCCTTGCTGGTGGCATAGGCCGCAAGGTTCGGCACGGTGGACGAACCCTGATTGGAGGCGACGTTGACGATCGCCCCTCCCCCACGGCGCCTGAGGTACTCGATGCCGTGATGGGCGACCAGATAGGCGCTCTTGACGTTGACCGCCATGACGCGATCCCAGGTGGGCTCGTCGGTCGATTCAGCCGTGCCATAGGGATGAATGGCGGCGGCGCAGATCAGGATATCGACACCACCGAATTGTTCAGCCGTGCGCGCCAGCGCCGCCGCGACATCCGCGCCGACCGATCCATCTCCGGTGAAAGCGGCCATGCCGGCCGGAAGCGCGCCGAGCTTCGCATCCACGCCATCAGCGGATCGGGCGGCCCCGAAGATCGAAACGGCCGCACCGCGGGCGTGCAGCAGATCGGCCGCCGCCCGGCCGATGCCGGTCGTTCCGCCCATCACGAAAACCACTTTTCCCTCGAATTCCTGCATCTCGCCCTCCTCTACGGCAGCCGTGGTAACATATGGAGTACTAGTATACAAGTAGCCTAGAATGGCTTGTGTACATTTTTGCCTCCCGGTATAGTGCGGTGAAGAATCGAGAAACCGCTGGGGAAAGCATGGCCTTCAAGAACAACTCATCCCGGGAGCCGATCGCGGGAAAGGCCTATGCCTCGATCAAACGCCGTATCCTCGACCTGTCCTTGGCGCCGGGAGAAGTCCTTTCGGAACAGCGGCTTGCCGCCGAATTCGGCTTGAGCCGCACGCCTGTCCGCGAAGCGTTCAAGCGGCTGGAGAACGAAGGGCTGGTGGATGTCGTTCCCCAGCAGGGCACCTTCGTCTCACCGATCCGGCGCGAACTCGTCATGGACGCGCAATTCGCGCGGGCGGCCCTGGAATGCGCCCTCGTGCGGCTGGCGAGCGAGAAGCGCACCGAGCAGGACGTCATCCTGTTGATGGAAAACCTGGAGGCCCAGAAGCGCGTCGCGGCCCGCGGCGATTTCGACGCCCTCTTCCGGCTCGATGAAGAGATGCACGAGGCAATCGCCGCGACGGCCGGCCGGCCGAAGATCTGGTCGCTGATCAGCGACATCAAGATCCACATGGACCGGGCGCGGCAGTTGACGCTGAGACCCGATCACATCCCGACCCTGCTGAAACAGCACAAGGCCATCCTGGATGCCATCCGCACCGGAGACGCGGAGGCCGCGGAAGCGGCGATGAACGAGCATCTCGGTTTCATCGTCGAGCATTTCGACGAGTTCATCGCCGCCAACCCGACTTTCGTGCGGGAAACGGTGAAGGATATCCTTTAGGGCGCCACCCCCCGCCGGCCTGGCGCCATGGAAGACCGCGTGGATTTTCCGCAACGGGATCATCCCCTTGCCGCGCTCAGCCGGGATGGTGGAGCACTGTCATTCCGCCATCGACCGTCAGGCAGGTCGCATTCATGAACGGGCACTCGTCCGAGATCATGAACAGCGCAGCCCTGGCGATCTCCTCCGGCGTCGCGATGCGTCCGCCGGGGTGCAACCGCATCGTCGCCGCCTCCGCCTCGACCGGGTCGGGGAAGCTGTTCCAATAGTCGACGGCCTTCTGCGTGCGCACATAGCCGGGCGCCAGCGCGTTCACGCGCACGCCCTGCCCCGCATATTCGATGCCGAGCGCCTTGGTCATGCCAAGCAGCGCATGCTTGGCGAGGGGATAGGGAAAGGTGTGCGGAATGATGGTGAAGGCGTGCGTGGAGGCAATGTTGAGGATGACGCCGCCGCCCTCGTCGATCATGCCCGGCAGCAGGGCCTTGCTGCAGTTCCACGCCCCCTTGAGGTTGATGTCGAAACAACGCTGCCAATCCGCATCGGACAGTTCCAACGGCTCGGAGAAGACATTGACGCCGGCATTGTTGACGAGGGCATTCGGCTGGCCGATCTCGCCGCCCGCCGCAAGCATCGCCCTCTCGATGGCCGCCGCATCGGTGATATCGGCAGCCGCGTGGCCGACCCTGCCGCCGCCCTCACGCAGCCGCGAAGCTTCGCCCGCAAGCAGATCGCCGTCGCGGTCGATCAGAAAGAGGCTCGCACCTTCCGCAAGGAAGACCTCGGCGATGGCAAGGCCGATGCCCTGCGCAGCCCCCGTGACGACGATACGCTTGCCCTCAAGACGTCCTGCCATGGTCTTCTCTCCTCACCATTCCGCCACGCTGCCGTCCTCGTGGCGCCAGACGGGGTTGCGCCAGCGATGGCCTTCCTTCGCCCGCTCGATGACATATTGCTCGTCCACCTCGACGCCAAGGCCCGGGCCCTGCGGGATCGACACGAAGCCGTCGGCATAGTGGAACACCTCCTTGTTGGAGATGTAGTCGAGGATGTCGTTGCCCTTGTTGTAGTGGATGCCGAGGCTCTGCTCCTGGATGAAGGCATTGTGCGAGACGGCGTCGACCTGCAGGCAGGCGGCGAGCGCGATGGGGCCCAGCGGGCAATGCGGCGCCAGCGCCACGTCATAGGCCTCCGCCATCGCCGCGATCTTGCGGCATTCGGTGATGCCGCCGGCATGCGACAGGTCCGGCTGGAGGATGTCGACATAGCCGTCGGCGAGCACCGACTTGAAGTCCCAGCGCGAATAGAGCCGCTCGCCGAGCGCGATCGGCGTCGAGCAATGGCTGGCGATCTCCTTCAGCGCCTCGCGGTTCTCCGACAGCACCGGCTCCTCGATGAACATCAGCTTGAACTGTTCCAGTTCCTTCGCCAGCACCTTGGCCATCGGCCGGTGCACCCGGCCGTGGAAATCGGCGCCGATGCCGATATGGGGTCCGACCGCATCGCGAACCGTGCCGATCGTCTCGACGATCGCGTCGATCCTGTCGTTCGTATCGACGATCTGCATTTCCTCGGCGCCGTTGAGCTTGATCGCCTTGAAGCCGCGCGCGACGACCTCGCGGGCATTGCTGGCGACGTCCGAGGGCCGGTCGCCGCCGATCCAGCTATAGACCTTGATCCGGTCGCGCACCTGACCGCCGAGCAGGGCATGGACCGGCTGGCCATAGGCCTTGCCCTTGATGTCCCACAGCGCCTGGTCGATGCCGGCGATGGCCGACATGTGCACCGCGCCGCCGCGATAGAAGCCGCCGCGATACATCACCTGCCAGTGATCCTCGATCATCAGCGGATCCTTGCCGACGAGGTAATCGGCAAGCTCGTGCACCGCCGCCTGCACCGTCAGCGCCCGCCCTTCCACGACGGGCTCGCCCCAGCCGGCGATGCCCTCGTCCGTCTCGACCTTCAGGAACAGCCAGCGCGGCGGCACCATATGGGTCGTCAGCTTCGTGATCTTCATGGGACTGCTTCTCCTGCCTGACTGCGGCTGTCGGTGGATGCCTAGGCTGCGCTCTTCAAAATGAGGTCGGCAGCCTTGGCGGCAGCGCCGAGCACCGCGGCGTTGGTATTGCCGCTGACGATGGTCGGCATGATGGAGGCATCGACGACCCGGAGCTTGCGCACCCCGCGCACCCTGAGGTCGGGTGTCAGGACCGCCATGTCGTCGCCCTCATGCCCCATCCGGCAGGTGCCGACCGGATGGTAGCCGGTCTTGACCGTGCGCCTGCAATGCTCGGCAATCGCTTCGTCGCTGGTCACATCCACGCCGGGAAAAATCTCGCGCTCGATGAGATCGCGCATCGGCGCGGCGGCGAGCACCGAGCGGGCGAAACGGAAGCCGGCGATCGTCAGGCGCAGGTCGTCGGGATGGTTGAAGATACCGGTGTCGACGACAGGGTCCGCGAACGGATCGGCGGAGGACAGCGTGACCGCGCCCCGCGCCTTCGGCCGCAGCAGCAGCGAATTGATCGTTACGCCGTCGCCCGGCTCCGTGCCCATCACGTCGCGGTCGAGATAGACCGTCGGCACGCAGAACATCTGGATCGTCGGTTCGGCATTGTTGCCGTCCGGATCGTAGAAGGCGCAGGTCTCCACGCCGGTCGTGGTGACCGGACCGGACTTGAAGAGCAGGTATTGCAGGCCCGCCTTGATCATCGGCCAGCCGCGATCCTGCCCATAGTAGCCGAAGGCGCCCCTGGTGGTGGCGACGACAGGGCATTCATAGTGATCCTGGAGGTTCCGCCCGACGCCGGGAAGAGCCACCTGCGCCCGGATGCCGTGCCGCGCGAGTTCCGCGTCCGGCCCGATGCCGGACAGCATCAGCAGTTTCGGCGTCTGGTAGGCACCCGCCGCGAGAATGACTTCGACGCCGGCCGCGGCCGTCCTGCGCGTACCGCCGGCATGGTATTCGACGCCGGTGACGGCATCGCCTTCGAGCAGAAGGCGCGTCACCGTCGCTTCCGTCTCGATCGTCAGAAGCGGGTCATTCATCACCGGGGCCAGGAAGGCATCGACGGCGCTGCAACGCCGGCGCGTTTCCCAGTCGATCGTATGCTGCATCAGGCCGACGCCGAACTGCTCGGCTCCGTTGAAATCGGGATTCCACGGAATGCCCATGCCCTGAAGCGTCTTGATATAGGTCCGCGTCATCGGGCTGGTATGGCCGAGATCGGAAATCTTCAGCGGGCCGCCGACGCCGTGGAATTCACCGGCCAGATGGTCGTTGTCCTCCTGTGCCTTGAAATAGGGCAAGAGGTCCCGGTAGGACCAGGCACCGTCGTTCTCCGTGCCCGGCGCGGTGACGGCGGCATTCCAGCGGTCGTAATCCGCCGCCTGCCCGCGCATATAGACCATGGCGTTGACGGTGCTGCCACCGCCCAGCACCTTGCCCTGCGGCACGATCGGCCCGCGACCGCCAAGCTGCGGCTGCGGCTCGGTGCGATGCATCGAAAGATAGGTGTCCCTGGCCAGGAACTTCATGTAGCCGGCCGGAAAATGCATGATCGGGTTCGCCTTGCGCGGGCCGCGTTCGAGCAGGAGCACGCGGGCGCGCGCATCCTTCACAAGCCGCGCCGCCACGACGCAGGCCGAGCTGCCGCCGCCGACGATGATGTAGTCGTATCGTGTCTCTCGAGACATCAAGCCTTCTCCAGCCGAGCATCGGTCATCGTCATTTCGTTCATTCAGGGCAGCCGGCCCGGCGTCATGCGGACGCTGCCGGCCAGCGTTTCGCCAGGCTGCAGGATCGTGAGGTCTCCGAGATCGGGCAGGTTATGCCCGTTCGCCAGATGCGACATCGGCTCGAAGCAGAAATAGTCGCGCTGGAAAGCCGGATCGAAGCCGGTATCGGAGACGAAGACGAATGCGTGGCGAAACAGCGGATCGGCCGTGAGCACGAGCCTTGCTCCGCGCTCCGGCCAGTCGATCCGGGCTTCGCCGGACCAGTTCTCGAAGCCGTTGTTGACCCAACGATGCGGCAGGCCGCGCGGCGTGTTGAAATCGACATCCCCGGGGATATCGACAGCTTCGCCGGGCAGCCAGCCGTCCACTTCGGTCCAGTATCGGCGGGCCGGCGCCAACAGCGTCGTCTCGGGCGTCATCGGGAAATAGGGATGCCAGCCGAGACCGAACGGCAAGGCGTCGTCACCGCGGTTCGTCACCGACAGCGTGAGCACGAAAGCCCCGTCCTCCACGGCGAAGCGCTGCGTCGCCGCATAGCGGTAGGGCGTATCCTCGCCAGCGGCATGCACGAAAGAAAGCGCGACGAAATCCTCACCGCTTTCTGCAACCGACCAGTCCGCCTGCCAGCCCTCGCCGTGCAGGTAGTGCGGGTCCCATGCGGTGTTCGGCTGGAACCGGTAGTCCTTGCCGCCGAAGCGGAAGGTGTTTTCCCGCACGCGGTTGCCGAAGGGAACGAGCGGATAGCAGCCCGAGGCGAGCGCATCGGCGTCGTCGCCGGGCGCCGGCCGCAGCAGGGGGATACGTCCCCCGTCCTTCGTCCACCACAGCCCGAGCACGAGGCCGCCCGCGGAGGAGATCCGGGCAGACAGGCCGTCCTTGCCGATGGCGATGACCGTCATGGCGCGACCTCAACCCTTGTTGCGCGCCGCGCCGCGCTTTATCGCCTGGATATTGGCAAGAACCGCGACGACGATGATCAGACCGCGCACGACCTGCTGGAAGAACGGGTTGATGCCGAGCAGCACCAGACCATTGCCGATGAGCGTGATGACCAGCACGCCGAGCAGCGTGCCCAGCATGGAGCCTCGCCCGCCCGACAGGGCCGTGCCGCCGACGACCACCGCGGCGATGACGTCGAATTCCAGGCCGCTCGCAGCCGTGGCATTGCCGGAGCCGAGGCGCGACAGCAGCAGGATACCGGAGACGGCGGCCATCGCGCCGGCGATCGCAAACAGCATCACCCGTATGCGCGACACGTTGATGCCCGACAGGAACGCCGCCTGCGGATTGCCGCCGATCGCATAGACCGAGCGGCCGAAGGCCGTCTTGCGGCTGACAAAGGCGAAGACGGCAAAGAGCAGCAGCATGATGATCGCTGCCGGCGGCACGCCGAGAACCGGGCGGTCGAGCATGTCGACGATATCGTTGCGGCCGATCGAGACGGGAAGCGCGTCGGTCACGAAGAGCGCCGTGCCGCGCAGGGCGCTCCACAGGCCGAGCGTACCGACAAAAGAGGGAACATCGAAATAGGCGCGCAGGATGCCGGCGATCGAGCCGAGCGCCGCACCGACGACAATGGCCAGCACGAAGGCGAGCGGCGTCGGAATGCCCCACTGCAGGAGATAGGCGAGCGCCACGGAGATGAACGCCACCATCGGCCCGACGCTGACGTCGATCTCGCCGGAAATGATGATCAGCGTCGCCGCCCAGGCCGCTATGCCGATGGTCGCGGCGTCACGCAGGATGTTGATCTGGTTGTTGAAGCTCATGAAGCCGTTGGCCGTCGTCGTGAAGACCACGTAGAGCACGACGATCGCCACGAAGAGGCTGACTTCGTTCATATGCTGCGAGAAGCCGCGACGCCGGGGGGCGGCGGCCGCGCTCTGGATTGCCTGTCCGTTGGACATCCTGGATCTCCGTCAATGACCGGCGATGCAGGCTGCCATGACGGCGTCCTGATCGATATCGGGTGATGTGAATTCTTCCATGAGCCTGCCCTCGCGAAGCACGAGCACACGATCGCAGACGAGCGGCAGTTCCTCGATCTCGCTGGAAACGAAAATGACGCTGCGGCCCTCGGCCGCCAGTTGCCGGATGATGGCGTAGATCTGGGCCTTCGCCTCCACGTCGACGCCGCGGGTCGGCTCGTCGAGCAGCAGCACGCGGCTGCCGGCATGAACCCAGCGGCCGATGACGACCTTCTGCTGGTTGTCGCCCGAGAGCGTGCCGATCGGCGTATCGGTATCGGCGGTCTTGACGTGAAGGCGGGCGACCACCTTGCGGGTCGCCTCCGCGATCCGCCGCGCCGACAGGACGCCGCCGCTGCTGACAGCGGAAAAATCGGTCACGACGGTATTTTCGTCGACGCCGAGGAGCGGCACGATGCCCTCCTCCTTCCGGCTCTCCGGCGTATAGCCGAAACCGCGATCGAGCATGGCGCGATAGCCGGGGCGCCTGACGTCCTTGCCGTCGACGGAGATGCGGCCACGATCGAACGGGCGCACGCCCATGATCGCCTGCAGGAGTTCCGTGCGCCCTGCCCCGAGCAATCCGGCAATGCCGAGAACCTCGCCCTCGCGCAGCTTGAAGGAAACGGCGCTGAGCTTCGGCGCCAGCGCAAGGTCGGCGACCTCGAGGATCACCTTGCCGTGCGCCCGCGTTTCGAGGGCGGCCGACTGCGCGGCCTCGGAGCCGAGCATCAGCCGCACGATCTCGCGCGTATCGGCCCCCGCCACGTCGACCGTATCGATGATGCGGCCGTCACGCATGACCGTTGCCGAGCGCGCGATCTGCCGGATCTCGTTCATGCGGTGGCTGATATAGATGACGGCGATGCCCTCGGCGGCGATACGCTTGACGGCCGCCATGACCTTTTCGGCTTCCGCGGCGGCAAGCGAGCTGGTCGGCTCGTCGAGAATGACCAGCTTCGGCTTGCCGAGCAGGACACGCGCGATCTCCACCAGTTGACGCTCGGCGGGGCTCAAGCCCGCCACGAGATCGGACGGCGGCATATCGAGGCCGAGCCGCTGCATGGCCTCCCGCGCCTCGGCTTCCATGCGGGCATAATCGAGGACACCCGCCTGCCGTGGCCAGCGCCCGAGAAAGAGATTTTCGGCAATCGACATGCCGGGCACGAGGCTGAGTTCCTGGTAGACGACGCGCACGCCGCGGCCGAAGGCCTCCTGTGCACGGGCGGACCCGCTGTGCACGAGCACGGCGCCATCCACCGTCACCGTGCCGGCATCGGGCGCCTCGGCGCCGGTGAGCAGACGAATCAACGTGGACTTGCCCGCGCCGTTCTTGCCGAGAAGCGCGCGCACCTCGCCGGGAGCGATGCGAAGCGTCGCATTGTCGAGCGCCAGCACGCCGGGATAGCGCTTGGTGCACCCCTCGAGCGCGGCGATCGTGCCGGCAGCCGGTTCGATCCGGGATTTGCTTGCGGTTTGGGTCATGACGGGACCTGATTGCGTTCTTGAAGCGCCATGGGCGCGATGGCGGCGCCGGCCGGCACCCCTTGCGGAGACCGGCCGGGCCTCATCACGACGGCAGCATTTCAATGCCGGCTCGGGCGATCACGGAATGCCGTCGGCATGCGCTTCGAGCCATGCCTTGCCGTCTTCGGCACTCTTGTAGAGATCGATGTCGTAGGGGACCTTGATATCGGCCGGCGCATTGCCGTCGATCGATTTGATCGCCTGCTCGAGCGCGAGCTTGCCGAGGCCCTGCCCGGAGATGTCGACGACGGCCTTGATGACGCTGTGGTCAGCCACTTCCTGGGCGATCTCGGTCGTCATGTCACCACCGAAGACGACGGTCTTGCCGACCCGGCCCTGGCTCTTGACGGCGCGCGCCGCACCGAGCGTCGCACCGCCGGCCTCGCCGAAGAAGGCATCGAGATCGGGATGGGACGACAGCATCGTGCTGGCGACCGAAACCGCCTTGTCGAGAACCGCGCCCTCCTGGTTGTCGACGATCTTGGCGCCGGGCACCTTGGCGAACAGCGCTTCCTCGAAACCCTTGCGGCGCGTGACGCAGACTTCGACGAATTCGCAATTGAGGACGGCGATCGTCGGCGCATCCTTCTTTTCGGCGATGAAATAGTCGGCTGCCGCCTCGCCCAGCTTGTGGCCGAAATCGTAGGGATCGCCGACAGCATAAGCCGACACGTATTCCTTCATGTCGTTGTCGCTGAGGCAGGTGTTGTAGCAGACGACCGGGATGCCGGCATCGTGGGCGCGGCGGATGGCGCGGAAGGAACCGTCAGCCGAAACGGGCGAGACGATGATCGCCTGCACGCCGGCAGAGATCAGCGAATCGATGAAGGACGATTCCTTGCTGACATCGCCCTGCGCGTTCGTCTCGATGATTTCCAGCTTGCGGCCGGCATCGCTGGCGCCCGTCTGAATGCCCTTGCGCACGCCGGCATAGAAGCCCTGCGCATCCATGTAGATCGCACCGATCTTGAGGTCCTTGTCCTGCGCGAACGACGCCGATGCCGTCAATGCGGCAAGCGTTGCGAACGCAGCCGTGGCGATGAATTTCATGTGCTCCTCCCATGGATTGATACGCAGTCTGCCAGCGGCAGCGCTTTCACGATGGGCACACTAATCCTTGTCATATTAATGTCAATATAAATACGATTTATTTTTGGACAAACTGACGCCTCCCATTAGAAATATTGAAAAAATTCGCTTGCATGCGGCGACGATCGCAAAATAAATAATACTTAAATGGCACCATAGGCCATATTGGTTCGTGGAGAATGAGGCTTCTGCCCCGGGCAAGCACATGAGGAGGACAGGGTGACGGCTCAAACGGCACGTGGATTGACGCAGGGCGGAGACCCTATCGCCGCGCGCGGCAAGCGCAGCGTGCGCGAGGCCTTGCTGCGACAAATCGTGGAGAACATCGTTTCCGGCGCCATGGCGGAAGGATCCACGCTGCCGAACGAAGCGGAACTGACGGAAACGTTCGGCGTCAGCCGCACGAGCCTGCGCGAGGCCATGCAATATATGTCGGCGCTGGGCATGGTGCGTTCACGCACACGCGCCGGCACGATCATCCTGCCGCGGGAAAACTGGAACTATCTCGATCCGCTCGTGCTGGACGTCATGCTGACGGTCGGCGCCGACGAGAATTTCTACACGTCCCTGATCGATGCCCGGCAATTGCTGGAGCCGGCCGCGGCCGCGCAGGCCGCGGCCAATGCAAGCGCACGCCAGCTTTCCCAGATCGCGAAAGCGTTCGAAGACATGGTGGAGGCGAATTCCCGTGACAACGAGGAATGGAGTCGCGCCGACCTGGAGTTCCACACGGCGATCATCAATGCGAGCGGCAACTGGGTCTACCGGCAATTCGCCACCGCCATCCGGGCCGCCCTGCTCGCAAGCTTCCGCCTCACCAACCGGGCAAGCCAATCCCATGAACAGGCGATCGTGAAGCATCAGGATGTTTTGGAAGCCATCCGCATGCGCCGCCCGGATGCCGCCCGCCATGCAATGGAGCAACTGATCGGGGTTGCCAGAAGCGAAATCACCGACGCGCTGAGAAAGGCCCGCAAGCCGGACACCGAGCCTCCGCTTGCGAAGGAAGGCTAGGGTCGGCCGTGGCCGGAAACAGGAAAGCTCGGCGTGGCGGCATGGGGGTAGATCTTCCGATGCTTCGGGATGCCGGCAGCCCAGGTCAGGCCCATTGGCAACGCAGAAGACAGAATTGCCTACCGTCGGGGGAAGCCCATCTCCTGTGTCGCGCAATCCCCTCGCGTCGATCTGCCACGGTCGTGCTAGATTCCCTTCCAGACCGGCCGCCGCTTCTCGACGAAGGCCCTCGGCCCCTCGAGGAAATCCTCGGAATGGGCCATGCGCTCATACATGGGCAGGCCGCTCCTGCCGGGCTTGGTCAGCGCGAGCGCGTCGGCCGTCGGCATCGTTTCGATATGGGTCATGACTTCCTTCATCGCCTGCAGGGCGAGAGGAGCGCCCTGTCCGATGCGGGTGGCAAGATCGATGGCCGCCTGCCGGAGATCGGCGGCGGCATGCACGGAGGCGACCAGGCCCCATTCCCGGGCCTCGGCGGCCGGCATCCGTCGTCCCGTCAGCAGCATGTCCTTGGCGACATTGTAAGGCACCCGTTTCGGCAGGCGCTGGATCGCACCGCTATCGGCGAGGAAGCCGCGCTGCATTTCCGGCAGCTCGAAATAGGCATGGTCGGCGGCGACGATGAGGTCGCAGGCGAGCGCCATCTCGAAGCCGCCGCCGACGGCCACCCCGTTGACCGCCGCGATGACCGGCTTGAGCAGGCCGTGATATTCCGTGATCCCGGCAAATCCGCCGGGGCCGTGTCCGGTGTCGTTGTCGGCGTCGCGCGCGGGGTCGAAGCCGGACGCCGCCACGTCCTTGAGGTCCCATCCGGCGGAGAAGACGCGCTCGCCCGAGCCGGCGATGATGCCGACGCTCAGGCTAGGGTCGTCCTGAAGCTCCCTGAGCGCCGCGTGGATGGCGCGGCTCATCGCCCGGTTGATCGCATTGACGGGCGGCCGGTTGAGCGTGATCTCCAGAACGTTGCCGATCCGTTGCGTGAGGATGAGAGGGATGTCCATGGCAGGGGCTCCGGTTTGCTGAAGAGAACGGTCCGGCATCAGTGCGAGACCAGCGCGTCGACCGCGACGATGCCCTCGGCGGTCACGAGGACGGGATTGATATCGATGGCGGAAATCGTGTCCGGGAACGCGCCGATCAGCCGGGAAAGGGAGCAGACGGCGCGCGCGACGGCGGCGCGGTCCATGCCCGGCCGGCCGCGGCAGGGGTCGAGCGTCGGGCTGATCCTGAGCGCCTGCAGCATGTCGAGCGCCTCGTCCTGGCTGACGGGCGCCAGCGCGAATTGCCGGTCCGCCAGCCGTTCGGCCATGATGCCGCCGGCCGCGACCATGACCATCGGCCCCGCGACCGGATCGATGACGGCGCCCAGCGCCAGTTCCACGCTTCCCTTGACCATCGCGGCGACAAGGACTTTCGGGCCGATGCGCGCCGCAAGGTCGGCATAGGCCGCTTCCAGCGCCTTCGGCTCCCGGATATCGAGCAGGACCCCGCCGGCTTCCGTCTTGTGGGCTATGGCCTCGGCCGTCTTGACGACGACGGGATAGCCGATGGCCTCAGCCGCCGCGAGCACCTCGTCCAGGCTCGCCGCCACGGCGCGGGCGACCGCCGGGATGCCGGCCGCCTCGATGAGGTCGAGCGCGGATGCCTCGTCGTTCGGCACGAATCTCGCCAGCGCCGCCTCGACCCGCTGCCGTTCGTGCCGGGAGAACCCCTCCGCCGCGGCATATGCCATGCCCGTCTCATAGCGGCGAAGCTGGGCCAGGGCCTCGAACGACGTATCGAGCCCGTCGAGGACGGGCACGCCCGACCGTTCCAGATCCATGATGCGGTCATGGGCGAAGTGACGGGTCGAGAACCCGACGGCAAGGACCGGCTTCGGCCCGCCGGCAAGCCGCGCCAACCCTTCCGCGATCCGCGTCGAAAACGTATCGGCCTCCGGAACGCCGAATTCCGTGACGACCACGCCGATGGCCGTGCCCTCGTCCGCAAGCACGGTCGAAAGGCAGTTCGCCACATGGCCCGCGACGTCCTTTTCGCCCGCCCAGATGTCGACGGGATTGGCCGGCGCCAGTTCGGGCGCGAGGATCGCGCTCAAGGCCTGCCGGGTCGCCGGCGAAAACCGTGCGAGCGGCAATTGCAGACGGCTGGCGGCGTCGATGGCCATGGCGCGCTGCGCACCGGAATCGGTCACGACGGCGAGATCGCCGCCGCCGAACCTCACGCCGGTGGAAAGCAGGTGCAGCGTGCACCAGAACTGGTCGAGCGAGAGGCAGTCGACGACCCGGTACCGGCGGAAGAATGCCTCGAGCGGCGCCTTTCCGCCCGCCATGCGGCCCGCATGGGTCGCGATTGCCTCCGCCGCCTCCGGCGTCCGCCCCGGCGCCAGGACGACGATCGGCACGTCGCGGGCGGCAGCCCGCCGCAAGGCCGCGCCGAATTTCCCGCCGTCGCCCGCACTTTCGAGATAGATGCCGATCACCCGCGTCTGCGGAATCGAGAGCGCGTGGTCGATCATGTCGGCCAGATCGATCCCGGCCTCGCGGCCGAGATGGATCGTGGTCGTGAATTTCAGGCGCGGGTCGATCGCGTTGGCATAGGAGAACAATGCGCCCGATTGCAGGATAAGCGCGATATGGCCGGCGCTTCTATGATGTTCCGGCGGCATTGCCCAGGTCGAGGCCCTCTGCCCGACATAGTCGACATAGCCGATCGAGTTCGGCCCGAGCAGCAGCGCGCCCGCGTCCCGCGCCATGGCGGAAAGCCTTGCGGTCTCTCCGTCATCGAGATCGCCCACGACATGCAAGGCCCGCGCGCCGATCGAAATCGCCGCAGCCGCATCGTCGAGCGCCCGTGCGGCACCGCTCGCGATCACGCCGAGGTCGATCGTCTCCGGAACGGCGTGCGCATCCGGAACGCATGCGACGCCGTCGATTTCATCGTAGCCGGGCGTTACGGGATAGACGCGCGGCCCATCCGGGAACGCCTTGAGCGACCTGACGATCTCGTAGCCCGGCCGGCCCTCGCGGCCGCTGGCGCCGAAGACCGCCACCACGCGCGGCGCAAAAAGCGGCGTCAGATCCCGTTTCATCGCGCGTCCTCCCGCAGGGCATCCGCAAGACGCCCGAGATGCCAATCGCTGTCGCCGTAATCGAGCGACAGGGCCGTCAACCGCTGCAGGTAGCGCCCGAGCGGATATTCCTTCGTCATGCCGATCGCGCCATGCATCTGCAATGCCTCCTGTCCCGCCCGCCGACCGAGACGCCCCACATAGGCCTTGGCGCTCGATACCGTCTTCCGGCGCTCATCCACGAGGACGTCCCGCGACAGGCAGCAGGCGGCATCGTGGGACAGGGACCATGCACATTCGACATCGGCATAGATATCGACAAGCCGGTGCTGCAGGGCCTGCATCCGCGACAGCGGCCCGCCGAACTGTTCGCGCGCCTTGAGATAATCGACGGTCATTTCCAGCAGCCGGTTCATCAGGCCGACCGCCTCGGCCATCGACAGGGACGCTGCGGCATCGAGGGCGTAATCGATCGCATCCTCGCCCCCGCCGGTGTCGATCCGGCTGTCCGGCGGCAGAACGACATCGTCGAGCACGACGTCCGTCAGGGTCCGGCCGTCCGCGGCGCGGTGGTTCCTCAGGGTGACGCCCCGGCAATCCGCCGGAACCCAGAAGAGCCCGGCCGCGCCATCGGCCATGGCGGTCACGATAAAGGCCGCCGCGGCGCCGCCCCAGCGCACGAGCGGCTTGACGCCCGAAAGCAGCCAATCCTCCCCCTGCCGCCTTGCCACGGTCGAGCGCGGAGACCGGCTCCAGCCCCTGGCCTCCTCCATCCAGGCCAGGACCGCGCCCGCTCCGCCGCCCGCCGCCGATTGCAGGGCCGCCTGCAACGGCAGGAAACCGGGATAGCATTCGGCGATGGCGGCCGGGACGCACACCGTCTCGATAAAAGGCGTCACGAGCGCGTGATGCCCGAGCGGTTCGAGGACGAGCGCCGCATTGCCGAGCCCCTCGCCCATGCCGCCCTCGGCCTCCGCCAGCGGCACGGCCAGAATGCCGAGCCCGGCAAGAACCTGAAACGCATGCCGCGCCGCATCGGTCTTGTCCGCGCAGTCCGCAAGACATTCCAGGGTCGTCTCGCGCACGAGCCGCTCGGACTCCGTCAATCCAATGGACCGGATCATAGATCGAGAACTCCCCTTGCAAGAATGTTCCGCTGGACCTCGCTCGAGCCGCCATAGATCATCGTCTTGCGATAGTTCATATGGGCCTTGAGCGCATGGCTGGCCGCGGCATAGCCGTCACATAGGGCGTCCGCCGGCAATGCTTCGTCGAGATCGATGCCGCAGGCGGGGCCGTGGAGATCGGCGGCCGCCGCGAGGATCGCGTTCTGCACCTCCGTCCCGCGCAGCTTGAGAAGGGCTGCTTCCGTGCCCATCTCGGCCTCCGCGTGAAAGAGGAAGCGAAGCTCCGTCCGCTCGACGGCCCCGAGCGCCAGCTCCAGTTCGGCGATGCGGCGCGAGACGCCGGGATCGTCGACAAGCCGCTCTCCATCGATGCAGGTCTTGCGGCAATGGGACTTCAGGCGTTCGAGCGAGGCGATCGAACGCGAGACCTCGGCATTGCCGAAACGCTCGGCCGTGAGAACGCTCTTGGCGATCTCCCAGCCGGCGCCCTCCGCGCCGATCCGTTGGCTTGCCGGCACCCGTACGTCGTCGAAGAACACCTGGTTGATCTCGATGCCCGTGCCGTCGAAGGTCGGAATGGGCCGTATGCTGATCCCCGGACTTCTAAGATCGAGAAGGAGGAACGTGATGCCCTGCTGCTTGCGGCCGGAGGAATCGGTGCGGAAGATGCCGAACATCCAGTCCGCGATATGCGCCTCGCTGGTCCACATCTTGTGGCCGTTGATGACATAGTCGTCGCCATCCCG
This sequence comes from Shinella sp., assembly GCA_039812945.1. Classification (GTDB taxonomy): domain Bacteria; phylum Pseudomonadota; class Alphaproteobacteria; order Rhizobiales; family Rhizobiaceae; genus Shinella. Next base: position 30,893 of record JBDHSZ010000004.1, read on the forward strand.
GACCGCAGCGCACTTGAGGCTGGCGAGATCGGAACCGGCATTGGTCTCGGAAAAACCCTGGCACCAGAACGTGTCGCCTTCGAGAATCCCGGGAAGGAAGCGCTCTTTCTGCTCCGGCGTGCCATGGGCGATCAGGGCCGGCCCGAGCATGTTCACCCCGTAGATCATCGGACGCGGCGCGCCGGCCAGCGCGAACTCCCGCTCCAGGATGTAGAGCTCCACGTCGCCGAGCCCTGCCCCGCCATGGCTCCTCGGCCAGGAGGGGCAGGCCAGCCCGTGCGCCCGGGTGATCCTGTGCCATGCCCGCTGGTCTTCCCTGGACAGGTCCATTTTCTCGTGCTCGACCTGCACACGTATCGCATCCGGCAGGTGTTCGGAGAGAAACGCCTTCACCCTCCGGCGAAACGCCGTGGCTTCGGGCGATCTCAGACTCTGGTCAAGCGCTTGCATCGCCGCCCCCTATTCTCCAGCCCATGGATAGCAATTCATTGAACATCTCTTGTCACCGACCGGTCAGACATGATGAGACCGGGCCGCTCCCGGCGGTTCGAGACGGCGCCTGACCAGCGTCGCCGCGAAATCGATGACCTGGACGATCACGATATAGATCACGCCGACGACCAGGAGCGGCGTCAGCGGGTCCAGATAGACTTTCCCCAATACCGTCGGCCCGCCCATCAGATCCCGGACGGTAATCACGCTGGTGATCGCCGAGGCCTTCACGACCGCGATCGTCTCGCTGCCGAGGTTTCCGAGGATGGAGCGGAGCGCGAGCGGGGCATGGACGCGGAAGAACGTCCGCGTGCGCGTCATTCCGATCGCCGCGGCCGCTTCCAGGAGGCCCGCCGGCACCATCCGCAGGCCGCCGCGGATCATCTCGCCGAGATAGGCGGCATTGTTGATCGTCAGCACGAAGATCGCGGTCCGCAGGGGCGACGTCAGGACAAGATCCCAGAACAGGCTTCCCCTCAGCCACGTCACCCGCGGCAGGCCGTAGTAGACGAGGAAGAGAAGGATAAGGAGCGGTATGCCGCGGAATATGAAGATATACGTCTTCGCCACGAGCCGGGCCACGGGCCCGCCATAGACCTGCATCGATGCGAGAACGCCGCCCAGGAGGAACCCCAGGGTCATGCTGAGCACCGCCAGCAGCAGGGTGACGCCGAGCCCGTCGAGGACAGATCGCCAGAAGGCGCCGGTTTCGAGGATCGCGAAATTCAGCATCTAGCGTGTCCTCTCGACGAAGGCCTCGAAGCGGTACTGGACGAAGCCGGCAATCGCCGAGATGGCGAGATACATGACGGCCGCGATCAGGTAGCAGACGAGCGGCTCGCGGGTCGAACCGGCGATGATGCCGGTCGTCCGGCTGAGTTCCGCCACGCCGATGAGCGAGGCGAGAGCCGAGATTTTCAGCATCACCAGGAACAGGTTGCCCAGGGCCGGCGTGGCGGAGCGCATGAGCAGGGGCACGACGATCCGCCGGCGGATCCGCGACCGCGTCATGCCGATCGCGAGCCCCGCCTCCGTGTAGCCCTTCGGGAAGACCGCCATCCAGTCCTTGAAGATGACCGCCGCATAGGAGCCGAACTGGATGGACAGCGCCACCGTCGCCGCAAGTACCGGGTTTATTCCGCCGACCGTGATACCGAGCGGCGCGGCGAGCGCCTTCAGGACGATCGTGGAGCCGTAGAAGACGACGAAGATCACGATGATCTCGGGTAGCCCGCGGAAGATGTTGATATAGGCGGCGGCGGCGAGCGACACGACGCGGGACGGCGAGACGGTGGCAAAAGCCACCGCCAGGCCGATCAGCAAGGCGACCGGGAAGGACACGGCCGACAGCCCGAGCGTGAGGGCCGCGCCTTCCAGCCAGAAGCTCATGTAGGGCGCAACGATTTCAATCATCGCACGATACCGCTGCAGGATGGGTCATCAGCCGATCATTCGGTGGTCAGCTTGGTGTTGAAATATTTCAGGCCGAGCTCATCGGCCTTACCGGAGGCGATGACCGCGTCCAGCCCCTTGTCGATCCTGCCGACCAGGTCGGTCGATCCCTTGCGGTAGAACCAGGCCCTGCCCTCGCCGACATATTTCGGGTCGAACGTCGGCTCGGCGGCGAGCTTGTAGCGGCCGGTGCTGATATAGGCCTGCCCGAGCTGGATATTGTCGCTCTGGAAGGCGGCGATGCGTCCGGCATCCAGATCGAGCACGGCGGCGTCGGCGGTGTCGTAGCCGCGGATATCGGCGTCCTCGCCGAGCACGCCCTTGATATAGTCGTAGTAGGATTGCGTGCCGACGATGGTGCCGATGGGCTGGCCCTTCAGCCCCTCGATCCCCTTCGACGTGTCGGCGTCGTTCAGCACGAGGAAGCCGAAGCCGACCCGGTAGATCATGCGCGAGGCATCGTACTTCTCAAGCCGCACGGCGGTCTTCGTGACGGTCGTGCCGATCATGTCGATGGTGCCGGTTTCGAGCGCCGTGAAGATACCATCCCACGGAACATTCGAAAGCTCGCACTTGGCCTTGATCTCCTCGCAGACGGCCTTGATGAGGTCGACCTCGAAACCGGCCATCTCGCCATTGGCCTCGACATAGGCGAACGGCTTGTAGGCGGCGTCGATGCCGATCTTGATCGCGTCCTCCGCCCGGGCGGGCGACAGGAACGCGATGCCGATGGCGGCGGCAAGGGCGGTGGACGACAGGATTTTCAACATTTCCGGATTCCCCTTTTTGATGTTCGTTACGATCTGTACCTGCGAAGGAAGGAGCCGAGCGCTTCCGACTTCGGCGATTTCAGCACCTCGCCGGCCGGGCCTCTTTCCTCGATAGTGCCGCTCGCGAGGAACACCACTTCCGTGGAGACCTCGAGGGCGAACTGCATCTCGTGCGTGACGATGATCATCGTCCGCCCTTCGAGCGCCAGGTTCTGCATGACGCGCAGCACCTCGCCGACGAGCTCCGGATCGAGCGCCGAGGTCGGCTCGTCGAAAAGGAGGATCTCGGGCTCCATGGCGAGCGCCCGGGCGATGGCGACGCGCTGCTGCTGCCCGCCCGACAGTTGCGAGGGGTAATGGTCGAGCCGGTCCCCGAGGCCGACTTTTTCCAGATAGCCGCGCGCCCGGTCCCGCGCCTCCCTTGCCGGCATTCCAAGCACCTGGACGGGGCCTTCCATGACGTTCTCGATCGCGCTTCGGTGCGGCCAGAGATTGAAGGACTGGAACACCATTCCGACCTTGCGCCTGAGCGCGATCAGGTCGGCATTCTGCCTGCCCGTCCGGCGCGCACCGCCCATGGCGGGAAAGACAGCGCCGTCCAGAACGATTTCACCGGCCGTCGGCTCCTCGAGAAAATTGATGCAGCGGATCAGCGTGCTCTTGCCCGAGCCGGAACTGCCGATGAGCGTCACGATGTCGCCCCTGGAGGCCGCGATGCTGACGCCTTTCAACACTTCCAGGGTCCCGAAGGATTTCCGCAGGCCGCGGACCTCGAGCAGCGGCTCTCTCGGCATTGCAGGGCTCGGATGCATGGCGCTCTCCCCGTTGTTCAGGCCGGGCGCCCGGCCCGCCAGAATGCCGTTACCCATTGCCCGCATGTTTGCCGAGGGCCGGTAGCCGTTCAATTGATCTTTTGCTTGAGACAGGTGAATCGAATTCACATCGAGACCCGCCGGTTTCCCACCCGGGCGGGGATCTTTGGTGAATTCTGCTCACAGGAAAGGGCGAGGATTCACTTGTCATTCCCGTCACGTGGGTTTCTCTGAAACATCCAGGAAATCGACAGTTCGAGAGGTTTATCGATGAATATTTCCGTACCGCTCCAGGGCAGGACGGCCCTGATCACCGGATCGACCAGCGGGATAGGGCTGGCGATTGCCCGAACGCTCGCGGCCAATGGCGCCGACGTGGCCTTGAACGGCCTTGCCTCGGCGGAGGAGATAGACGATCTCATCCGCAGCATCAGCAGCGAGACCGGCCGCAAGGTCCGGCATTTCGCGCATGACCTGTCCGATCTGGACGAGGTGAGCCAGTTGGTCGGCGCCGTCACGGCCGAGTTCGGCAAGGTGGACATTCTCGTCAACAATGCCGGCGTGCAGCATCTGGCGGATATCGATGAATTTCCGAACGAGCAATGGCAACGCCTTCTCGCCGTCAACCTGACGGCGGCCTTCGCCACCATACGGGCCGCGTGGCCGCAGATGAAGGAGCGCGGCTGGGGCCGGATCGTCAACACGGCCTCGACGCTCGCCTTCACCGCCGAAACGCGCAAATCCGGCTATGTGGCGACCAAGCACGGCATTCTCGGGCTGACGCGGGAGATCGCGCTGGAGGGCGCGCAACTCGGCATAACCTGCAATGCCGTCTGCCCGGCATGGGTGCTCACCCCCCTCGTCGCAAGGCAGGTGGAGGCGAAGGCGAGAGAACTCCAGTATTCCTTCGAGGAAACCGCCCGGAACTACTTCCTGACGGACATGCCGACCCGCCGCTTCGTCGAACCCGGCGAGATCGCCGCCGGGGTCCTGTTCCTCTGCAGCGATGCCGCCCGGTCGATCACCGGCATCGCCCTGCCGATCGACGGCGGAAGCCTGGTCGTCTGACCCGGCTTCCGCCGTACAACACCCTATCGATGCGGCTTCAGACTCAGGAGCGCCCGGGTCTCGGCGGCGGAGCGGATTCTTGCTCCCATCGCTTCTGCAATGGCCCGGGCCTTCGCAACCAACTGGGCGTTCGTGGCGAGGACGCCGCGTTCCAGATAGAGGTTGTCCTCAAGCCCGACCCGGATGTTTCCGCCCATCAGGATCGCCTGCGCCGCCATGGGCAATTGCATGGCGCCCAGGCCGAAGCCCGCCCAGAGCGCACCGGGCGGCAATGCGTTTCGCATCGCCATCATCGCATCCGGGTTGGCGGGAGCACCGTATTTGATGCCCAGGCAGAGCTGGAACAGCGCGGGCTGCGCAATATGCCCCTCCTTGATCAATTGCTTCGCCAGCTCGATATGGCCGAGTTCGAAGACCTCGATCTCCGGAATCACGCCGGCGTTGCGATAGGCATCGGACATCGTGCGAAGCCAGCCGGGGGTGGTGGCATAGAGGGCCTCGTCGAAATTCAGGGACCCCGTATCGAGGCTTGCGATTTCGGGCTTCAGGTCGAGGATATGGTCCATCCGCCCGGCCGGGCCGACAAAATCCGTCCCCGCTGCCGGCGGCAGGGGCGCGCCGGCGGGCCCGAACAGGATCTCTCCGCCCATCCCGCCCGTCAGGTTGATGATCACATCCCGGTTGCGCTCCCGGATGATCGTCACCAGCTCGCGGTAGAGCCCGATATCCCGGCTGCCGAGCCGGGTTTCCGGGTCCCGGACATGCAGATGCACGATGGCCGCGCCGGCCTCGTGGGCTTCGAGCGCGCTATCGGCGATTTCCGCGGGCGTCACGGGCACATGCGGGCTCCTGCCCGCGAAATCGCCGCCGCCCGTCACGGCACATGTGATGAATGGTTCACGGTTCATGCGTCTCTCCGATTGTTGTCATCGTCTCCTGGGAGGCTTCAGCTAGCGGAGATTTTGCGGCCGGGCACAAGTGAAAGTCGCCACCGGAAAGGTGAATCAAATTGACAGATGGATTGCCGCGCGGAAAGAAATCGGCGCTACTTCCGTGGAACGCCGATCCTGATCGTCCCCGGCAGGGATTGCATCCACTGAGCGAAGCAAAGGGCGCTGCGCGAAACCGGGCGGCTCTTCGGCGTGAGGAGCAGATAGGTCTTTTCCTCCTCGATCGCCACCGTCGACAGGCAGGTAAGCGTCTTCGCCCGAAGCTGGGACAGGACGACGCTGCGCGGCAGCAGCGCGACCCCCTCCCCGGCGAGACAGGCCGCCAGCGTCAGGTTGCCGTCGGGGAAGATCTGCCCCTGTTCCGACAGCCGGGGGTCCACCTCGAAATCGATGGAAATCTTCTTGAGCCACAAGGCCCAGAACCGCTGCTCGTCGTCATGGAGCAGGGTCAATCGGGCGAGATCCGTCGGATCCTGGTAATTGTTACGCTGAAGATAGTCCGGTGACGCGACGGGTACGGTCGTGCCGTCGAGAAGCGGGATCGCGATGAAATCCGGGAAATCGCTGGGATTTCCGTGCTGGATGGCGACATCCACCGCATTGGGGTCGAGGGACTTCGACGCCCGCGCATACTGGATCGCCACCTGCACGTCGGGAAACTTCCCCCAGAAATCGTGCATCTGCGGCATGAGCCAGGCCACCGCGAACATGGGAAGGCACGACACGCGCACCATGGGCGAGGAACTATGCTGGCGCAGCAGCTCCGTTTCGGCATGGATGCTTTCGAACGCCTCGCAGACCTTCAGCTTGTAGCGCTCCCCCGCCTCCGTCAGCCGGATGCCGCGGCCGTTGCGCTCGACAAGCGCCATGCCGATCCATTCCTCCAGCTTCCTGATCTGGTGGCTGACGGCCGAATGGGAGACGCAAAGCTCCTCGGCGGCGCGCGTCACGCTCAGCATGCGCGCCACGGCTTCGAAGGAACGGAGGGATTGCAAGGGCGGAAGCTTCATACCTTATTCGTCTAACATATTCACATATCGCACGACAATAAGAACCGGTTCAACTTCGCTTTCCATTGTAAGCCTTAGACTGCGGATACCGTCGGGAGCCACAGTCGAATGCCTGAAACGATTACCAGAGTTACCTGCGTCGGAGCCGGCCTGATCGGCGCCGGCTGGGCCGCGCATTTCATGCGCGCCGGCCTGGATGTCATGGTTCACGACCAGTCGGGAGAGCGCGAGGCCTATCTCCGGGACGCTCTCGAAAGGGCGATGCCCGTTCTCACGGAGCTTGGCCTGGCCCCCGGGGCCTCCCTCTCCCGCGTCACCTTCACCACCAACCTTGAGGAAGCGCTGGCGGACTGCCAGTTCGTCCAGGAAAGCGCGACCGAGGACGTCGACGCCAAGATAGCCCTTATCGCGCGGATAGACGCGCTCGCCCCGCCGGAGACGGTGATCGCGTCGAGCTCCTCCGGTTTTCTCGCGGCCGACCTGCGCCGCGAGGCGAAGAACGGCGAACGGATCATCATCGGCCATCCCTTCAACCCGCCATATCTCGTCCCGCTCGTGGAGCTTGCGGGCGGGGACATGGCGCCGAAGGCCATGGCCGTCGCCACCGATTTCTACCGGCGGACCGGGTGCGAGGTCGTGGAGCTCGCGCGCGAGATCGACGGCTATATCGGCAACCGCATCCAGTTCGCCGTCTTCAGGGAGGTCCTCTACCTCATGTCGCAGGGCGTGGCGGATGTCGAGACGATCGACCGGGCCATCGTGGCCGGTCCGGCGATCCGGTGGGCGCTGATGGGACCGTCGTCGGTCTTCTATCTCGGCGCCCGCGACCCTTCCCTCTACCGGGAGTTCGTCGACCTGCTCGCACACGAGATGGAGAGCGGCTATACGGCCCCCCCGGATTTCAAGCCCGGCAGGGAGCTGATGAACGCCTATGCCGAGGAAGTCCGCGCGGGGATCGGCGCCAGAGGCCAGGCGGACATGATCGCGCTGCGAAACGAGGGGATCGCCAAGATCCGGCTCCTGCTCGACGGGCTCAGGAAGCGGAACGGAGATGCGCGATGAGCTGGACCCTCCTCTGGCGCGGCAAGGTGGCGCAGGACTGGCTCGACGAGCTCGATCATGTCAATTTTCTGGAATACCAGCGCGTTGCCGATCTCGCGTCGCTGGAGATCTGGCGCCGCGCCGGGGAACGGTCTGCAAGCCGGCTCCAGTTCGTCATGACGGAAACCCATGTCCGCTACAGGCGCGAGCTGCGGCTCGGGAAGGACGTGGAGGTGACGTCGGTATTGCTCGCCTTCGACAGCAAGAGATTCCAGTTGCTTCACCATATTCGAAGCGCGGGCGAGTTGATGTGCACCGTGGAGACGCTCAATCTCTGCTTCGATCCCGAAAGCCGCAAGGTCGCGGACTTCGACGACGGGATCGCCCGGTATTTTCGCGCCTGGCCGGCGCCGCCGCAGGATGCCGTGCCCCATCTCTCGATCACACGCAAGTCAGGATGACGCGCCGCCGTCCAGTGCGTGACATGACGAAGACGACCTCGGCGCTTGCGGCGACTTCGGCCGCATTCGGGCAGGCCTTCGCCCCCACCGCGAGGAGAGCGGCGGGAGCCCCGCTTCGCGTATGAACCGCGACCTCGTGCCCATCATCGCGGCGAGGTGTCCGCCCGCCGAGTGCCCGCCGACGACGAGACGCCCCGCCATGGGCGCGCCCATGACGCCCAGACCGATGAAACCGACCTTCGTGCCAGATCTCCCTGCTTTCCAAGCCAATCGAGCCCGGCCCGGGTTCCGGCGGCCGGTTTGTATTCCGCGCCGATCCAAGCCCCTTGCAAGGGCGTGCAAGTCCTGCCCGTGCACATCCTTACATCGCGGGCACGAACGGCCACCAGATCGCGTGGTTCATTCATAATACAGGCAATTTGAAGAACCGTTTCCTCTCCTTGGGACGATTGTCAATGGCCCCCTCCATCCGCGGCCCGGACGTGTTGACAAAACCACGGCACCACAGATAAAACCGCTTGAAGAAACGTTACTGCAAACGAATTCATCCCAGAGGGCCGCCTCTGGCCTTGCCTTTCCGTCTCACCGAGGACACCCAAATGGGCCAATCGCCATTTCCCATCCAGGGCATCGACGCGGAGGCCGTTCTCGATGCCCTGCGCGCGGCCAAGTCGGACGACGTCGACTGGCACGCGGGACGGACAAATCTCTACGTGCAGTTCGGCGGCGACGACGTGCTGCGGGTCGCGAAAGCGGCCTCGGAGCTCTACTACTCCGAGAACGCCCACGGGACGGCCGCCTTCCCGAGCGTCGGCCGCCTACAGGCGGACGTGCTGGACTGGCTGCTCGCCCTGGTGGGCGCGGGGCCGTCGGCCGATGGCTGCTTCACGGCGAGCGGTAGCGAGAGCATCCTCATGTCGCTGAAGGCCGCCCGGGACTGGGCACGCGGCCGGCGTCCGGACCTCGCCTTCCCGAAGGCCGTTGTCCCGCAGTCGGCCCATCCGGCCTTCGAGAAGGCGGGCGGCATCCTGGGCATGGAAATCGTGCGTGCACCCATCGGCCCGGATTTCCGGGCGGATGTCGCGGCGATGGAGGCCCTGATCTGCCCGCGCACGATCCTCGTCGCCGGCTCGGCGCCCCAGTTCGGGCACGGCATGGTCGATCCGATCGGCGACATCGCCGCGCTGGGCCTGAGACACAATCTCTGGGTCCATGTCGACGCCTGTATCGGCGCGCTGATCGCGCCCTTCGCCCGGCTCGCCGGCGCCCGGATCCCCGCCTTCGATTTCAGCGTCGAAGGCGTCCGCTCCATTTCGGCGGATATCCACAAATACGGCTTCGGTGCGAAAGGCGCCTCGGCCGCCCTCTTCCGCCACCGGTGCTGGCGCCCGTCCTACGCCTTCGAGTTCGACGACTGGCCGATCGGCTCCTATGCGTCGGTCGGACTGGCCGGCACGCGGTCGGCGGCCCCCATCGCGGCCGCCTGGGCCGTCATGCGCTACCTCGGGCAGGATGGCTATACGCGCATCGCTGCCGACATCCTGGACACGACGCGACGCCTTCGCGAAGGTCTCGGCGCGATCGAGGGTGTCCGGCTGGTCGTCAGCGAGCCCGACCTGCCGATCCTCGCCTGGCGAGTCGAGGATGCCGCGATCGGCGACGTCGCCGCCGGCATGGTCGGGCGGGGCTGGTTCGTGCGCCCCATGGCGCGTCCCGCCGCCATCCACATGGGCATGATCACCATGCATCAGGCGCCGGTCGTCGACGCCTATCTCGCCGATGTCGCCGGGGTCGTCTCCGCACTGCGGCCCCAGCATTCCCTTTCCCGGTAACGAGGCCACCGCCATGACGAACGAAGAAACGCTCCGCCTCCTGCAGGACCATGCGGATGCCTGGAACGCGCATGACGCCGAAAAGCTGCTGCGGCTGATGACCGACGACTGCATCTACGATGCCGCCGCAGGCGCGAGTCCGGAGGGCCAGCGCCATGCCGGCCGTGCCGCGCTGAAGGCGGCCTTCGAGGCGATCTGGACGACGTTTCCCGATGCCCGCTGGGACGAGCCCCGGCACTTCGTCCTCGCCGATCGGGGCATGACCACATGGATCTTCCGCGGCACGAAGGTCGACGGGAGCCGGGTCGAGGTCAAGGGGCTGGATATCCTCGGGCTCCGTGACGGCCGGATCTGCCACAAGGATACCTACCGCAAGACCCTTTTGGGCTGAGGCCCGCCTTCCCTCCATTCAACCCGTGACGACAGCGATGATGCAGGATGCCTCGACGACCGAGCGACTGCCTTTCTCCCGCACCTTCGTCGACGCGAACGGCCACAGCCTTCTACCCGGAGGTTTCGGAAAGTCGCTGACCGCGGTCGGTCCGTGGTCGCCGAAGGCCGCCTGCGGCGAAGGCTGGCGGCTGTGGGACGAGGACGGCAACGAACGCATCGACCTGCACGGCAACTTCACGGTCAACGTGCACGACAACGCACATCCGGCCGTCGTGGAGGCGGCCTCCCGGGCGGTCGCGGATCGTGCCGCCGGCATCGAGAAGGCCGGGGCGTTCGGCGCCACGGGGGCCGTGTCTGAGACGTTTCATAGGGCGCTCCTTCGAACAGGCAAGCCGTGGGGGCGGCTCAGGTGTCGAGCCACGGGCGGGCGGCGGCCTGCGCCGTGAGGATCTCGATGCGATCCTCCCCGACATGGACGATATGCTCGAAGCCCGCCCCCTCGCCGGGACCGCCGCCGAGGAAGGATTCGACGGCGAGCACCATGCCCGGGGCGACGGTCTCCGTCGCAGAGGAGGTGATGAACGGCGCCTCGCAATCGAGCCCCAGCGAATGGCCGAAAAACGGGATCATGGCGGAAAACCCGGAGGTGCCGCCGCCTCGCCGCGCGATTGCCCTCATACCGGCGGCATGCAGGTCGGACAGCACCCGCCCCGGCTCGATCTCCCGGACGATGCTTTCCACGAGATCGATGGAATCCTCGATAACCGCACGCTGGCTTGCGGTCGGCGCGGCGCCCACCACCGTCGTCCGCGTCAGGTCGCAATAATATCCCCGTGCGACCGGCCCCCACAGATCGAAATGGATCATGTCGCCCTTCTCGAGACGCCGGTGGCTGTCCCAGGTGGGAAGCGCCTGGCGATGCCGGTAGCGCTGCGCATGCGGGCCGCTGGACACCGCCACGTCATAGGCGAAGCCGCCGGCCGCCGACAGCCATCGCAACCCCTCGCCGACGATCTCGCCCTCGGTGCGGCCGGGTTGCGTCGCTGCCATCATGACCTGCATCCATTCGCAGCCGATGCGCGAGGCATCCCGCAGAAGCGCGACCTCGTGCGGGCTCTTGATCAGCCTGAGGGCAGCCGGGATGTGATCGGCCGGAACGAGACGGCTGGACGACCCCAGCTCCTCCTGCATGCAGACGGCCGCGCTGTGCAGCAGGCCCGTCTGTCCCGCCAGCCCGATCCTTCCGCCCCGCAGGCCGAGCTCAATCGCGACCCGCGCCGTATCGCGGTCGACGAAGGTCGAAAGGCGGATGTCCTTCACGCCGATCTCGTCCCGGTCCATGTCGTAGGAATCGGTGACGAGGACCGGCTCCTGGCCCGGCGCAAGGACGAGCGCCGCATGACCGCGTCCCCGATGCGCATGGCTGTCGGGAATGTGGCTGACCGCGGTCATGTGGTTGCTCAGGTAGAGGAGGTCCTGGCTTCCGTCCGAGTTCGTCGATCCGCGTCCCCAGACGATCAGGCCCGCGAAACCCTCGCGCAACGCGGCGTCGAGCGCGCGTGCCTGCCGTGCCGAAAACTCCTCGTCCGCCGGTCGGGAAAGCGGCGTCGGCCGTGCCGGGATATGCGCCATCGTCTCAATTCTCCGTCTTCATCGAAAAGGGTGGCGTTCCGTCACGATCGTTCCCCGGGAGACTTCCGGCCCTGGAGGATCAGGACGACGATCACGCCCGAGACGACGACCAGCAGTTCGATCGTCGCGACCGCCGCGACGGTCGGATCGATCGAGTCCGTCATGCGGCGATAGAGGAGAACCGGCAGCGTGCCGAAGGACGGCGAGTTCAGGAAAAGAGCCACGACCAGTTCGTCGAACGAGGCGAGAAACGCGAGGAACATGCCGCTCAGGACCGCCGGGCGTATGCTCGGGAACGTCACCTGGACGAATGTCGCCAGCGGTCCCGCACCAAGGCTCGCCGACGCCCTTTCCAGGCTGCGGTCGAATGTTTCCAGCGCCGCCGTCACCGGCACCACGACGAAGGGAACGGCAAGCACCGTATGCGCGATCACGAAGCCGGCCATCGTCCCCGTGATGTTCCAGCGAAGGAACACGAGGTACAGGCCGAGGCCGAAGATGATGATCGGCACGGCTTGCGGCGCGAGAATCAGCGCCCTGAGAAGCGAGACGGCCAGCGACCGGCTGCGGGTGATCGAGAATGCCGCGAAGGTGCCGAGGACGGCGGAGAGGACGGCGGTCGCAAGAGCGATCAGGATGCTGTTCGAGGCGGCCGAGAACCAGGTCGGGTCCGCGAGATGCATATAGCGTTCGAGCGTCCAGGTGCGGGGCGGAAAGTGGAAGCTGTTCTCGCCGCTGAAGCTGATCGGCACGATGACGGCCAGCGGAAGCAGCAGCCAGAAACCGGTGAGGATCGCCACGAGAGGCAGGAGCCATCGCGAGGGGGAGGCATTCGTCATCTCTTTTCTCCATAGGCCTTGCCGCGGCGCTGGAGGACGTTCGCCAGAAGCACGAAGGCCAGCGTGACGACGATCAGCACGAGCGCCATGGCACCCGCCCGCCCGAAGGCGGCATTCGTCGCGAACTGGGCGTACATCAGTTGCGAAAGCAGGGCCTGGCGCGGGGAACCGAGAACCGCGGGCGTTATGTAGAAGCCGAGCGCAAGCACGAAGACGAGCAGCGAGCCGGCGAATATCCCCGGCATGGCGAGCGGAATGTAAACCTGCCGGAACGCGCGCGCCGGCGTCGCGCCGAGGCTTTGGGCCGCCAGGACGAGCCTCCGGTCGATGCCGCGCAGCACCGCGAAGAGCGGCAGCGCCATGAACGGGAACAGGACATGCGTCATGCCCATCAGCACCGCCCATGTCGTGCCGAGAAAGCGGATGCGCTCGAAGCCGATGAAGCCGAGCAGCTCGTTGAGAGGCCCCTGCCGTTGCAGGATGACGACCCAGGCGAAATTGCGCAGCAGGATGCCGAAGAACATCGAGACCAGCAATATGCCCATCATGACCGTGCGCCAGCGGGCGCTGACGATCGTCATCAGATAGGCATAGGGAAAGGCGATCAGGACGCTGATCGCGGTACAGGCCAACGCGACCAGAAAGGTCCTTGCCAGAATGGTCACGTTCGCCGGGTTTTCAAAGAACCAGGCCATATTGTCCAATCCGCCGGTTTCCGGCGGATTGAAATGGGTGAATGCCCTCACGATGATGAGGAGCGTCGGGTAGACGAAGAAGACGCCGAGAAACAGGAAAATCGGCACCGATACCATCCACCAGCGGCCCGTAAGGAAACGCAGCGAGCGCCGCGCCCCGCCTACATCCGGCCGGGAAAGAGCATGCGGGGTGGACGGCGCGTTCCCAACCATCGTCATCACTCACTGCGCGAAGAGAGCGGTCAGGCGGTCGTTGGCGGTCTGCTCGTTCTCGCCCCACCATGCGTTGTCCTGCACGAGGAGCTGGTCCGCATAGGTATCCGGGAAGAACGCGGCCGACTGCTCGTCGAGCTTCGGGGCATCGCCGCGCGTGCCCATGCCGTAGGGGAAGCGCTCCGTCAGGGCAGACTGCGTGCTGTGCAGCGCCGTGTACTGGAGGAAGGCCGTGGCCGCCTCGACGTTTTTCGCGCCGGTGGGAATGGCAAGGTTGTCATAGAGCGTCACCGCACCGTTATAGACCACCTTGATGGCGGGATTCGTCTTGGCCGCGTTCAGCGCCCTGCCGTTCGGAATCAGCGCCATGTCGAACTCGCCATTGGCAAGCCCGTCCTGCAGCACGGCGAAGGAATCCTTCATTTCGATGGAGTCCTTCACCGAACCGATCTTGGCGATGGCCCGGTCGAGGTCGATGGGATAGATTTTCGACGGCTCCACCCCGTCGGCGAGAAGGGCCGCTTCCAGCAACCCGACATTGCTGGTGCCGCTGCGCGCCGCGCGCACGCCCGGGAATTTCTCGACATTGAAGAAATCCGCGACGCTCGTCGGCGCCGTCTCGAATTTCTCCGCGTTATAGGCAAGCACGAAGGAGAATTTTACCACCGCGACGCCGCACTTGTTCTTGTCGAGCGCCGGATCGAGCTGCGAACGGTCGATGTTCACCTCCTGGAACACCGTTCCGCAGCCCGCGTCGACGGTGCTCGATTCGATCTCGATGACGTCGATGCCGACATTGTTCGCCTCCTGCTGGGTCTTGAGGGCGGCGAGCGACGGCGCGTCCGCCTGGTCGATCCTCACCCCCGTCGCCGCGGCGAAGGGTTTCAGCCAGGCCTCGTCCTGGTTCTTCTGCAGGTCGCCGCCGAAGCCCGCGAAGGAGAAGGACTGGCCCTTCAGGTCCGGCAGGGACTGGGCGCCGGCCGGCAGGACGGCAAAGCCGAGCGCCGCCGTCGCGATGATCATCGTCCTGGTGGTTTTCAAAGACATGTTCGTTCACCCTCTTGTTTGCCCCGGCCGATGCGGGGACGTTTTGCGGATTTCATCAGGCTGCGGCGGTATTCCACCGTCGTTGCGCGTTGTTTGCCGAAACCACCAGGGTGGCTGAAACGGGAAAGCCGATCACGATGCCGGGTTCGGTGGGTAACGTGTCCTCCGGCTGGCAGATCACGGTCATGGTGTCGCCGGTGGACAGGTCGGCGACGATCTTCCGCAACGAACCGAGATAGACGACATCGCGGATCCTGCCCTTGACGACATTCCAGTCGGGCGGCGCGGCCCCGGGGGCAAGAATCCGGCAGCGCTCCGGCCGGACGACGGCGGCCGCCCTGCCCTGCCGCGGCGTTCCCGCATTCGTGACGCCGAGAAACGCGCCGTGCTCCCCGCTCACCCGGGAAAGGCCGTCCGCATGCTCGACCTCGCCGGCAAAGCAGTTGGATTCCCCGAGGAACTGGGCGACGAACTGGGAATGCGGCGTGTCGTAGAGTTCCTCAGCCGTTCCGATCTGCCGTATCTGCCCGGACTCGAAGATCGCGATGCGATCCGACATGACCAAAGCCTCTTCCTGGTCATGGGTCACGAAGACGACGGTCACGCCGAGCTCGCGGTGGATGCGTTTCAGCTCGAGCTGCACCGACTCGCGAAGCTTGCGGTCGAGCGCGCCCAGCGGCTCGTCCATCAGCAGCAGGCGCGGACGGAACACGATGGCGCGCGCGACCGCGACCCGCTGCTGCTGGCCGCCCGAAAGCTGGCGCGGCATGCGCTCGGCGAAGGTTTCGAGCGCCACCATCCGCATGACCTCGTCGACCCGGCGACGCATCTCGTCCCTGCCGACCTTCCGTTGCTTCAGCGGATAGCCGATGTTCTCCCGCACGTTCATGTGCGGAAACAGGGCGTAGTGCTGGAAGACCACGCCGATGTCGCGCCTGTGCGGCGGCAGCGCGCTGATATCGGCGCCGTCGACGAGAATCTGCCCCACCGTCGGCGTCTCGAACCCCGCGATGAGGTTGAGGGTCGTCGTCTTGCCCGACCCGCTCGGGCCGAGCAGCGTCAGGAACTCGCCGGCCCTTATATCCAGATCGAGCGCGGCCACGGCCGGCTGGAGCGCGCCGTAGCTCTTGGAGATGCCCACAAGCCTTACGGCCGCCGCAGAGCGCGTTGCCCCATCATGCATCGGTAGCGTTCCCTTGTTGTCTCCGGCAGCCGGTCTACGACCCTCTCGGGCCTGGTTGCCGTTGTTTCCGACTTGAAGAAACGTTTCTGCATTTCGGGTATTTTGTCAAGCGCCTTTTCCGGGCGGCTATGAAAATGAAAGGTCGGGCGGTGCGAAACAGGCCCTCGCCGGCTCCGGCGTCAGGCGCGCAAGGCGGCGGCGGGCGGCCGGATGATGATATCCATCGGCAGGAGAACCGGCCCTGCCGGCTGCCGGCCGTTGATCATCTCGATCATGGTCTTCGCGGTCATTTCGGCGAGTAGGGCCGGACGCTGGCGAACGGCGGAGATGGGTATGCCCGCCTGCTCCAGTTCGGGCGAATCCGTAATCGACAGGAGGCGCAGCCCGGCGCCCGACGCTCTGCGGGCAACCTCGGGATTGGCGGCGATGCGCAGCGCGAGCCGGTCGTGCTGCGCGAGGATGACGTCCGCGCCCGATTGCAGGACGAGGGAGACGACCGCCTCGATGCTTCGATCGTCCGGGCCTTCGGTCTGGAATGTCGCGATGGACGAACCATGCCGCTCCGTCCACCGCGTCGCGCCGGCAATCGCGTCCACCGCGTAGCTCTTTCTTTGACCGATCGTGACCACGGCGATCCTGCTGCCGGGGGCGACAGCCTGCTCGAACATCCGCTCGACCCCCTCGCCGTTGTCGTCATCCAGCCAGCACGTGCTTTCGCGATTGAGGTCCCGGCCGATGGTCACACAGCGCACCCTCCTCTTCTCGAAGAAGGTCAGGACCGCATCGTCCACCAGCGGGTCGACCAGGATCGCGCCGTCCAGCGGGATCTTGAGCTTGGCGAGCATATCGACACTATGCGGCAGCAGGACGGGCGCGAGCCCCGCGGACAGGAAGGTCTGGCTCGCATAGGTCACGATCGTCGCCCAGTACCCTACATCGGTCAGGGCGGCATTTCCGGCAGGCGCGATGCACAGGCCGACCAGGCCGAGGCCGCGCTCCCGCAACCCGAGCGCGATCGCACTGGGGCGATAGCCAAGCCTCTCGGCCGTGGCCTGAACCTTCTGCCGCGTCTCATCCGGCAAACGTCCCTTGCCGGAAAGCGCATCCGAAACGGTCGTCACCGAGACACCCGCGGCAGCAGCGACATCCCGGATCGTTATTTTGCGTGTGGCACTCATGAAAAGTGAAGTAGCAGTCTCTTGACATCGTGTCGAGCGTAAGCCTAATTGAAGAAACGTTTCTTCAAGCGAGATTTCCCAGCGCGACACCATCAGCGCGGATGCTCGCCCAAGCTTTCGAGGTTGCCCCGTGAGTGCTCAAATCGGTCCCTGGTCACCGGTCGCCACGATTGCCGACGCCGTCCGGGCCGGCGGCGTGAAAGCGTCGGACATCGCCTTCAGGGCCATCGAACGGTCGATGCGCGTTCAGGGTGAACTCAATTGCTTCGCCGAGATCGACGCCGACGGCATGCTTCAGGCGGCACGGGAGATCGACCGCCGGCGAGAGAACGGGGAGAGGCTCGGGCCGCTGGCGGGCGTGCCCGTCGCCATCAAGGACTGCACGCCCGTCGCGGGCCTCGGCAACAGATACGGCTCTCATGCATTCGCGAGCAATACCGCCGGCACCGACGCCGAGATCGTCGCACGGTTCCGCCGCGCGGACGCCTTGATCCTGGGCAAGACGACGCTGTCGGAATGCGCGTCCAGCAGCTTCTGCGACAGTCCGCTGCACGGCGTCACGCGCAATCCCTGGAATCGCGAGCGCACCTGCGGCGGCTCCTCCGGCGGCTCGGCCGTCGCGGTGGCGACGGGCGCCGTCGCGATCGGCCACGGAACCGACATGGGCGGCTCGGTCCGCATCCCCGCCTCCTGCACCGGCCTCGTCGGGATCAAGCCCGCGGCGGGCAGGCTTCCGCTCGACGACCAGCCGTCCTTCGTCGACGATATCCAGCATCACGGCCTGCTGACCCGCACCGTGGCGGACCTTACGGCCGCCCTTCCCCCTCTTTGCGGCGCGACCTGGAAGGACCCGGCAACGATCGCGCCTGCCCTTCCGGCCCTGCCGGACGCATTCGATGTCAGGGGCCTGAGGATCGCCGTCACCGACGACCTCGGCTTCTTCAATGTCGAGGCCGAGGTGCTGGAGCGGCTGGCGGAGGCCGCCGCCGCCCTCGAACATGCCGGCGCCATCGTCTCCCGAACGCCGCTCGCCTGGGACCGCGCGATCGCCGACGGCTGGGTCAGGCATTGGCACGTCTATCTCGCCGCTTTCTTCGGCGATGCCATCGACGGCATCGGCGAGCGCGCGGACCCCCGGCTTGCCGCCGTCATCGCCAGGGGCCGCGGCCACGACGCGGTGTCCATCCGCAGGCTCGACATCTTGCGGAAACGCCAGTGGGACGCCATGGCCGCGCTTTTCGAGGCGCACGACGTTCTTCTCAGCCCCACCATGACCCGGCCCGCCGTCGGCGTGGATGAAGACGATGCGCGTTATCACACCGCCACGCCGGACGGGCGAAAGAACGGGCTGGACATGACCTCCCTGTTCAACTGGGTCCCCTGGTGCCCGAGTCTGAGCGTTTCGGGCGGCCTGTCCGCGGAGCGCCTGCCGATCGGCCTCCACATCGCGGCCCATCCCTATCGCGAGGACATCGCGCTCAGGGTCGCCGGAGCGCTCGAGCGGACATATCCGCACGAATGGCCGGCGGATTGGGGGCGCTTCGATGGCTGACGCCCGTTCCGACACGCCGCTGGCAGGATTGCGGGTCCTGCAGTTCGGCACCGATCTGGCCCCGCAGATGGTCGGCCTGGCACTGGCCGACCTCGGGGCGGACGTCATCCGTTGCGGGCAGGCGGAGGCGGATCCGCTTTCCGCCGCGCTCGACCGGGGAAAACGGATCGCCGATCTTACCGGAAACGCCGATACGCTGCGCGAGTTGGCCAGCGGCGCGGACGTCGTCATCGGGATCGATACCGTGCCCGGCGACCTGACAGATGCATTTCCACAAACGGCGGTCCGGCTGGCTCTGCCGGCCTTTCCAGCCGGCGATCCGCGCTTTTCCGGCAAGGCGACGGACGAAGGCGCCGTTCTCGCCGCGGCCGGGGTGCTGGCCGAGCGCGGCCCGAGCAATCGCCTGCGTGGCCTCGGGCCGGCCCTCATGCCGATGCCCATCGCGTCGGCCTATGCGGCCGCCTTCGGGACGCTTGCCGTCGTGGCCGGCCTTTTCGGGCGCCAGCGGACCGGGCGCGGCGACGCGCTGGAAGTTTCGCTTTTCGGCGCCTTGCTGGAGGGCTTTTCGTACAATCACGTGAAGATCGAGGGCCTTCCCTCCCGCTATGTCGATCCGCGCGCGGTTTTCGATCCCGAGGACATCCCCCTGCCGGAAGCGGAAATCCAGGCCCGGATCGACCCCACCTACCGGGCATTCCTCTCAGCCGACGACGAATGGTTCTATATCGCGATCCCGCCGCACCGGGGACTGATCGAGCGCCTGCTCAGGCTTTGCGGGCTTTGGGAAAGCCTGCTCGCCGACGGATTGCCGACCGACGAACCATACCGGTCGACACATGAATGGAAGGACCCCGCGGAAGGCTCGGTCTTCAGTTACCCGAGGCTCGCCCCGCATTGGCGGAGCCGGCTCCGCAATGACATCGCAGCGGTTATCCGCAGCCAGCCGGCCTCATACTGGGAACAGCAATTTGCCGCCCACGGACTGTGCGGCAATCGCGTCCAGTCCAGCGCCGACTGGCTGGTATCGCGAGAGGCCGGAACGGCGGGCCTGGCGATCCGCCTGAATGACCCGCTGAGCGGCCCGATGGTCTGTGCCGGTCCTTTCCTGTGGGCCGGCGCCGAGCGCGCCACGCCGCC
This sequence comes from Shinella sp., assembly GCA_039812945.1. Taxonomy (GTDB): domain Bacteria; phylum Pseudomonadota; class Alphaproteobacteria; order Rhizobiales; family Rhizobiaceae; genus Shinella. The sequence goes on from JBDHSZ010000004.1 coordinate 50,650, forward strand.
CCGCGAGATCGTCGGCGACGGGCGCCCGCGCTGGCGCGAAAAGGCCTGGCAACTCCCCGATCCGGGGCCGAACGAGCCCTTTCTCTCCGGCATGCGCATCCTCGATTTCTGCAATGTCATTGCCGGATCCACCGTCGCGGGGTGCCTCACGCGGTTTGGCGCCGAAGTCGTCAAGATCGATCCGGTGAGACAGGCTTTCGATGCCTCGATCACGGTGATCCTGTCGCTGCAATCGGCCCGCGGTAAGGCGAGCATGCTGCTCGATCTCTCCACGGAGACGGGCCAGGCCATCCTCGCCCGGCTGGCGGCACAGGCGGATCTCGTCACCTTCAACGGCACCGAAACCCAGCTCGATGCGCTCGGCCTGGATATCGACCGTCTGTCCGGCCTCAATCCCGCGATCGTCCTGGCGCAGGTCAGCGCCTTCGGCGGACCGAAGCGGCCCCGAGGCGGCCAACGCAAGGGCTTCGACGAGGTGTTGCAGGCGGCCACCGGCGTCATGCATCGGCTGAAACGGGAGAAGACGCCGCCGGAAGAATATGCGCATTACGGCACGATCGATGCCGCGACAGGGGTCTGGGGCGCCGTGGCCGCGGTCGCCGGCCTGCTGCAGGCGAAAATGACGGGCAAGGGCGGACAGGTGGGAACCTCGCTCGCCGCCGGCGCCGCCGCCGTTCAAATGCCGTTCCTTTGGGCGAGCGAGCGCTCGGGCGCCGCTCCCGACCCGGTCGGCACCATGCCGCCGCGATCAGCCATCGCGGGCAGGATCGAAGGCGACGACTACGTGTCGCCTGACGGAAAGCGCGAACCCCTCGCCCGTTATCCCGACCTGCGGGCGCGCCTTGCCCTCGGCGCGACGGACGACGCCCATGCGACAGGCTTCATACGGCACGCCGACCACCCCGCCGGCACCGCCGTGGAACTGGTCACGCAATGCGCCGTCAAATGCGGCGAGACGCCGCTTGTCGCAGTCGGCAACCCAAGCAAATACGGCGCCGATACCCGGGACGTCCTGACGCGCCTCGGCATGTCGGAAAGCGAGATCGACGATGCGTTCTCGAGCGGGGCCGTTGCCGAAAGCTGGCCCTATCATGATCGGTTCCTGCCTGATTGAGTTATTGGCATGGGAGCCCGGGACCGCCACCCCATCCGGCAAGATCATCCAGATCGTCAAGCGATTTCAGGGCGGCTCGCGGCCGCGCGGCGGGGGCCAGCAGGCAACGAGGGAGCGCGCGAGAGACGAAATGGGCGAGGCGACAGCAGGGTCCACGGATTTGCCCCTGCTTTATCGAGGCGAGCCGGCAGGTCACCAACACTACCGCTTTCAGTGGATCACCATGGAAATAATTGGAGCGGGTAGCGGGAATCGAACCCGCGTATTCAGCTTGGAAGGCTGCTGCTCTACCATTGAGCTATACCCGCGGGGGTCTTGATCCGAAGCAACGGAATGGTGGAGGGAGTTGGATTTGAACCAACGTAGGCTGAGCCAACGGATTTACAGTCCGTCCCCTTTAA